>CAZBJQ010000131.1:0-7487 GCA_964492235.1 uncultured Anaerolineaceae bacterium | reverse complement strand
CTTCTCCGAGAGGGTCCCTGCCACCACCCTGGCGCAGGCCCGAACCGTGATGAACTCGAGCGGGCCGGGGATGCGGCCCAAGGCCCAGGCGCAGCTCCTATCGGCATGGCTGAACTTCGCCCATGGCGCGGTGGGATGGGACGACCGCATCGACACGAATAGAGACGGAACGCTGGACACCCCGCTCCACGAGGTGCTCGCCCAGGCCGAGGCAATCTTGCTCAACCCGAGCGCCAGCCAGCAGCAGCTGGTGCGGGCCAAGGACCTGTCCGAGACCGTCGGCCTCTTCGACCCGTTTTGCGAGCCCGAGCCGGGAGACACCACCCTGACCCTGCAGAGCGATTCGTCCGGCGCCTGCCTGCTGCTCAACCTGACCTCGGGGCAATACCTTTGGCGGCAAGCCGATGGACGGCGGTTCGTGGGCCCGTTCATCTACGCCGAGCTGGGCGGAAGGCTGCTCTTCCTGGGCGGGACCGGCGAACCCAGCTTCGTCCTGGGGATCGTCACCACTCGTGGGCGCGCTGGCAACGCGCGGTTGTTGGTCGGACGGGACACATTCAGCATTATCGATCCCAACATCGACAACAACAGTGCCTGCCCATAGGGTGGCGGGCCGCAAGGGCGAGGGAGCCGCGCCCAGGGCAACCCACCTGCTGGAGTGTGGGGGTGTCCGGCGTCCGGCGCGATCGGGGCGATCAGGCTACCCCCGCTCGTCGCGATCCCATGCGCGGCGCCTCCAATGCCCCGGCGCCGCATTTGCGATTTGAGGACGCGTGTTGGACGCTCGGTGGATCGCCAGCCTCCAGGATCCGGATCCCGCCAGACGCCGCCAGGCAATCCTGGCGCTGGGGCGCAGCCCGCACGTTGCGGACCGGCGTGTGCTCGAGGTCCTGGAACGGGTCTATCGCAGCGATCCCGATCCGGCACTGCGCGAGCTCGCCCGCCAGACCGCGCGCCAGGTCTGGAATACGACGGCTCCGCCCGCTGGGTCGACGCCTCCAGCTGCTGAGCCGCAGCCATCGCAGCCAGCACCAGCACGACCCGGACCCGCGGCCGCACGGAAGCCCCCGCCCGAGGAGTCGCTTCCGCCGATCCATCCGCGCGTCGCCCAGGCTTCGGCCAAGGAGCTCGACCTGGCGCTTGGCCTCCACCTGCGCCGGGACCGCGCCGGTGCGCTCTAGGCGCTGCGGCGGGCGCTCCATCTCAATCCGGCGCTGGCCGGCAAAACGCTGGCCATGAACCTGGCCAGTGAACTGACCGGTCTGCCGGCTGTGGAGGCCGTGGACCGGCTGCTCGAGGAGCAGACAGCCCGGGCGTTGGTTGAGCGGGCTCATCTCGAGCGCGAGCGCGCGCCCATTAGCTCCCGGCTGATCTTCACGTCGGTGCTGCTGGTCCTCGCGCTGGTCCTCCTGGCGGCGGTATCTGTCTGGTTCGTGCGAGCCGACTTCGCGGACAGCTATGCCCAGGCATTCGAAAGGGCGCGATTTCGGGGTGCTCAGCAAACGTACCGGGGTTATGACTACTACCTCATCATCCCTTCCGGTTCACCGCCGCCGGGTGGATGGCCGGTCCTGGTCGCTCTGCATGGAAACGGCGGCGAGGCGGGACACATGCTCCCGGCCGCCGAACTCGTCACCGCTGCCGGTGCGATCTTCGTGGCTCCCACGTTCGGAACATATGATCCCCAGCCCGAGGGGCCCCTCGGAGTTCTGGACGGCATCCTGGCCGAGGTGGCGGAGCGCTATCCGCTTGACAACCGCGGCGCCGTGCTCCTCGGACTTTCACAGGGGGGCGCTTTCGCTTACCGTCTCTCTGTCCGTTATCCGGAGCGCGTTGCCGGGGTCGTCACCGCCGGGGCACCAAGGCTCGACCCGATTGCGCCAGCGAGCGTGAACATGCCCTACCTGTTCACCTGGGGGGAGAACGATTTGCTCATCGAATACATTCTGCCAACCGTCCAGAACCTCGCCGGGCGCGGGTACAACGTGCGCTACGCCATCGTCCCCGGCGCCGGGCACGAGCTCACCCCCTACGCCATCGAGCAGGCTATCCGCATGCTGGGGTCTGATTGAGAGCGGCCACGCTCCTGAGTGGAGGTCAACGAGCACCGATCGGCAAGGCTCTGGCACTTTGCAGGCCTGGGCGCTGGGTAGCCAACTGCACGAGCAATTGCGCGAGCCTGATGCGTACAGTGCTGTCTCCGCCCCTGCCGCGCGGTGGGAACGATCGCGATACCTTCCTGGCGGGAAGGCTTTGGGCCTCCAGTGGCTGCGCCTTGGTTGCGGATCGGGGACGCGTGTTGGACGCTTGATGGATCACCAGGCCCACCAATCGCCGCCCGGCGACCCTGGCGCCAGGGCGAACGTTGTGGACCGGCATGTGCTCGACTCGCTGGGACGTGTCAACCGCGCCGACCCTGCTCGGGCACACCCTCGTCGAGGCCGACGTCGCGCAGCACCCGCGGCAGGCGCCCGAGTGGCTGAAGGCGCAAGACAGCCGTCACCGGAGCCCTGTCTGGAGAGACGCGCAGCGGTGATGACACCGATCCCCTGGGGGCAGACGCAGGGAGCATCCTTGTATTTGGCCATTGATTCTGGTGCCGCTCACCTTAGAATGCATGCAAGGGGACTGGCGATCAGGCTGTCTTCCATCCATAGGGTCGAGTGTCGATCGGAATCGACCCTCGGGAACCATGCCACTACGAGGGATGGTTTCGTCTTCTCAACTTGGCTGCACTCGTCACGCAGTAAGGCTCGTCAGGGAGGATGCGATGAAGAAGCTGAGGCGATGGAGTGCAATGCTCGCAGCGCTGCTCGTGTTGGCTGGACTCTCCTTGGGGGGCGCCACATTTGCGCAGACGGTCTGGCATGTCCCCGGGGATTTCCCCTCCATCCAGGCGGCGGTTGACGCCGCCAGCGACGGCGACGAGATCGTGGTAGCGCCTGGTGTGTACCGGGAGAACCTGGCGCTGGGCAAGGACGTCTACCTGCGCAGCGCCGACGGCCCAGGAGTGACCACAATCGATGGAGCCGGCGTCGGACGCGTGATCACGCTCACCGAGGGCGCCTCGGCGGGGCACGCGACGGTCGAGGGCTTCACGATCCGCGGTGGCGCCGGCGTGTCCGAGGGGGGCGGGCTGCAATTGACCTCCGCATCGGCCGTGATCCGCGGCAACCACATCGAGGAGAACCGCGCCTGCAACGGCGTGGGGATCACGGCCGTCGGTGGGGCACCCAGGATTGAGGGCAACATCATCCGCTACAACGCACGGGCCGGGTGTAGTGGTGGCAGCGGCGGTGGCGGGATCCTGCTGCGCACGGCTGGATCAGCCGTGGTAGTGGGGAACGCCATCGAATACAACACCATCAGCTCGGGGGCGGGTGGAGGGATTTCCCTGGGTTCGGCGGGAACCCCGCGCATCGAAGGCAACGTCATTCGCTACAACTCGGCCAGCAGCAATGGCGGAGGCATCTATCTAAGCAACGCATCGAACGCCGACGTGGTCCAGAACCTGGTATACGGGAACGTGGCCAGTTCCGGAGGCGGGATCGACTGGCTGGTGCCTTCCGGACAGCGCGGGCCCTACCTGCTGAACAATACCTTCGCCGAGAACCAGGCCGGGACCGGTTCGGCGGTACGGGCCGATGGATACGACGGCGGAACAGTGCTGGAGAACAACCTGCTGATCGGCAAGGCCGGCCAGAGTGCGGTGTATTGCACCAGCTCGTACGGGAACGTGCCTCCGGTCTTCCGCACCAGCAACGCCTTCAGCCAAGGCGCGGCGGCGTACGCTGGGTCTTGCGGGACTCCGACAGGGACGAACGGGAACATCTCGGCCGATCCGCTGTTTGTGAGCCCCGGCGGGCAGGATTTCCACCTGTTCTACGGCTCGACGTCTATCGATACGGGCAACAGCGGCGCGGCGGGCCTGCCGGCGACGGATCTGGATGGCCGGGGAAGAATCCTGGACGGCGATCGTAACGGATCGGCCGTGGTGGACATGGGCGCCTACGAGGCGCCCACCCCGGCCCTGGGGGAGATCGTGATCGGTGAAGTGGGGCAGATCAGCGATGCGCTGACGCATGTCCCTCAAACGGTCGTGCTGACGCGGAGCTACGAGCACCCGGTGGTCTTTGCCCAGCCGCTGTCCTCCGACGAGGCGGACCCCGCCCTGGTGCGGATCACCGGAGTGCAGAGCGACCGGTTCACGCTCTACGTGGATGAGGCCCCCAACAAGAATGGGACGCATACCACCGAGACGGTGAGCTACGTCGTGCTGGAGGCGGGAAGCTGGCAGCTGGCGGACGGCCGATTGTTGGAAGCCGGTTCGATGACGACGACCGCGGTTGTGGGCCGGCGGATCACACGCGTGTGGCAGACGGTCACGTTCGCCAGCGATTTCGGGGCGACGCCGGTCGTCGTGAGCCAGGTGCAGTCGAACAATGATCCAGGCTGGGTCGGGACACGGCAGCGCAACGCAACCGCCGATACCTTCCAGATGGCGATGGAAGCCGAGGAGGCGGCGACGACGCGACACGGAGCGGAGATCGTCGGCTGGATGGCAATCGAGCCGGGCGCCGGGACGTGGAGTGGACTCGGGTACGTGGCCGGGCATACGGCGGATGCCGTCACCCACAGCTGGTACACGGTGAACTTCGGACAGGGCTACTCCGTGGCGCCGAGGTTCCTGGCGGCGCTGGCGCGCTACGATGAGGTCGACAGCGCGCACTTGCGCTATCGGGGATTGACTGCCGCCTCGGTGCAGGTCAGGGTGGAGGAAGACACCACGTACGACAGCGAGGTGAAGCACACAAAGGAGAGTGTGGACTACCTGGCGCTGGCAGCCAACGGTCCGCTGACAGTTCCAGGTGGAGTGGTGCAGCCGACACCGGTCCCGTCGACCACGCCGTACACACCGATGCCGACTGCGACGCCGCTCCCGACGGTCACCCCTCCCACGGATACCCCCACCCCGGTACCCACGAATACACCGCTGCCAACCCAGGTGGCCTCGTGCAGCCAGATCGTGGTCGCCGACTACCATCTGTCTGACCCGTCCTTCCTGTACGTGGTCCTGGCGAACAACAATCCGGTGGACGTATACCTGACGGAGTCATATCTGGAGTGGCCGACACACACCGGCATGTATCTGGACTGGCTCAACTACCAGGGCTACTACTCGATGGAAGATGATTTCGAGTCGCCCAACAGGACGCCCGTGGCGCCGGGCAGAGTGCTCGGGGCCTACAGCTCAGAGTACTGGTATGCAGGATTTGGGGTGCAGCCAGACAGCTGGAAGGAAGGACACTGGAGGGTGGAGCTGACCTTCAATGGTGAGTGCGTGGTGCCGCTGGACTTCTGGTATGGGGCGGGGACGCCGCCGCCGACGATTGCGCTGCCGACTTTCACACCGACGATTGGGCTGCCGACGTTCACACCGACGATCACGCGCACGCCTACGTGGACACCGCCAGTGACACCGACCCTGACCCTCACGCCGTGGGGCATCGACGGCTAGGCAGACGAGTGAGGAGGGCACCCCCTTGATAGGGGGTGCCCTTGTTTCAGGCTGCATCGGCGTTACGGGTGCCCTGGAGCGAAACAGCACGTCCCCCGAGATTCTTCACCGGCCCTCGGGCCTGCTGGCGTCAGCTTCCGGGTTGCTCGGCGCCCGGGCCAGCCCCACTACCAAAGGGACGGTGTCGTCAGTGGCGATCGGCGCGCCAGGAAACGAGCCCGGAATTCCCTCCGCACGTCGAATCCCACTTTGTTCAAATGAGAGGGCCGCCCTCCCCCCGGCCTCACTTCCCCGACACGAAACCGGAGAAACGAGGACGCCACAACCAGCTCTTGGAACCGCGGGCTTTGAGCCTGGAATTTGAAACGCGGGCACCGACACCGTTGGCGTACATGGCAAGGGAGATCCTACAGGCTTAGAATCGGGCACCTTCTGAAATCTCATCTGCGCAATGAATGGGATTTGGCGGGCGGATCGCCATCCCACCCCTATGTGAATGCGATGTCTCCGAATGACCGAACGTACTCGGACTTGCAAGATAGGCTCGCCGCGTATGACGCGCCCAGCGGCTTCTGGTTGATGGCGGAGATCATGGCCGAGTGGGGCGATCTACTGCTCCGATCCGGTGCGTCCTCCGATGGGAAACGAGTGGCCGGAGATCTTTGGCATATCCTGCAGCGTCTTGAGTACGCGTTCACAGATGCGCCGCCGCAGGCCCAGGCTATCTTGCCCACAGAAAGGTTCTCTCGACAAGAGTGCGTGATGGAATCCAGGAGATGGGCCAACAAGCTCTTCGAACGACCCTATCCGGAGGCAATTGCCGCCTTCGTCGACGTGGTCTATCGTTGGCTCCACCAAGTCGACCTTATGGAGCTACAAGTCCCGGATCGATCTCTCCAGGACAAGCGGAAGCGGGTCTACAGTTGGTGGGGCGCATGGTTAGGGGTCGATTGACCAGAGGGTCGGCGCCAGGCTCTCGCCTCAGCTGACGATGGCTGACACTCTAGCGACCCTCACCCTATGCCATCGAAGTGAACCATCGGCTGCCTCATTCGGTGCCACCTTTCAGAGAATCCACCAGGCGAGCATCCTCCGTATCGCAGCCGGCGATCCTGGCTTCAAGGGGCATCGACATCCTTGTTGGCGAGGGCGCACTTGGGCTTGGCGCATCCGATGACCCTATGGACTGTTCAAGCCCTACTCCGAGCAGCGGTTGGTGGGACACGCACCTCGACGGGTGCAAAGTACGCCCTCAACTCCCGGAGCTAGTCGACCTCTTCGTGCGACAGCTGTAGAAAGGGGGGGTGAGTCCAGTGGCTTCGAGCCAAGTACCTCTCTCTCGCGCGGGCACGGTTCTCCTTGTCTCGGTTATTGCGCTCCCAATCCTCGCAGGTTGCGGCCTGGGTGGCCTTCGGCCGCCATTGCCGACCTCCTCCCAAGGGACGGAGCAAAGCGCGGTCCCTCCGCGGTACACCGAGGCGCGCCCCCCCGGCCCGACAGCAGATGTCACGAGGACCGCTCAAACCACCATGACTCCGTTGGCATCTGATTCCATGCTGGCAGTTGGCTCCTTCCGCGCGCCTGCGCCAGAGGGGGCTCTGGCTCGAGTGGGAAAGGGAGTGCCTGCCGCGATCAAGATCTCACCCAACGGAGTAACGCTTCTCGTCGCCACATCAGTCGGCGTCTATGCCTACAAGTACCCAGGACTCACCGAGTCATGGAGCATTCCTCTGGGCGGGGCACTCAGCACCCAGTTCTCCCCGGATGGAGGGACCTTCTACATCGTCGATGGGGGAGATGCTGTCTACATGCTGGATGCCGTCGACGGAAACCTGATCGCTCTGCTTGAGGCAGAGGGCCAGTCACTCTGGTCGCTTGCCGGCTCCCCCGATGGCATGACGCTCCTGGCAGGATCCGAATCAGGCGACATCTGGGAGTGGGATTTGGATACGCGCGCCAAAACCGAGCG
>CAZBJQ010000130.1:0-7491 GCA_964492235.1 uncultured Anaerolineaceae bacterium | reverse complement strand
CGACCAGTACGCCCGGCAGCAGCACGCCAGCGATCAGGTCTGGATCCGACAAACCGCCGACGCCGGCTCGCTGGATAGGATCGATCAGGCTTGGCCAGAGCACGCCGCGCACAACGATCGCCCCGGCGTATCCGGCGGCGACGCCGACAAACAGGTAGGCCGCGATACGGAAGAACGGGTTGTCACCGATCAGATAGCTGAGGACCATCAGCGTGAGCAGCGCGGCCACAAGGGGTCCGATCAGGCTGTCCAGCATGACCGCCATGTCGGTCATCGCCGCTCTTCTCGCGTCTTGCGCCTTTTCTCGAGCCAGGCGACGAAGCCCGGGATGCTTCCCAACGCCAGGATCACAATCGCCGCCCATAGCATCAAACCGTAGGCGTTCCACAGCGAGAAGGCGGCCCCGGGTCGGCCGACGTGCATGGAGTACACCAATGCCGTTGGCAGGCCTGAGAGCATGCCGTCGACCTGTGGGTTCTGCGCTTCATAATACGGGCGCACGATCGGATCGGCGCCGGTCGTGATCACCATCACCAACGGCGTCGCACCCAGCCAAGAAGAGGTTTGCTCGATCCAGCTGCGCGCCGTTTCGCCACTGGCGCTGATCACGGCCACGATTCCGAAGTCGGCAAGCTCATCCACGCCGGCCACCATCGGGACCTGCCAGGGGGACGACAGCTGCGTGCCGTCCGGCGCAGAGGGGAGCGAGAACCCACTGATCGGCACGCCCTGTGGATTCTGTGCGAAGAGTTGGATGCCGGTGGATCCGCCGGCGAGATAGCCGAGGTTGACATATCCTTGGCCGTTGGTGTAGGCGTAGTTGGCGCCGATGGTGCGAAGCATCTGGTCCGCCATCATCGAGCCGGCCGTACGCGTCGACAGCGTGGCTATGCTGATCCCTTGCTGCATCATCTGATCCAGCATCGGTTCTGCTACGGCCTGCATCTCGCCGGCATTGCCAGGTTCGAAGTCGAACACCACAAGGGCCGGCCGGTTGGCCGGGGCCGCCGCGACCAGGTTCACCAGGGGATCGAGCTCGAGCGGCTTGGTGCTCGGGAGAGGGAAGGTGGGGAAGCCAGCAACGGTCGGCAGCGCCGCCGCCGCCAACAGGACGATGGCAACCAGCCAGCGCACGATCGGAATTCGCCGCCGGCGCGGCGCTGCCGGGGAGGCCTCGCGCTGCTCTTCCTCGACCAGCCGGTGCATGAGCTCCGCCTGGGCGTACTGGCGCTCGGTGATCTCGAGCATCGCCGGGCCGGCGCTCGCCATGCGCGGGATAGCCACGACGGGCTCCGCCAGCAACACACCGCGCAGACCCGCCAGCGGACCGGCCGCCTCCACGATCTGTTCCTCCTCCGGGCCGATCTCGACCGCGGAGCGGAACGGATCCACCGGACGCATCGCTTCCAACCAGGCCGGCAGCGTCGCTGGCGCCAAATCCGGTCTGCCTTCGGCCGCCGCCTCGACCCCCGCTGACTCCGACCCCAGCTGGCCGAGCCACTCCGGCAGGGAGAAGGCATCCGGAGCGAAGTCCTCTCCGGGAAGCTGCGGGCCGGTGAGCGCCTCACCGCTCATCAGCGCCGGTACATGCGGCAGGCCCCCGGCGCTCGGCGGCCGTCCCGGCGGGCTCTCCTCCAATTGGCCGAGCCAGCCTGGGCTGGGGGCCTCGCTCGCCGCTCCGGCGGGACGCCCGGGGGCGCCGGCGCGCTCCACATCCGGCCCCGAGGGGACATCACGCAGGCTCGGTGCGGGCCGCCCGGCTTTTGGGCCTCCCGTCGGATAGAAGACGCCGCTGTCCACTTCATCGCTTTCAGGCAACTGCAAGGGAGGTAACGGTCGGGAATCGGGTTCTTCTTCGCGCCCCGCGGCCTGCCCCCGCTCGGGGGGCATCCCGGGCGGCCGCTCGAAGCCGCCCGGCGCCTGGCCATCCTCTGCCTGTCGCTCTCGAATCCGGGCAAGCCAATCGGGCACTTCGTCGGGCCCGCCCGCCCCGGCAGGGGCACCAGATCCCTCCGCCTGCGCGGACGAAGCCGGCCGAGGAGAGACTGACGGTTCGTTAGCCGGGACTTCCGCCCGCAGCCAGGTTGGCTGATCGCCGGCGGGCGGACCTTTTTGCCAGGCAACGTCGGCTTCGCGCAGCTGCGAGAGCCAGTCGGTCGAGCCCTCACCTGCGGGCACCTCCGGCGGTTCCCCTGCCGACTCTTGGCGAATGCTCGCCAGCCAGTCCGGCAGAATCCCCGGTTGCGCCTCGCCTGTCCCCAATCCGACACCGCACTCCACACAGGAGAGTGTCTCCGGTGGATTGAGATGTCCGCAGTTGGGGCAGCGCAGGTCGGCCAACCCTAGTCTCCGTACGGCCGATCGGCGGCCAACATCACTCGCAATCCGGCGGTGATGGTGCCCAAGGCCACACCGAGCAACAGGCCTCTGGCGCCGCCCACCGCCCAGACCTCAGTCAGCCAGGTGCGCAGAATGCCGAAAGGTGCCGAGAGCCCTGGGAGGATCAGCCAGGGGACTGTACCCAACAGGAAAAGCACGGCGGTGATCACAAAGATGATGTTGAAGGCGTTGGCGCGCCGGGCCATCAGTCGGTAGCCGGCGGCGGTCAGGCTCACTGCCAGCAGGGCGAACAGCGTGCTCTCCGCCGGCACCTGCACGTACTGAAAGAGCGAGAGCACGGCTCGGTTGTCGACGCCGAACAACATGCCCAAGACGAAAGTGACGGCCAGCATGACGACCGCCAATGCGCTGTACGGCCAGCCCTTCTCCTGCCCCCCGATCTTGCCCAAATGGATCCCGGCCAGGTTGAGTAAGCCGATCAACATGGCCGCCGCCCCCAGCAGCACTGCGACGTGCTTCAGCCATTGGCTGATTTCGTCCAAGTAAGGGAGGCTTAAGAAGTACGAGGCAAGGACGATCGCACCCGCCGCGCCTGCGACAACCGCCAGCAGGATGGTCGAGGCCTGTCTCAAGGGATCACCCCAAAGGTCTTGAGCAGTGTTCCCGCCAGGACACCGGCGATGATCAGAACGCGCACCAAGTCCTGGGTGCGCAGACTGCCTCGATGCATCAACCCGGCATTCAGGTAGGCTCCGCCGGCGAAGGCGTCCTCACCGACCAGGGGGTTCTCCGCCGCGGCGAAGAGCAGCGCCTGCGACTGAATGTCTTGGGTCCCAGCCAGCGTGAAGGCCTGCTTGCGCTGACCGGCATCGGCCAGCAGCGCGCCTTCGGCACCGAAGGAACCGAGCATGAGGTGAACTGACGCGTCTTCATCATTGAGAACGGAGGGGATGCCGGCTGCATACGAGAAGGGCGTGGCGCCCACCAATCTGCCTGAGCTGGCATGATAGCGATCGGCGGCCCGCGCTCGCCGATATGCAGAGCGGATGCTGTCCTGCGCCAGGATGACCAACGCACCATCGGCGGCGGTCACTACCGGTGGACGATCACTCATCGTGGCCGCTTCGGCCACCCGGCCAAGCATTGACAGCCCGGCGAAGGCGGGCCCCGCCTCGCTGCTTAACAACGCGCCTGTCCCCAGGGAGAAGTGCACCCGTTCACCGGCCTCGACGGCGCGTTCGGTGGCCATGCCCAGGGCATCGAAGGGCGGAATCGGCCGGAAGCGGGCGGGCCAGCGACGTTCAACCATCGCCAGCGCGATCATCAGGAAGCAGAAGACCAGCAAGACAAACAGGCCCAGACCGCCGAGGATCGTCATCGGTTCGGGACTCCTTGCTCCAAGGCCTCAATGGTGCGCGCCAACGCAGCCGGGTCTTCGAGGATTTCGGCGGTTCGCGCCAGGGAGAAGTTGCCCCCGGTGATCGGCTGGATGAGATAGAGCACCTGAGCGCCGACGGGCGCAAGGGGAGAAACCGCGTCGAGGAAGGCCGCGGCTGTCGTCCCCCAGCCCGTCTGCTGCAACCACCGCAACCAGGTGGGCATTAGGGGCGGATGAGGGTCCATCGCGCGCAGTATAGCATAACGATCTTGGGTGGGCCACTCGCCGTACCTCTGGCCAAGATCGGACCGACGCCGCCAGCACTTCCGCACGTCGGCCGACGGCCAGATTTCGCCGCATCGGGCGAGCCGTCAGCGGCGCGCGCTATAATCCAGCACGAGTGTTCGAGGGCTGCAGCGTGAGTCTCGATCTGGCGAAACTCCTGCCTCAGGTAGATCAGCTCGGCGGTGAGACGGCAAAGCGGCAGGCCGAGCGCGCTGCCTTGCTTCCTCAGGCACAGCATGCGCTGCGCCAATCTGCCGGCCTGGACCGCGAACGAGTGCTCGAACGAATCCAGCAGGCAGGTGACCGTTGGCGAGGCGCCTCGCCTACTAGCGAGCGGTGGGATCTGAGCCACGCACCACCTTCCTTGCCGCAGCGCTGGCACGCAATCGGCGCGGACGGCTCTCAGGTCTATCCGGATCGGCACGCTGCCGCGCAATACTTCCTGGTCAACGTGGGCAGCCTGCGGCTAACGCACGGCAGCGGCGGGCCTCCGTCCGCCTCCAGCCGCCCGGCGCTGTTCTACCGCCAAGTGGATCTGACCACGCAACAGGGCGAATCAATCGACTCCGGCTTGGTGAACGGCATGCGCGACCTGGCCGAGATGGCCGAGTTGGCCGAGTTGGCCGAACAGAACCGCCCTGAACCGACGGTCACTCTGCTCGACAACGGATTGCTGCTGTGGATCGCTCTGCAAGAAATGGGCCTGCGAAGGCGTGAGATCGACGAGTTGCTAAGGCGCTACTTCGACGAGCTCGGTCGGCTGCAGAAGGCGGATGCAGCCCTGGCCGGCTTCATTGACCGGCCGGGAGGAACCAACTTGCTGCGCCTGGTCGAGCTATGCCTGCTTGCGGAGGGCGTGGTGAGTGCCGAGGCTGCCAAGCTGCGTCGCTTCCCCGGCCTGGTGGACAGCGATCTGATGCACGGCCTGCTCCCGGCAGGTCACCGCAGTGCGCTGTTCTCCGTAGTGTCACCGCTCAACACCGACTTCGAGCGGCGCGGCCACGGGGTCTTCTTCTTCTACCTGAACACCGGTTACGAAGATCAGATCGCCCGAGTGGAGATCCCCGCCTGGGTGGCGGCGGATCCGAGGCGCCTGGGATGGATCCACAGCGGCCTGCTGCAGGAGTGTCAAGTGACGGGCATCCCGTACGTCCTGGTCCGCGCCCATGAGCTGGCGGTGGTCACCCAGGAGGACCGCCAGGCCCTGGAGTCACTCATCGCCGGTGCGCTGCTGCGAGAGGGCATCTCGCCCAGGACATCCCAGAAGTCGACGACTAAGCGCTGGACCGCGCAGCGGCGGCGACACCGGCTGTAAGGAGCAGGGCAAGCATGATGGACAAGCGGGTGGTGATCGGCCGGGTGACTCGCTGCAGCATTCGGGGTTTCGTCGGAGGCATCCGGCTGCGACAGCCGGATCTGCCCGTCTTCGGCGGTTGGTGTGAAGCGCCGGCCCAGGGCGGGGAGACGTCGGTCATCGGCCTGATCTATGACATCAGCATCGAGGATGATGAACTTGCCCGTCAGCTGGCTGCGGCCGATTCACCTCTGCCCGAGCAGAAGGCCGACAGCCAGTTCAACCGGCCGATTCCGATTGAGGTGCGGGCGCTGACCATCGGATATCGGCGGGATGGCGTCTGCGTCCATGCTCTGCCGCCACAGCCCCCGATCACGCTTTCGGAAATCTACGTCATGGACCCGGCCGATGTCCGGAGCTTCACCGAGCGACTCGACTTCCTGCCGCTGGCGCTCTCGACGGAGGAGGTGCCAGCCGATCAGGTCGTGGCGGCTGCGCTGCGCCAGGCGGCGGCCGCGCGACCGGCGCAGGAACGTCGGGCATTCTTGCTGCTGGCCGGGCAGGAATGCGCGCGACTGCTCGGGCAGGATCTGGGTCGCCTGGAGCGTATCTTGCGCGATCTTCAGGCAGGAGGCGGGCAATGATCCGGCCACAACACGACGCCAAGCCTGAGCCCGCCGGAGTGCGTGAGGACCCATCATGAGCGAGCCAATGCAACTCGACACCTTCTTCGGCTCGCGGCCAAGCGAGACACCGCTGGGCCTGGTCGTCGGCGGATCCCTGTCCGACGGGTTGCAGGTCCGGCTCGAGCCGCGCCTGTCGATCGAACGATTGGCGGTCGGACGCTACGTCGTCGTACAGGGGAAGAGCGGCCGGCGCTTCTTCGGCCTGGTGACCGACATCGCCCTGGCCTCAACCAACCCCGCCCTGCCCCACCAGCCACCCCAGGCAGCCGACACCTTCGCCACAGAGGTCTACAGCCGGGCGGTTGCCTACGGCACGCTGCACGTCAGTCCGATGCTGATGCTCGACCCCGACGACGACCAACCGCGGCCGATCAAGACCATCCCCTCGCATTTCTCGCTGGTTTACGAAGCCACCGCCGAGGACGTCGAACGCGTCTTCGGCGCCGAGGATGAGAAGCACCTGTTCCTGGGCACACCGCTCGACATGGAGACTGTCCATGTCAACCTGGACTTGGCGCGGTTCGTCGAGCGCTCCTCAGGCGTGTTCGGCAAGAGCGGTACCGGCAAGTCGTTTATCACCCGCATCCTGCTTGCCGGCATCGTCAAGTCCGGGCAGGCCGCGGCGTTGATCTTCGATATGCACAACGACTACGGCTACGCCGTCAAAGATGAGGCCGGGCGGGAGTTCAAGGGGCTGCGGCAGCTCTTCCCCGACGGCCGGGTGAGCGTGGTCACGCTGGATGAGGCCACTTCGCGCGCCCGCAACAGTAAGGTCGACCGCGTGCTGCGCATCGGCTACGAACAGATCGAGCCCGAAGACGTCGAGATGTTGTCCGGACTGCTGGGGCTGACCGAGGTCCAGACCGGGTCACTGCACTTCTTGCGCCGCCGCCTGGGATCGAACTGGATCGGACGCCTGCTGGACGACGAGGGTAGCGATGAGGATCTGCGCTCACTGGTCGAGGAGGAGCGGTTGGCTTCTTCGACGCTGGGAGCCATCCAACGCAAATTCGAGTTCTTCCGGCGCATGGGCTTCCTTGTCCCCGGCACGGCGGAGGACATCGTCGAGGACATCTTCCAGCGTCTGCGCATGGGCACCAGCGTCGTGTTGGAATTCGGCACCTACGGCAACACACTGGCCGCCTACATCCTGGTGGCCAACTACCTGACCCGCCGCATCCACCAGCGCTATGTGCGGCAGAAGAACGAGGCGGCCGGAAAGCGGGCCGACGAACCGCGCCCGCTGGTGATCGTGATCGAGGAGGCCCACAAGTTCCTCGATCCCCAGATCGCGGGCCACACGATCTTCGGTGCCATCGCCCGCGAGCTACGCAAGTACAACGTCACACTGCTGGTCGTCGATCAGCGGCCGAGCGGGATCGATGACGAGGTGATGAGCCAGATCGGCACCCGCGTCACCTGCCTGCTCGACAACGAGGCCGACATCCGCGCCGTGTTCTCCGGCGTCAGCGGCGCCGGCGCCCTGCGCGAGGTGCTGGCCAGGCTGG
>CAZBJQ010000129.1:0-7588 GCA_964492235.1 uncultured Anaerolineaceae bacterium | reverse complement strand
CAGCCGGGATTTGACCGGATGGATGGCATACCGTTCCGGCGGCTCGATATCGCCGAGGAAACCGATTCGCGTGTGTCCTCTGTCGATTAGGTGTTTCGCCGCAAGCATCCCGCCGCGCAGATCGTCGATGCAAATGCAATTCAGTTGGGCGTGCCAGGATTCGATGAGCACGGTCTCGATGCCATTGTCGTGGAGGCGGTGGGCGTCTTTTTCGTCGATGGCCAGCGACATGATGATCAATCCATCCAGGTTCTGCATGATGGGGATGGACGCGATATACGCTTGCAAATGCTCCACCGAGTCGACGGTATAGATCACAAGTTCGTAATTCGCACGCGACAGCGCGCCGGCCACACCGCGCAGCCTCTGAACAAATGAGGGCGCGGTAAAGAACGGGGTAAGCACCCCGATGCGGTTCGTGCTGCGCATTGCGCGTGCCCGAGCTTCCGCCCTGGGGACAAAGCCCAACTGGTCGATGGTCCACATCACGCGTTCGCGTGTTTTGGCCTTGACCTTGTCGGGGGAGTTGAGCACGCGGGAGATCGTTGAGATGCTGACACCGGACATCTTGGCGACATCGTAGATCGTGGGCTTCTTTGGGGCCATCGCCTGACTCATGAAAGAATGGGTGAAAGCACTTTCAGTCTAGCATATTCGCGCTTGAAGAGTCAATGCCGGTGGACTGCTCGCAGCGACAACCTCCAGGCTTGAACGAGGTCGCGCTCGAGGTCGATGGACGCCCCATCCATGGTACGGTCGTGTCATTCCCTAGGCCGGGCACGGCGGAGGTCCGCCTCCTCGCCCGCCTTGGCCGGCCGTAGGACGCCGGCTCCACCGCCGCCACTTGACTCTGGGAGGTGTCCGAATTCTGAGGGCTGCGAATCGATCTGTTACTGTCGCCAGCCTGGGGAGGCTGCTCGGCCAAGAGGGTCCTCCGCGGCCGCCGATTCGCCATCGTCGTCGACCACCCCGACCCAGTCGGCCGGGGTGTTGCACAGATGCGCCTCGACGCGAAGCTTCTCCCCACCAACCTCCTCGCCGCCGATCTGCCCGGTGAGCGGCATTCGGTCGAGGTGCTCCTAGCCCCTGGGTAACACCGATCGACCCAGGCGCCGTCCCGCGAATCGAGTAGCCCACCCAGTCGGTCGTCCTGGACGTCATCCAGTGAATATGGTCGGTATAATTCGCCGTGAGTTCCTCAAATTGACGCCGAACTGGATCGGAGAGGCCCATGCGATACGGCCACTTTGATGACGCACAACGCGAGTATGTGATCGAGCGGCCCGACACGCCGTTGCCTTGGATCAACTACCTCGGGTCGGAGGATTATCTGGCGCTCGTCTCCAACACCGGCGGCGGATACTCCTTCTACAAGGATGCCCGGCTGCGCCGACTGATCCGCTTTCGCCACTACGACACCCCGGTGGATGATGGAGGTCGGGTGCTCTACGTGCGCGACGACACCGTCGAAGGGTCAACTGCCTGGTCGCCAACGGGCCGCCCCATTCGGCGCCCCCTCGACATGTACGAATGCCGCCACGGTCTCGGCTACACGATCATCCGCTCCAGCCTTGGGGGGATCGAAGCCCGAGTCCGCTACCTGGTCCCCTTGGGCGCCTCGCTCGAGATCTGCGAACTCAGCCTCACCAATCACCGTCCGGACTTGGCGCGCCTGTCGGTCTTCGCCGCGGTCGAGTTCTGCCTCTGGGACGCCCTGGATGACCTGACGAACTTCCAGCGCAATCTTTCCATCGGCGAGATCGAGGTCGTCGATGATGTGATCTACCACAAGACGGAATACCGAGAACGGCGCGATCACTTCGCCTACTTCGCCTGCTCGGAACCGCTGGCCGGCTTCGACACGCAACGCGAGGCGTTTCTCGGCCCCTATCGAGGCTGGGACAACCCGGTCGGCGTTCAGGCAGGGAGGCTGTCGAATTCGATCGCCCACGGTTGGCAACCGATCGGCGCCCAGCAGGTCAAGCTTGAGCTCGACCCCGGGGCGCAGCACGCGATCGTCTTCCTGCTTGGCTATGGCGAGAACGCGCGGGACGACAAGTTCGACCCACCCGAATCCCAGATCCTCAACAAGCGCACCGTCCGCCCGCTCCTGGAGCGCTTTCGCCAGCCCGCCGCGGTGGAGGACGCTTTCCAGGCCGTGCGCCGACACTGGTCCGAGTTGCTCGACCGATTCCAGGTGGCCAGCCCCGACATCCACACCGACCGGATGGTCAATATCTGGAACGCCTACCAGATGTTGATCGCCTTCCAGGCCTCACGCTCGGCCTCATACTTCGAGAGCGGCATCGGCCGTGGCATAGGCTTCCGCGACGCCAATCAGGACCTGCTCGGTTGTGTCCACCTGATCCCCGAGCGGGCGCGCCAGCGGTTGCTCGACTTGGCCGCGACCCAGCTCACGAGCGGCGGAGCCTATCACCAGTATCAGCCGCTGACTCGCCGCGGCAACGACGAGATCGGCAGCGGATTCAACGACGACCCCCTATGGCTGGTGCTGGCCGTGGCCGGCTACATCAAGGAGACCGGTGACATGGGGATCCTGGAGGCGACGGCGCCGTACGAGAACCAAGTTGGCACGGAGGCTCCCCTGTATGATCACCTCCGGCGCGCCGTCCAATACACCCTCGATCGGCTTGGCCCTCACGGCCTGCCCCTGATCGGCCGCGCCGATTGGAACGACTGCCTCAACCTCAACTGTTTCTCCGAATCGCCGGGGCAGTCCTTCCAGACCACGACCAACCGGGAGGGGCGGGTCGCCGAGAGTGTGATGATCGCCGGGCTCTTCATCCTCGCCGCCCGCGAGCTCGCCGGTCTGGCTCAACATCGGGACTTTGTGCAGGACGTCGAATGGCTCGAGCGGGCTGTCCTGGCGATGGAGCAGACGGTGTGGGCATCCGGCTGGGACGGAGCGTGGTTCCGGCGCGCCTACGATGACTCGGGGGAGGCGGTGGGCTCTGAGTTGTGCTCCGAGGGCCAGCTCTTCATCGAGCCTCAGGGGATCTGCATCATGGCTGGGCTTGGGATCGACGATGGCCGTGCCCTCCAGGCTTTGGACTCGGTCGCAGCCCGTCTGGCGACCCCGCATGGGATCGTCCTGCTCCAGCCCGCCTACAGCCGTTACTACCTACACCTCGGCGAGATCTCGTCCTACCCACCGGGCTACAAGGAGAACGCCGGGGTGTTCTGCCACACCAACCCGTGGATCATGATTGCTGAGGCGCGCATCGGACGTGGGGATGCCGCCCTGGACTACTACCATCGAATCAACCCATCGGTGCGTGAAGCCCAAAGCGAGGTCCACCGCTGCGAGCCCTATGTCTACGCCCAGATGATCGCCGGGCGCGACGCGCACACGCCTGGAGAGGCCAAGAACTCGTGGCTCACCGGCGCCTCCGCCTGGAACTACGTCGCCATCACGCAGTGGATCCTGGGCATTCGCCCCACGCTTGATGGACTGGAGGTCTCCCCTGTGTTGCCCTCCACATGGGGCGGCTTCGACGCCGTCCGCCGTTTCCGCGGCGTGCGGTATGCGATCCATGTCGAACGCACCGGCCCGGGACAAGGGGTGCAACTCGAGGTTGACGGCCGTTCCCTCCCCGGGACGATCATCCCAATTCCGCCAGACGGCACGGCGTCGATGCAGGTGGTTGCCCGGATCGGTGGCGCCTGACGTCCCGCAGCATCCCTGACCTCCGCCATCCCGTGCTGATCTGGCTGGGGTGGTGCTCCTAGTCATCGGGAACGGCGCGGCGGCCCAAGAGTTTGGGCAGATCGCCATTCAGGCAGGCCGGATCTACAATGTCCTGAGCGGCACCAGGCACGCGGCATTGCTCAGCCATGAGGGTCTGGGTTGATCGTTGAGACCGGGGAAACTCGCATCCACAAGAGCGAGTTCTCCTCCCTCTCCCCGGAACAACGCCGATTCATCCTGGCGGCCGCCGAGTTCATCCGGTGGGTCTTTCGGCGCCCTAAGGGAACGATCAGCAGGGCCGCGGCCCGGCTGTGCGGAGATGCCACCCCACCTCAGGTGCAAAGGCCGGCAACTGGCGGGGCCCGAGCGACGGCTCCGATCCTTGAATGCCTCTACCCCAATGGGACCGACGCCCCCGTCGTGAACCTGGCTGCGTGTCTTCCTCCACGGATGACCACCGATCCACTGCCAACCACCTCCCAGTCGCCAGCAGCGCCGATCAGTGCCGTGTTGCCCTCCACGCCGATGAGGGTCGAGCCCTTCGGGCGAAACCGGCTGGCAAGCGAAACCAGAGGGCCCGAGATCTCGTCGAAGTGCGGAATGACGGCCGCGTTGGGAATGAGCCCGAAGGCCGGCACCCACCGGATGATCTGAGGGAATGCGTTGACGTCTGGCATATGTCCGCCGAGAATCATCGCCCCCGCCGAGCAACCGGCCAACACGCCACCTTCTGACAGCACCTCGAGCGCAGCCTGCCACAAAGCTGTGCCCAACAGCGTGTGATACAGGTAATCCGGTTTCCCTCCGGAGAAATACATCAAGTTGGCCCGCCGCACAGCATCGACGTGAGCCGGCCGCTCACAGCCCTCCCGGGTGAGTGCCAGGACGGCCTCGGCCTGTGCACCCAGTGCCTCGAAGTGCGTCTCGCCCATGCTTCCCCAGCGCTCAGGGACTCCCTCCCCATCCGGCGCGCAGGCCATCGGCAGAATCGCAACCCGCAAGCCGCCGGCACGATCGAGCAACAGCCCGTCGACCGGGCGCATGGGCTCGAGGAACTCCCCGCTGCCGACGAGGGCTAGCGTGCCGCGGCTCGCCGCGCTGGCTGGAACACGCTCTGGGGACCGTGGGGACCTAGCCTGCGGGGACATCTTCCGCTTCAGGACTGCCCGGCATGGCGGTGGCGCGCACGCTGAGCCCCTGCTTGCGCCTTCATCCGCGCAACGCTCGCGAACTGGTTCTGTGAGGCGCCGCTGTCATCAAGGCAAGAGGTCCAACAGGATCTCCGCCACATCGCGCACCCGGGGTGGCTGGGGCAACTGCTTGGCTGCATCCGTGAGCATGATCATGCAGAAGGGGCAGCCGACGGCCAGGGTTGGGGCGCCGGTGGCGGCGGCCTCGGCAATCCGCTCCTGGCTCACACGCCGCACGCCGGGTTCCTCCTCCTTCCACATCTGCGCGCCGCCGGCGCCGCAGCAGAACGACTGGGCGCCATGGCGCGGCATCTCGATCATGCCGCCACCAGCCTGGGCGAGCACATGGCGCGGCGCCTCGAACAGATGGTTGTGGCGCCCCAGATAGCACGGATCATGGAAGGTGAACGTCTCGTCATCGACCTTGGCCAGGTGCAGCCGGCCTTCCCACAGCAGCTCATCAAGCAGCTGGGTGTGGTGAAGGACGGTGTAGTTCCCGCCAAAGGCCGGGTATTCATTCTTGAGCGTGTGCAGGCAGTGCGGACAGGTTGTGACGATTCGCCTTGGCGACAGTCGGTTGAGCATCTCCACATTGCCGTTGGCCATCTCGGCGAAAAGAAACTCGTTGCCGGCCCGGCGCGCCGAGTCGCCAGTGCAGCGTTCTTCGGTGCCAAGAACGGCGAAGTCGACGCGCGCTGCCAGCAGCAGGCGGGCGAACGCCCTGGCCGTCTTCTGGGCCCGAGGATCGACCGCCGGGGCGCAGCCCACCCACCACAGGATCTCCGGCTGCGGCTTGTCAACGATGGTCGGGACAGGCAAGCCATCCGCCCAGGCCAGACGCTGTTCGGCGCCGATGTTCCACGGGTTGGCCGTTCGCTCCATGCCGCGGAACGCTGTCTGAAGCTGTTCGGGAAACTGGTTCTGCATCAGCACCAGGTGCTGGCGAATCTCAAGAATGTCGCGCATCGGCTCGTTGCCGACCGGACAGATGTCCACGCAGGCGCCGCAGGCGGTGCAGGCCCAGACCGCTTCCGCCGGGATGGCGAACTCGAGCAGGGCCTGGCTGCTCGGATCGCCGCACGCCATCCGGCCGCCCTCCTGATTGAGGAAGTAGCGCTTGTTGATCTCCAGCGCAGCCGGTGACAAGATCTTGCCTGTGGCGTAGGCCGGGCAGGCGTCCTGACAGCGGTTGCACATGATGCAGGCATAGGCGTCCACCAGCCCGGTCCACGACAGGTCCTCCAGCCGCCCCACCCCGAATTGCTCGATGCTCTCGTCTTCGAAGTTGAGCCGATCGAGCTCGCCCATCGAGCGCCGCTGCGGTTTCAGCAGGAAGTTGATCGGGGCGAAGAACAAGTGGATATGTTTGGACTGCGGGAAGTAGGGCAGGAAGAGCAAGATCGTACCCAGCGACAGCCACCAGGCGACATGCTCCCCCGCCACCAGCCAGGGCAGCGAGGCCCCCTGCCAGCCGGTGGCCAGGGCGGAGGCGAAGGGCATCCAGGGATCACCTGATCCCGAAGCCGCCACCTGCAGCGACTCGCCGATGAAGCGAGCCCCGACGTGGATCAGAATGAATCCACCGACGATCGCCGAGTCCCTTCGGATGCCTCGACGCGCCTTGGGATGCAGCAAGGTGGTGTCGCGCGTGCGCAGGGAGGGTGAGCCCAGGACAAACCGTCGGGTGAGCAGGGCGACCATCCCGACCAGGATGGCGACCGTCAGGACATCACCGCCCAGGCGGAAGAGGCCTGCGGTCAGGCTGTCCCCGAGAAAGACGAAGCCAGGGAGGAATCCATGCAGGACGTCCGCCAGGTTGACCAGCAGGAAGTAGATGAAACCCCAACCCACCAGGCCATGCAGCAACGATGTCCACGGGCGGGTGCGAAACACGGGCGAGAAGGTGACCGACTTGGCTACGACGTCGGGCAGGCGGCGGACGGCCGCCTCCCAATCGGGGTGTCCCCGGCCACGCCCAATGACAAGGACAATTCGTCGCACGCCGACAGCCGTCAGGCCAGATGTCACCGCGACGAGCAGCAGGAAGAGCAGCTTCTCGGGGGTCGTCAGCATAGTCTGGTGGCTCCGATGGCGCAGTGACGACGTCCGCCCGCCTCCCCCCGCCGGGCGTGCGGCGGCTAGTGTATCACGCTGGGGGGTCGCGAAGACGCCGTAGAACAGGCCGGGGGTGCCCTCAGGCACCCCCCGGCCATCACAGGTCAGGCTGGGTCGGTCATCAGGCGGCGCGGGCCTGGGATGGCCTGGAGGCGACTTGTGGCAGCGCCATCTCATCTAGGTAGTCGGTGACCTCATCCACCGCCCGCTGGTAGCGCTGGAGCAGTGAGGCGTCGTTCCCCTTGTGTCGATGGAGCACCTGGCGGGCGCAGGACAGGCAGCCGCGCATCGCCCGGTACGAGTCCGTCTCGCAAGTCATGCAACCATTCAGCCGGACCATCATCAAGGCGAACCCCAGGCTATCCGGATGGTCTTCAGGCAGCTGCGTGACCTGATCCACCAGATCTTGCCACTCCTCCCCGCGCGCCTGCCGCAGGTGGGGGATCGCCTGAGCCGGAAAGAGGAGTTCGTTCTCCGCATACATGGACCACCTCAACCAGAGCATTTTCCGGAAGCTGACTCAGCATTATTCTAGGAAGCGCCCCATGCGCTTCCACCAGTACTTAAGTCCCAG
>CAZBJQ010000128.1:0-7616 GCA_964492235.1 uncultured Anaerolineaceae bacterium | reverse complement strand
GCTATTGCGCGATTCCAGTTGCGTCGATCCTGGGCAGTCGATGGGCTGACGGGAATCGGCGCCTCCGAGGCCGCCGCCGGTCGCCGAGAAGATGGGCGAAGGGGTTATCCCACAAGTCATCCGCGACGGCAAGAAGACGCCACAAGTGGGGTTTGTGATGCGCACACCCCACTTGTGGTTACACTCTCATCCGTCGGGCCGCTTTCGGGACAACCCCCGGGGGTTCTTCTCTTATCGGCGCGAACCTACTTGGGCTTCCCTCCCTTGCCCCGTCCCGTCTGCTCACGGAACTGGGCCCGCACGCAACCCCAGTCGCCCTGGCAGGCACCCTCGAATAGAGACAGGATGGTTCCCGCCGAAACGTCGCACTCCTCCGCCAGCCGCTCGGCGATGCGCAGCCGATGCTCGACCTGTGTCTCTCGCGAGCTGCCCGACGGGTCCGGTTCCTGTTCCCGTTCCTGCCTGCGTTCCAGTTCGCGCTCCTGCGCAGGCGTCTCAGAGCTATTCGCATTCTTGCCAGAGGGGTCGAGGATCTCGCCCCAGCTGGCGCCGGAGGCATGCTCTGTAGCCAGGGTGATCCAATCTCCGCCGAGGCGATCGGCCAGCCGGTTGGCGTGGCGGATGTCCGCCAGGCTCAGGCCGAGGGCGAGCAGGGAGTCCAGGTCGGCCGCCACAACGTGTAAGTCCTCCGCTGTCGAGTACAGCTGCTTGAGCTCGCCAGCGGTTGCACCCGAAGCGAGGCGGGTAAGCGCATCGTCGGGGTCCACGCCCAGCGTGACCGCAGTCCGAAGCGCATCGCGCACATCCTTCGCGTCCGCTTCACCGCTTAACACCAGCCGCACCCAGTCGGCGGTGCTGCTCTCACCGAGAGCGTCAGCATAGCGGTTGAGCTGCAGCAATGTCCCCCACCCAGTCTGATCGATGTGCCACTGCAGGATTTCCTCCCACGTCAGCCCCGAGAGAGCCTCGGCCAACTGGATGGCGTGCCACATTCGGCCGAAGCCCAGATTGGGTTCGCCGGGTTCACCTTCGAACCAGGCATAGATGTCCTCGCAGGTGTAGAGCATGGTCGACTGATCGGGGAAGAGCAGGCTGGCTGCGTCGGCGATGCGCTGCGCCATCGGGTGACAGGTGACTGCCGGGTCGATGGTGACGACAGGCAGGCTGTCTGAGGTGGTCAGCCCGCAAGCGTCGGTGACCTGCACGCGGGCGGTGATCTTAGCGCCGCTGGTGTAGGTGAAGGCAGCACTGTCCGAAGTGGGATCACCCGAGGCATCGGCTGCGCCATCGCCATCCAGGTCCCATTCGAACAGATACGGAGGCTCGCCCCCTTCGACCTGGGCGGTGAAGGTGATCGTTGCCTGCCCGTCCTGCAGACTGACCAGCGGCGGGAAGGGATCGCTGGCCAGATGGACCGCCGGCCCGATCTGCAGGCTGCCTCCATCTTCCGCCAGGACCGCCTGGTGAGTGGGGTCCCTGACCACGAGCGCCCATTCGTAAGCACCAGCCGTAGGATAGTTGTGAGCCGTGACCGTGGGCATGTCGCCAGGGACGGTCTCGTTGAGGGTCTCTCCGTCGCCGAAGGTCCAGGTCAGGACGAAGGGCCCGCTGCCCTCGAGAGAGGACAGGCGGAAAGTCGCCTGGTCGCAGGCGACGCCCACCTCAACCCCGGGAGAGGTTTGGGCGTAGGCCGCTCCGGGGAGGGACAACATTCCGACAACTGCGACGACCCAGATCGACTTCAGGCTGAGCATCTCACGCCTCCTGGCCGGGGGGCAAAGACCAGGCTGCCCGACCCGCGATGGGTGGCTTCATATGTCCAGAGAACGAGTAGAGGGCCCGGGCGTTACACCGCTGCCGGGGGACCGAGGAGAGCGGCCCGGTGTAACATAGCGGCCGGACGGCCGTTTCCATGAAGACGACAGTGCACAGCGCAGATGCCAGCCTGGTCACCCGCGCCAAGCGAGGGGATGTTGACGCCTTTGCCGAGCTGTACCGCCGGTATGCCGACTCGATGTACCGCTACGCCTGCTCTCGAGGCACGCCGCCGGCGGACGCCGAAGACGTGGTGTCCACGGTCTTCCTGCGGGCCTATCAGTCCCTTCCTGGCTACCGTGAGCGCGGCTGGCCGTTCTCGGCCTACCTGTATCGCATTGCGCGCAATACGCTGGTCGATGAGTACCGGAGAGACAAGCGCCTGGTCGAGCAGGACGAGCCGGTCGAATCAACGGCGTCCGATGAGGATATCGTCGAGGAGGTAGCTCGGCGTGAGCGGTGGGCTTCGGTGCAGGCCGCCCTGGCCAGCCTTCCTGAAGACTACCAGGAGATCATCCGGCTGCGGGTGTTGCTCGAGCTCCCGACGCCGATTGTCGCGGCCTGGCTGGACAGGAAGGAGGGCGCCGTGCGGGTCCTGTTATACCGGGCTCTGAAAGCGCTTCGTGCCAAGGTGGGTGAAAGCCATGGATAGAGACGATCAGCGCCGAGCGGACATCCTGGATGGCCGCCTCTCCCGTCTGCAGGCTGGAGGTGAGTCGGTCGAGGACTGGCTGCAAACGCCCCCGGAGGATGCGGACTGGCTTCCCCCGCTGCTGCTGGTGGTTGGCCAGACGCGGGCTGCGGCTGGCCTGCAGCCGATGCCGGATCAGAGGCGGGCGGCGTGCGAGCGCCGCTTGCGACAGCAAGTGCGGAGCCGGTCTGCGCCTGCGGCCGGTCGTCGCCGGGTCTTGCGGCCAGCTTTCGCCCTCATCTCGGTGCTGCTGGTGTTGGCGCTGCTCGGCTCGGCCAGCGGCATCGCCTACGCTGCTGAAGCCAGCCTGCCGGGCGACAGCCTGTACCCTGTTAAACACGCGATCGAACAGGTGCAGCTCACGCTTTCCCGGACTCAGGACGGGGATGCCAGGTTGCTCGTCTCGATGACCGAGGAGCGGCTGCAAGAGGCAGAGCAGTTGTTCGCCCGGGGTCGACATGGGGACCTGGTTGATGCACTGGAGGGCTATGGCCAAGCGGTCGATGATCTGCTGGCGCTGGCGGAGCAACTTCCCGCTGAGGACGGGGAGGGATCGCTGACGTCCATCCAGCGACACTTCGGACAACAGGCTGAGGTGCTGGCTCGGCTGCAGGCCAGCGCGCCGGCGCAGGCGGGGTTGATGCAGGCGGCCGAGCGCTCCAGTCAGGGGAAGCACAAGGTGGAGAAGCTGCTCGAACGGCGAGGGCAACGGCACGGCCCGCCGGCAGACGTCGTTTCATCCGCCACCCCGGATCCCGAACCGACAAGCCAGCGCGGCGGCGGGAAGAGCGAAGGGAAGGATGAAGGCAAGGGCGAGGGAAGAGGCCGGCCGACGAAAGTTCCCTAGCAGATCGATGTAGCATGCCTTTCTCAGAGAAGGGAACCGCATATGCCGGTTTCTCTAAAGAGGCGTGGATTCTTCATCACCCTCCTAGAGACCTGCTTCCCGCGGTATGCCTGCCAAGCGGATTCCGAGTCCGCGCCACTGGAGCGTAGCTCCAGTCACTGTGAATGGGGTTCCCTCCCCTTTGGGAGGGATGATTTCCATCCGCGCCCTGTCCGGTCGGTGAATCCTGTGCTCCTGGGAGACAGGATCAGAGCCAGTCGTCCGGCCGCTGGGTCACGCCTGCCTGGCTGCCGCGTCCGGCGCGTTCAATCGCCAGAGTCTCCATATCGAGGCGGGCGAGCTGTACGATCCGCCTTGAACCGAGCGAGGCTGGAGCGTCGTGACCGTTTCTGCGGGGTTGAGCGCAGGCAAGGATGTCAACCGCGGGTGCTTCCCCGGCCTTGATGACTGCGGGTGATTGCAGTCGCCCCCGGTCATGCCGAGCGAACGAACCCGGCTAGAGCGCGGAGAGAATCGGCAGGGTGTCGCCCCAAGGCAAGGCGGACGATCCGCCGTCCGCGCTGCGCCAGGGCGCGAAAGTCGCCCTCTGCCTGGGCTGCTGCAAGCGTGGCGAAGCTATAGGCCTCACCGGGGACCGGCACATCGGCCTCGGTATCGGCGGTGAGCTGGACGAAAAGCCCGGTGGCTGGGCCGCCTTTGTGAAACTGCCCAGTCGAATGCAGGTAGCGAGGACCATAACCCAACGTCGTCGCCAGGCGGTGCCGTTCGAGGATGGCCAGGCGCAGCGCCTGCAGGGCCCGATCGATGTGGGGTGTATCGACCACATAGGCCGTGAGCGCGACGTAATCGCCCGGTCGGGCCTGCACCAGAAGAGAACCGATGTCCCCATGTCCCTCGAGCTTCGGTGGTCGGCCTGAGGCGATGCTTTCACTGAGAACCCGCGCTGTCAGGTCCTTACTCTCCTGTACATTGGGCTGGTCAAACGGCTGAACCCCGATCAGGGCGCCGGCCACGGCCGTGGCGAACTCCCAACGGTAGAACTCCGCCCCCAGCGCAGTCCGGTCCCGCAGCTCAAGACGCACGACGGGATGGCCTGCCTGCTCCAGTGCAGCCGCGTGGCGATCGGTGGTTCGATTTCGATCTTGCTGCAGGCGAAGGTAGACAAACTGACGATCCTTGCCGTAACAGGCGACCGGGGCCGGCGGTTCCTGTGCGATAGGCAGCAGGCCGTGTCCTTCTTTGCCCGTGCTCTCGGCCAGGAGCTGCTCGGCCCACAGACTGAAGGCCTCGATGGCCGGCGAGGTCAAGAGCGTGACTTTGTCACGTTCCTGACGGTAGCCTGCAGCGAGCGCTGCCCCCAGCCCGGCCCCGGGGTTCTGGGCAAGCGGTGTGGCTGGCGAGCAGCCGATGGCCATCGCCTCGACCGGCTCCAGCAGCGCCAGTGGGTCAAGGCCGGCCAAGGCCGCAGGCACCAGTCCAAAGTGGGAAAGCGCCGAGAAGCGGCCGCCGATATCGGGGGGATTGAGGAACACGTGCTGAAACCCGTGCTCGCCGGCAAGCCGCTCAAGGCCGGTGCCCGGATCGGTGATCGCCACAAAGTGGTCGCCGGCGGCCGAGCCAAGGACCTGCTCTGCCTGTCGAAAGAAGTAGCGGAAGAACGACAGGACTTCGATCGTCCCCCCCGACTTGCTCGAGACAACGTACAGGGCCTGCTCGGGGTGGACTGCTCTCGACAGGCGTTCCACGCATCCGGGCATGGTGGAGTCCAACACATGCAGGCGCGGCCAGCCTGCCCGGGGTCGGAAGGTGCGGCGCAGAACCTCGGGTGCCAGACTGCTTCCGCCCATCCCCAGCAGGACGATGTCCCGGATGCCGCGGCTGCGGATCAGGGCAGCAAACGCCAGAAGGTCCGGCGCCCGCTGTTGGGAGAAGACCGGAACCGTCAGCCAGCCCAACCGATTGGTGATTTCATCCGGCTCGGGCCCCCAAACCGTGTGGTCCTTTGCCCAGATGCGCGCAATCAGATTGCGGCGTTCGATCTCAGCCAGGGCAGCCTGGATGGCTGGCTGCATGCCATTCCCCTTGAATCGCGACCTCGTCATAGCGCGGGTGCCCGTTGGAGTGATCTTGGCAACAACACATGCTCCGGCTCACCCGCCCCCTGTACCATCGCCGGACGGCGATGGCGCAGCCGGGGGCTAGCATGTCACTGGAACGCGCATAGAAGCCGAGTGACATCCTCGTACGGCGAGGCGGGAAACCCAGCCGGGGGATTCCCGCTGATCTCGTCACACAGGCTATGCCGAATGAATTCGGCGGACCGCAGCCTCGATGCGAGTTCGCCCGCCTCCGCCAGCCTGCCTGCGTAGACGTAGGCTTCGATGAAAGGCAGCCATTCGGAAAGGTCCAAGGGCTTCAGGTCCAACGCAGTCGCCTGGTCTGCCAGGCGAGAGGCTTCTTCCCAATCGCCTCGCTGGCGGGCGAGGAGCGCTCGCTGGTAGTAGTAGCACCACTCCTGCGCCGGCTCCTCTCCGAAGAACGGGGGCAAGGCCGGAGGCAGTCCGTCGGCGGTGTCGATCTGTTCCACATGGGAGAACTTGCCCGCCACACGCGCAAGGCTGCCGGCTGAGGTTGGGAGCTCAAGCCGTCCGCCGTCAAGAACATGAAGGCAGGACTGCCTGGTCGGGCGGGAGAGGACAAGAGCTTTCTCGTAGTCCCGGGGGTATTCGATGATCTTGCGCATACCGCGGCTCCCGCTGGCTCCGACAATCACTTTCTCGACAGTGCCTTCGGTGAAGACCTCGGCTCCGATTTGAACTTGGGTTACCCCGGGATAGTAGATTAGGTTTGCCGGCCCCCAGACCTCATAGTCTTCGTAGAAACCCTCCCCCGGCATCTGTACGAGCAGCGTCGTTCCGGGTTGGAGTTGGGGCGCCCGCCAGGATAGTTGCCACCAGAGTTGACGCTGCGCCTCCCAGAACTCCGCCCAAGCTCTGGCGTTCAGGAAATGTGTGCCCACCGAGACCGCGACCAGCCCTAACACAATCCACCGGCGCAAGGGGGGCTTGACGTAGGCCCAGAGCAGCCCGACGATGAGCAGCGCCGCGCCCAAGGTGGCCTGGAGCGTGTAGCGATCGAATCCGCTGGACCAGTGGGCGTCGCGCAAGGCGAGGATCACAGGGACCTGGCTGCACACGAGAGAGACGGCACCCACGACCATGAACTCGCGCACGGAGCTTGATGTTCCGTTCGGGCTTTCGCTATCGATGGCGGCTCTGGATCGAACATACAAGTTGTAGAGCAGGATGAGCCCGATCGCGGCCGAGGCTGTGAGCAAGGCACCGGCGACGATCCGCAGCTCGGGGATCCTGGAGAGCTGATACGCCGGGAGCACCCAGCCAACAATCACGATCTCGAAGAGATCCTTTAGCAGTTCGATCCCCTGTGAGACCCCCATCCGCAGGGGCTGGGCGAGGTAGCTGCCAACCACGCTTCCCAGGTTGGTGGTGCCCCGCTCGCTCTCGAACACGAAGGTGCGCCAACCGAGGTTGATCGCGATCGCCCCGGCGTACGGCAGCCAACGCAGGAAGGATCTTCGCAGGCGGCGCCGGGTTGAGGCCGCGCCATCCCGCCCGGCCAGAATCCAAAGCACGACCAGCCGGGTCGCCTCGAGTCCGACCATGTACTCGTAGAGCAGCTGATAGAGCAGCGCGCTCGCCAGAGATACAGTCGTCAGGCTCACCGTGGCCCAGGTCTTTCTGGTGCGCAAGGCGATGGCCGTGAGGGCGATCGATAGAAGCGCCAGGGCGTAGGTTGTGAGCTGGTTGGAGAGGGTCATGCCGTTCGGTTGTTGGAGAAAGCCCGGATACACGAGGAAGAGGACCGCCGCCGCCGCGGTCTCGATTCTTCGAGCCGGCCAGATGCAACGCGCGATCACCAGGGTGAAGACTGCACCGATCCAGCGCAAGAAGAGAGCGTAGATCTGCCAGGCGAGGGGGTTTTCTCGGAACAGCCTGTAGCTGAGGGAGTAAAGCAGGCCCATGATCGGGCGATCCGTCGAAAACAGGATTGGAATGCTCTCCGGGCCGTGGACCCGGCCCGCCCACAGTACGTACCAGTCATCGCGGTAGAAGCCCAGTTTCGCCAGCCATGGGCCGTAGGCCAGCAGCGCAAGTGCCGCCAACAGGCCGAGTGTTACCAGCCACTCGATCCTACCGGAGCGCTTGCCCAGGGTATCCGTCACCGCCGTCATCTCGTTGGTCG
>CAZBJQ010000127.1:0-7680 GCA_964492235.1 uncultured Anaerolineaceae bacterium | reverse complement strand
GCCGCCGAACCCCCGGCCGGTCTTCATCGTGGACTCGGCCCAAGTCCCGGAGCGAAGGGGCCAAGCGCACCCAGGCAGGCGGCTGCTGTCTACCTTCGGTGCGTCTCAACGCGCGGCGGTGGCCTCCGCTCCCTGCGTCGCCCGGAAGTCCTGCAGTGCGCGGGTGACGCCGGCCGCCGTGGCGGTCGGGGCGAGAATGCTTTCGATCCAGCGGATCGTCCATTCGGTCTGGGGAAACCCCTCGACCTCGCCGGGCTTCTCCGCCGCCAGGGTGCAGTCCCGGATGCAGATCGGCTCGAAGCCGCGGAACAATGCGTCGGCGAGCGAGAAAAGCAGGCAGCAGTTCGCCACAAAGCCGGCGCACAGCACCGTTCTGACACCCAGGTTGGTCAGCAGGCTCTCCAAGCGGGTCTCGAAGAAAGCGCTATAGGTGTGCTTGCGGATGTAGTAGTCACTCGGCACCGGCGCGATCTGCGGCGGGATCGCCAGCTGCACCAGGTCTCCCCGCACGAACTCCAACGGGTCCACACTGGGCTCGCAGAAGTGCGCCTCCGGGCTGAAGCCAAGGCTTTCCTCAAGTCGTCTGCCGAAGGCCGAGTGTGGCAGGTCGATGCGCGGCGCGCTGTTCATGGCGTAGATTACGGGCATGCCCATCGCCCGTGCCGCCTGCAGCAGCAGCGGCAGACGATCGTTGACGATCTCCCACCAGGCCTGCTCGTAGAGCGGATGGACGAGATCCTTACCCTCGGGCTTCTCGGCGGCGTGATACACGTCCACCAGCAGCAACGCCGTCTGAGCCGGATGCAACAAGACGGGCTTGAACGTCTCGCCGAGGGGGGCCTCTCCCGGATAGAAGCGGTAGTACCTGAGCTCAAGGTTCAGCGTGTCCATGCCGTATCTCCAGTCAGGCGCCCGGCGGTCGCACGGCGATCTCGCCAGCAAGGCGGCGGGGATTCAAAGCGGAGCGATCCACCGCCGCTCCGGTGACTCCCTAGCCTTTGACGGCCCCGGCGGTCAGCCCAGCCGTCACTCGACGCTGCAGCAGGATGTAGGCGATCACCACCGGCAGGGTGGCGATCGTCACACCAGCAAAGAACAAGCCGTACTGCGTGCTGTACCTGCCCGAGAACAGCATCACGCCGAGCGGGAGGGTGCGCAGCGCTTCCCGCTGCAAGTACAGCATCGGCATCAGGAACGAGTTCCAGGTCCACATGAATTGAAAGATGCCGAGCGCCGAAGCAGCCGGGATGGTCAGCGGCAGCATCACCTTCCAGAAGACCTGGAGCTCGTTGCAGCCGTCAACCTTGGCGGAATCCCCGAGCTCGACGGGAATCCCGATGAAGAACGCCCGCATCAGGAAGATGCCGAATGGGAGACCCAGTCCAATGCTGGGGAGGATGACCGCCCAGTAGGTTGACAGAATCCCCCAGTCCCGCAGGTCGAAGTACAACGGAATCATGACTGCCTGGAAGGGCACCATCAGCCCCACGAGAAACATCAAGAAGATGGCTCGATTCCCCCGGAACTTGAATCGCGCCAGGGCATATCCGGCCAGGCACGATAGTCCGACCACACCCAGGACCACTGGCGCGGCAATGATGACCGAATTGAGGAAGTAGCGGTCGAACTTCCCGACCCGCCAGGCATCGCTGAAGTTTTGCAGCCGCCACTCTTGTGGCAGGCTGAGCGGATTCGCCATGATCTCGCTGTCCGAGCGGAAGGCGGTGGTGTACACCCACAAGACCGGACCCAGCGTGATCAATAGGAAGAACATCAGGACCAGATACTTGCCTGCCGCCGACAGTCCCTTGCGGGCGCGGCGGCCCGCGCTGGGAGGACGGGGACGGCGCGTGTCGCTTGCGGCTCCCGGACGGATCACCGCCTAGTTCTCCTTCTCGCGGAAGTAGATGAAGAGACCGGAGGCGATCAAGGATAGCGCGGTGAGGGTCAGAGCCAGGGAGGTGCCATAGGCCACCTTGTCCTCCATGAAGGCCCGCTTGTAAAGGACCGTGGAGAGGACATCGGTTGCGTTGCCCGGACCGCCGGCGGTCATCACCCAGACGATGTCAAAGACATTGAACCCGCCGATCAGCGTGTAGGCCGTGATCATCGTCAGCACCGGGGCGAGCTGCGGCAGGATGATATTCCAGAATCGCTGCAGGCCATTGGCGCCATCGATGCTGGCCGCGTCCAGCAGATCGACATCCACGGTCTGCAACCCGGCCATGATCACGACCAGGGTGAAGCCGAAGTAAGCCCAGACGGCGGACACCAGGACTGCAGGCAGCGCCCACTGCATGCTGCCAAGCCATCCGATGGCCAAGTGACCGAGGCCGACCATGGTGAGCCCCTGGTTGAGGAGCCCGATGAGGGGGTGATAGACCTTGGACCAGATGGCGGCGACGACGACGGTGGAAAGGATCTGGGGCATGAAGTAGGCCGCCTGGAACAGGTTCGAGCCTCGCGTCGATGGCCACAGCAGCATGCTCAGGAATAGACTGATAAGGATCGGGGCGGCCGTGCCGACGATGATCCAGACGAAGTTGTGTTTCAGGGCAACGTGAACCAGCGGATCCGCCAGCATGCGGGCGTAGTTGTCCAGGCCGACGAAGTTGCGGACCTGCCGAACGCCATCCCAGTCGGTGAAGCTGATCATCAACGACTGAGCAAAGGGAACAATGAAGAAGACAACGTAGAAGATCAGGGGGATTGCCAGGAAGGCCCAGGGGGTTGCTTTGGGCCCGACACGGTTGAAGGCCAGCGCAGGCAGCTTCCTGTCGCCCCGATCCACACTACCCATACGGTGCCTGACCTATCCTACAGACCACGAGACTGGCACATCGATATCGTCCGCGCCTGGCGGGACTTTCGCTGACCTCGACCCATCCAGCTGGCCCCCAGGGCAGGAGGTTTGTTGCCGATCGCCCGTTCCCACCAGGCTTTCGGACAATCCCCCGCACCCTGGGGGCCAGACTGTACGGCGAGTTACCCGACTTCGTCCGCTCAATCTGCGAACGTCGCCGCCATCCTCACTGCGTCTTTACTGCGCTGCGGCTTCCTTGGCAGCTTGCAGCGCCTTGGCCTGGTCCTCTGGGGTGAGAGCGCCTTCCAGGACCTTCTGGAACCCGTCCTTCATCTGCGTGTTGAACTCCGGCGGGGTCAGGACGTCGATATTGTAGCCCAGGCCTTCTCCTTCACCGGTGGAAGCGCCCCGGATCGTTGTGGCAAAGAACCGGAAGAGATCCTCCATCTCGAACCCGGATGGGTCCACGTTGACGGGCGGAATGACCTGGCCGGTCTCATACCAGATCTTGGCGGCTTCCTCGGAGAACAGGTAGTCCATGAAGGCTGCAGCTTCATCGGGATGGGCCGTTGCCTTGGAGATCATCACGCCAGAGCCCATTCCGCCCGGGGGCATCGCGACTTTGCCGTCGATCGACGGGAAGGCGAAGAACCCGGTTTCGAAGCCCTGCGACTTCGCCAGGATGTCGCTCAGCAGCCACATTCCGGTCATGTGCATGGCGCACTTGCCGGTGTAGTACAGGTCATTGCCTTCGGTATACTCCAGCGAGTTCGGACTGGGGATGAAGTACCCCGCGGCGTTCATGTCGACGAAGGGCATCTGGATCGAACGCACGATATCCGGATCATCCCAGCTCGTATCCCCGAAGATCATGTCGCCCAGCTTCTCCTTGGCGACGAGATTGTTGGAGAACATGCTGAACATATGGAACGCGGGCCAGCCCGGCTTGTTGGCGAAACAGATCGGGATGTAGCCGGCAGCCTTGGCCGTGTCGGCGATGGTGGTGAACTCTTCGAAGGTCGCCGGCGGGGTCACTCCGAGCTCCTCGAAGATGCTCTTGTTGTAGTAGACGCCGATCATCTCGAGTTCATGCCCGATGCCGTAGACCTTGCCGTCGAAGGTGGACTGCTCCCACACCCAGTCATAGATGCGATCACGCCAGCCATACTGGTCGACGTACTGGTCCACCGGCAGCAGCACATCGGCTTCAACGAGCGGGCCCATGAATCCGCCACCCACACCGTAGGCCGCCATGTCTGGCCCTGTGCCCGAGGCTAGCGCGGTCTTGAGCAGCGTCTTCATGTCCTCGAAGTTCTGGAATTCCCGGGTGATGGTGACATTCGGATTTGCAGCTTGGAAGTTGGCGATCAGCTGATCGAAGGCGGCGGAGCTGCCCGATTCCTCCCAACTGTCCCAGAAGAGCAGTTCCACCGGCTCCGGCGGAGGGGCGGCAGTGGGTTCTGCTGGCGGGGCCACAGGCTGCGGAGCCTCGGTGGGTTCCACAGGCGCCGGGGCGGGCTGGCAGGCTGCGAGCAGCAGTCCGGCCACCATCAATCCGGCTATTCCGATCCGTACGAAATGGCGCATGGCATTCCTCCTCATGTCAGGTGTAGGCTTGGATGATCGATCGTCAGGGTGTCTCTTCGTTTCGCTCTATGCGTGCTTTCGATCTGCAGACGGTCGTCGGGCGTGTCCTCGAAAGCTCTCCTCCTTTCGCTCGGTCAGGCTCTTCTCCCGATCGCGAGCGCCGGTTGTTAGCCAGGTCGGCGCAAACGAAGATGCCATCAGACGCAGCCGTGAGTCCCGGAAACCGCAGCCAGCCACCCCCTGCAGCCGACCTGCACACCCCAAGCTGCCTCGCCTGAGACCGACCCGATATCCTGGGTAGAACTACCACAAGTCCCCGCATGCGAGGTCTGCCGCGCTTCGGTCCGATGCGGTTGCCCAGAAGCCTGTGGATGGACCCATCCTGTCATATAACCGTTTATATAACCGGTAAACCAAGTATAGCACACATCCTTTGGTCGTCAAGCCCCCCGCCCCGACGCCATTCCTTCCACCGCAGGGTCTTCCTGCCCCCCAGTCGGAGCTGCGATTTCGGACAACAGAGCCTTGCCCCACCTGCCTTCGCCGCCGAGGGGACCGGAGCCGCAAGATCGGCCGTGCGATCCCCGGCCACCCTTCCGTGCCGCGCACTCACGGCCCCCAGCTATGAAAGGTCGCCCTTCATCCGACCTCCACTCGTCGTCGCTCAGCCGAAGACGGCGCGCACGCGGTCGCAGTAGTACTGGACCAGCTCCCACTTGGCGTCCCCAGGGATGCGATGATCCGGACAGGGAAGATATCCCCCCAAGGCAACCAGCGGCTTCTGTCTCTCGATCTCCGCATCAATGGCAGCGCGGTCCTTGCCAAAGATCCGCTTGTCGACGCCGCCGACCCCGCGCAGGTCCCGCCCAAACCGCTCGCGCCAGGGGGCAATGCTGGCTTTCCAGGTCCCGACCTCAATCGGAAACATGGTGTTGACCCCGTTTTCGAGCCAGATCGGGATCAGCTTGTCGATCACCCCGTCGCAATCCAGCGAGACGATCGTGATTCCATACTGCGCCAGCACATCCGTGATGCGCTTGTAGTGCGGGCCGAGCTTCTCGCGGAACAGGCGCGGGTTGACCAGCGGTCCGCCTTTGTAGGCCATGTCCTCCCAGAACATGGCATAGTCGAACTGGGCCCCGGTCGCCAGCGCGGCGCTCACCCCCTGGAAGTGCAGTTCGGCCACGGTGTCGATCATCTCGTTGAGCAACCCCGGATCGTCCGCCAGCAGATAGGACAGGCCCATCAGCCCCAGCCAATCGCGGATCATTCCCAGCAGGCTGCCGCAGTGCAGCGCCACGGGCTCCTGGCTGACATGGCGGCGCAGCAGGTCGATCCCACCGTCGTAGTCATCTGCCAGCCGCACGGAGTGCTCGCCCATGTTGGCGCGAGCCACGCCAATCCGTTCAGGGCTGAACTTGAGCCGGGGTTTGAAGATCTGCTCCCAACTGCCACGATCGCGCAGCGTGTGATCAAGTTCGGTCGAGATCGAGGTGATCCCCGTCTTCTCCATGACGACCACGCCATCTTCGTTGATCACCTTGCGCGCGCCGTCCGGAAGCTCCTCGATCACCTTCTTCTCCAACCGGGGGAACAACCGCCACTCCCACTGGAATAGGGTGTACCAGTTGAAGTCGAACCCCAGCCGTCCGGAGACGGCGTGGTCGAACTCGTTCCCGTCCTGCCAGCCTTGGCGTTCCACCTCGCTGATATGGCCTTCGTGGGTCCACCGTTGCAGCGTCTCGCGCCAGTATCCAAAGTGCACCACAGGCAGCCCATCGTAGGGTTGGTAGTTGAGAACTGCCCGAGTCCGTTCACGGTTGTTCATTCATCCAACCTCGACCGGGAGCAACACGGCGTCCCCGCGTTCTCCCAGTCTGCTTCCTGTGCAGTCTGTGCGACGGGCTCCATCCTAGATCCCCTCCAGCCCATACAGCTTCTCGACGTTGGCGTACAGGAGCTTGTGGGCAAGGCGCTCCGCTTGTGAGCTCGCAAGGCAGCCGGCATCCACCTTCTCGGCAAGCACGCTGGCCACGACATGCCGCCAGGCCAACAGGGCACCGAAGGCCTCCTCGGCCGTCCGCGCGTCACCACCCCAGCAAATGCGCTCGTTGGTGCGAGCGACATCCAGCAGTTCATGCAGCGCCCCGGCCGCGCCAGAGACGGTCAGCAACGGGATCCAGACCAGGTCCACGATCACGTTGGCGTAGCTGTGGGCCAGCCCTGCGACTGCGTCGTACCACGGGTAGCCCACATGAAACAAGACAAACGTCGTGCCTGGATGCCGTGCCAACGCCGGCTCGAGCAGCATCGGCGCCGACCCGCCCAGCCGCCCGAGGCCGGCATGCACCTGGAATGGAACCCCCAGCCTCTCCGCCAACGCGCAGAACCAGTGGAACATGAAGTCGCCGTACAGCTTGCGCTCCGCCGGATCCACCTGGCGCGGGTCGCGCAGGAACAGGCGTGCCGCATCCTGCTGCTCTGCCGCGCCGAAATCGAGCGAACGCTCGTAAGCGATGGCCGACTTCATGGCCACTGCCCCGCGGTTGCGCCAGCCGCTGAACAGCTCTTCCAGGAACCCCAGGTAGTCTGCGAAGTTGGACTGTGGAGTGTGCGGAAAATGGCGGAAGGGGGAGTTGCCGTCATGGTCGACGAGATCGGGGTGGAAGACGGAGAGGAACATGTCCGTCCGCATGGTGGCAGACAGCAGTTCCGGATGACCGTTGTCGCTGCCATACTCCCAGTAGGCATCCTGGATCGCCCGCCGGTAACGCGCCGGGTGGCGGAGAATGGCGAGGTGAGCATCCTTCTCCGCATGCCGGGTGGCAATATGCCGGGAGACCTCCTCCCAGTTCGCTGGGGTCAGGAGCGTGTCCAGCTGGTAGATCTCCAGGATCGCCCTTTCGAGCCAGCCGAACAGCCCATTCGTCCGGCAGGCCTCCAGGAAGTAGGCGCGTTCGTCCGCCGTTTCGCCCGGCCGGATATCCAGCATCTTCACGTAGGAATTCATGAGCAGCGAGTCGAGCGTGAGCTCCTGCTGACGGTCGTCGGGGAGCAAGTGCTCGTGGCTGGAGGCCACGGGCAGGCTGTCCACCAGGCGTCGCAACGAAGTGTAGGTCGAGGATGGCAACCGATCTCTCCAATCGCTCGCGCCGGGCATCTCCCAGCGGCCGGCGGACCGTTCGGGGGCGCCAGCCCCCGGTCTGCGGTCGGTGCACTTGCCTCAGTGGTACTGCGGCAGCCACTCCGCATGTGCCGCCAGCAGGTCGTCAACGAGCGCCACGATCTGA
>CAZBJQ010000126.1:0-7802 GCA_964492235.1 uncultured Anaerolineaceae bacterium | reverse complement strand
GCCCCCCTGTGTCGTGCACAAGCTTGCAGGGATCGAGCCCCGCCGACAGCCTAATGGTCCAGGTGTGGTTGGAGGAAGATCCCAGTGTACGAAGCCGGCACCTGGCAGATCTCCTCCGGCGTACCTTCGGCCACGAGCTCGCCGCCGCGCTCGCCGCCCTCCGGCCCCAGATCAATCACCCAATCCGCCACCTTGATGATATCGGGGTGGTGCTCGATGATGACCACCGTGTTCCCTTGATCGACCAGCTGTTGCAGGACCTCGATCAACATGTGGACGTCGGCGGCGTGCAGGCCGACCGACGGTTCGTCCAGCACATACAGTGTGTGGCCGGTCGATCGCCGCGACAGCTCACGCGACAGCTTAACACGCTGCGCTTCTCCACCCGATAGGGTGGGAGCGGGTTGACCGATGGTCACGTACCCCAGACCAACGTCCTGCAGTGTCTTGAGCTTGCGCACCATGGACGGGAAGGCGGCGAAGAACCCCACGGCCTCATCGATCGTGGTGCTCAACACGTCGGCAATCGTCTTGCCCTTGAATCGGACCTGCAGCGTCTCTCGATTGAAACGTGCCCCGTGGCAGACCTCGCACTGGACATACACGTCCGGCAGGAACTGCATCTCAATGCGCAGCTGGCCCTGCCCTTCGCAGGCCTCGCAGCGGCCGCCGCGGACGTTGAAGGAGAAGCGGCCGGCCTTGTAGCCGCGGACCTTGGATTCCGGCAGCTCGGCGAACAGGGACCGGATCTCATCGAAGAGGCCGGTGTACGTGCCGGGGTTCGATCGAGGCGTCCGGCCGATCGGGCTCTGGTCGATGTTGATCACCTTGTCGATGTGCTCGACGCCCTGCAGCCGGTCGTGATCGCCGGGCATCTCCCGCGCGCCGTGCAGCGCACGCGCCAGCGCCTTGTGCAGCACCTCAACCACCAGCGTCGACTTCCCCGAGCCCGAGACGCCCGTCACGGCTACAAACCGGCCGAGCGGGATGCGCACGGTCAGGTCCTTCAGGTTGTTCTCGCGGGCGCCGACGATGGTCAGGTCCTTGCCGTTCCCGCCGCGGCGCTGATTGGGGACGTCGATGCGCAGCTTCCCCGCCAGATAACGTCCCGTGACCGAAGCCCGGTTGCGGGAGACCTGGGCCACCGTACCCTCGGCGACGATTTCCCCGCCGGCACCGCCGGCGCCCGGGCCGAGATCGATCACCCAGTCGGCAGCGCGTATCGTGGCTTCGTCATGCTCGACGACCAGCACCGTGTTGCCCAGGTCGCGAATGCCCTCCAGCGTGCGGATCAACCGGTCGTTGTCGCGCGGATGCAACCCGATGGAAGGTTCGTCCAGGACGTAGAGCACGCCCATCAGTCGCGAGCCGATCTGGGTCGCTAGGCGGATGCGCTGAGCCTCGCCGCCGGATAGAGTCGCCGCCGAACGATCGAGCGTCAGGTAGTCCAGCCCGACGTCGACCAGGAAGCCCAGCCGGCTGTGAATCTCCTTGAGCACCCGATCCGAGATCTGCCGCTGGCGCGGGCTGAGCGGGCCGTCCTCGCTCTGCAAACGCTCAACCCAGGTCAGGGTATTGACCACCGGCCAGGCGGTGGCCTCGACAATGTTGACCTCGTTGACAGTGACCGCCAGCGCTTCCGGACGCAGGCGCCGGCCGCCGCAGGCCGGGCACGGCCGCTCCGACATGTATTCCTGGATGCGGCTGCGGATGAAGTCGGATTGGGTCTCCTGATAGCGGCGTTCGAGATTGCCGATGATGCCCTCATACGCAGCGCGGAAACTGGCTCGCCGTCCCTCGCGGCTGACGTAACGCACTTGCACTTCCTCGTCGCCCGTGCCGTACAGGACAAGCTGCAGATGCTTCTGGGAAAGCCTGGCCACCGGAGCATCCAGGTCGATTCCGTATCCATCAGCGACCGCCTCGACCATCTGCCAGTAGTAGCCGCGCCGCTCGCGGCTCTGGTTCGACCACTCCATGGCGACCACCGCGCCTTCGTTGATCGACAGGCTCTTGTCGGGGATGATTCGGTCGGGGTCGATCTCCAGCTTGCTGCCCAGCCCCTGGCATTCCTGACAGGCGCCATGCGGGGTGTTGAAAGAGAAAGTTCGCGGTTCGATCTCGGAGAGCGTCGTGCCGTGCTCTGGGCAGGCCAGGCGTTCGGAGAATGGAATGTCGGTCGGCGGGGTTGCGTTCAGATGGGCGACGATCAAGGTGCCGCTGCCCCAGCGTAGGGCGGTCTCGACGCTGTCGGTCAGACGGGTGCGGGTGGCATCGGCGTCCTCGCCGGTCTGCAACTGGATGACCAGCCGGTCAACGACGGCCTCGATGTTGTGGATCTTGTAGCGGTCGAGCTTGAGCGTGTCCTCGACCGAATGCACCTGACCGTCGACACGCACGCGGGTGAAGCCTGAGTGACGGGCCTCGTCCAACACCGCCTGGTGGGTCCCCTTGCGGCCCCGGACCAGCGGGGCCAGCAGCAGAATGCGCGACCCCTCCGGAAAGGACTCGAGGGCGTCGACGATTTCCTGCGCCGACTGCTGGATCACCGGCCGCCCGCAGACCGGGCAGTGGGGGATACCGACCCGGGCGAACAGCAATCGCAAGTAGTCGTAGGCTTCAGTGACCGTGCCCACGGTCGAGCGAGGGTTGTGGGAGACACCCTTTTGGTCGATCGACACCGCCGGTGACAGGCCGTCGATGTAATCCACCTCGGGCTTGTCGAGCTGCCCAAGGAACTGGCGGGCATAGGCCGATAGGGATTCGACGTAGCGCCGCTGACCCTCGGCGAAGATCGTGTCGAAGGCCAGCGAGGATTTCCCCGACCCCGAGATGCCCGAGATGACCACCAACCGGTCACGCGGGATGGCCACGGTGATGTTCTTCAAGTTGTGCTGCCGGGCGCCGACGACGACGATCTTGTCTTGCCGCATACCTGTCACCCTGGAGGAATCACCCGAGCCTGTCATTATAACGGCCAGGCCTCTCCCCCCGGAGGGGGAGATGTTGCTTCCGAGCGGGATACTGACTCGCTTACGGGGTCGAGGAAGTCAGGGCTGTGCCGCACCAGGTGCAGCGGATGGCGTCGCGGGATGCAACCGCATCGCACTTTGGGCAGTTCTGGCGCTGGTCGGCGGACAAGACCCCACCGTCCAGGTCGGCCGCCAGGCGGACGATGTCCGTGGCACTCAGGTGCCCCGTGTTCTTGCCACGGCCGCGCACCGGCGTGCCACTCAGGCGGACGCCATGGGCATCTTGATCGACGACGATCCCCTGGTCGATCAGGGACCGTGCCATCTCTTCCGGGACGCCCGGGGGACGCTTCTTGGACGGAGGGGGTTGCGTAGCGGCGGGCTCAAGCATTTGCCGCTGGGCCTCACTCAGACCCGCCAGCAGCCACGGCGGCCAGGATTCTCCGGGCTTGGGGGGAGTGTCTTGTTCCGGGATCTTGCGCAGGGAAGGATGGTCGCCCGCCCGCCCGGGTTGTTGGTGCGGTCCGTTCGGGCAGGCGGTCTGTCCCGGCGCAAGCGCCGCCCCGCAGTCCGGGCAGTTCGTAAGCGGCTTGGTGCGGGGCAGCAGGCTCATTGCGTTTTCCGGACAACCCTTGTCATGGGTCTCAGGTGGGAAGGTCGGAGCGGTCCTTCACCTGGATGGCGCGGCCGAGGACTGCTTCCTGGTTCGCCTCCAGGAAGCGCTCGGCATACGCCTTGCTTCGCCATTCGAATGCCGTCTCGAGCCCCTGGGTCTCCTCGGGAACCAGCAGGGTCGTCTGCACGTACAGAGCGTCGACCGGAGGCAGGAATCGATTGGCCCGGCCGGCGAGCATCAGGGCCGGGATGGCATAGCCGAGCACCAGGATGATCAGCAGGAGCAGGCCGCTGACCAGTCCACCTCCCTCCAGGTTGATCACGTCCAGCAGCAATGTGACGATCAGGACAAACAGCGCGACCAAGGCCGAGATTAAGTAGGCTTGCTGCCGGGCCGATTTCTCTTCCGGAGTGCGAGCGCTGGCGCGTCGGTGGCAGCTGGCGCAGATAGGGATGGCGAAACGGGTGGCTCGGCGCTGCCCGAGGGTCTGGCCGGCGGGGAGACTGCCTGGCACACTGAGCCTGCGCCGGGCCGGCGTGGCCGCGCAATGGGCGCACGTGCCGCGCGGGAACTGGACGCGATTCCCCCGGATGACGGTTCGGTAGCGGATGCCGGCGGGGGGTTCGTTGGCGGTGCTCGAGGCCATCCCCGTTGTCCCCATGTCTTCCTTCTGGGGTTCCGGTTTGGAAGCGGCGTCGGCGGTCTTGCCTACTCCAACGGCGGCGGCCGGAGGCGCCAGACGGTCCATCAATGAGACCGGCTCAGCCGCCTGGCCCTGACCGGCCAGCGGCGACAGTGCGAACACGTCCACGCCTTCCGGCTTGGCGCGCCACAACGAACGCAACGAATCCGGCTCTCCCGTCTCGGCGGCGGTCTCCGCTGGCGGGTGCCACTCGTTGGTTTCCTCGGGGAGAATCAACCAATCATCGGTGAGCGGGGTCTCCTCGGGCAGTCCCTGATCGGAAGAGGCCTGTCGGGCGACTTCGGCGATTGGCCCCTCGCCGGCGAAGGCTTCGTCATCGGCGTCGAAGAGGATGTCCTCAATCGGCACACCGGCCAACGCGGCCAAGCGGGCGGAGAAGTCGTCGAAATCAGACGCATTGCCCTCCAAGGGTACTCCGGTAGCCGCCACATGGGCCTGGAGTACCGGCGCCTCTTCGACCGGGGCCTCTTCGAGCGGCGGCAGGGGGAGGGGGATCGCCCGGAGGCGATCATCCGCGACGACCGAATCCAGATCGGCTGGCAAGGGGGACTCGTCAAGGACGGGGGCGGCGAGGGCCTCGAAGGTCAACTCAGCGGGCGCAGGCTCGGGGGTTTCCAAGGCGGCCGCTTCCGCCTCTGCCACCGCCACCGCCACCAGCCGGCGATCTTCGGCGGCGGATTGCAGCACGTCCTCCGGACGGACCCACTGGCGCAGCGCCGCCCGGCGCGTCTCGGGGTACGCCTGACTGATCATCCCGTACATCAGCCAATCCCCGGTCTGGTCAAGCACAAACGCCGAATGGCAATCCGGGCAGCTGACGTAATCCGGGACGCCTTCGACGTGGACGGCCTTGAGCGAGTGCTCGCCGCACACAAAGCAAGGGCGGCCTTCGATCAGGCCGTCATCGATAGTCGGTCGGGGAACCAGCTCCATCCGATTGCGCCTCGGGTAAAGAGGCAATCTACTCTAGCACAACGCGAAATACCCGGCAATGCATCCAAGGGGCTATGTTGGGGCCCGGCTGTCAGGGCGGCCTGGCGGAGCACTTCCTGGGGGCTGACCTCGGGCTTCTCGGCTTCGATGTCGAGGATCGGATGGCCATCGAGGTAGAGCAGATAGTCGCCGGGGCCGGAGTCGGTGGGATGTTCATCTATCGCATCGGCGGCCGTCCGATCACCGGCCAGCCAACGCTTGTAAGAGACAACGCACCAGCCGTCGGCTCTAAGCCGAGGATCGATGAGGAGTCTGCGGGACTCGCGTTCGGAGGGCACCGCTACTTCGTCCCCCTAACGGCAGGCGTGCAGACCCGGAGTGGCAAGCCAGGGCTAGAGTAGTCCCCGATCACACATCACCACAGACCGGTTGGTGGTCGCGCCTTGGGGGCTCACTTGCTGAATTGAGGGTCCGGCTGCCGGAAGAAGCATGCCCCCTTCCCGAAGGGGAAGGGATGACGCCCTCGGCAACTTTGATTGTTGTGCAATGTCCGGATGAGCGCAATGGTCACCCTCTCCTGGGTCAGGAGCCTGAGCGCCTGTAACCCAAAGAGAAGCCATTGAGGACGCTATCCCGAAAACAGCCTGTGACTCCCGAGCCTCCAAAGTCGATGGACGCGTAGGGGCTGTCGTGGGTTGTCCCCTTCTCATCAGAACAAGCCATGACATGGCCCCTAGACAACCTTCCTGCCCTCGCTCAAGTTGACCAGTTCGCTCAGCGCAAGTATCTGGCCCCGCCGGCCTTTTGCTTCTCGAAGGACGGCCAAGATGCCAGCACCGCGCAGTTTCCTGAGAAGTGCCATGACCATCGGCTTGCTGGGCATGTCCTCGAGATCGAATAGATTGCTGGGTGCGAATATGGGTTGGCGGAACAGATGGTCGAGTAGAGGAACGGCATATTGGGAATGAGTGAGAGATAGTGTTTGTTGCTTAAGGCGCGCGTAGAGCTCGAGGATGCCTCGTGCCTTCTCGGTGTTGGCCTGGGCCTGGTCAGAAAGCGCCCTGAGGAAGAACGCAACCCAACGGTTCCAGCTCTCGGGTCCGTCTAACCCACGCAGCAAGGCGTAGTACTCGTCGCGATGTGCCTCTAGGTAGGACGAGAGGTAGAACATCGGCCGCGAGAGGATCTCTCTCTCGAAGAGGAACAGCGGCACCAGCATTCGCCCCAACCGGCCGTTGCCGTCGACGAATGGGTGAATGATCTCGAACTGGGCATGGACGACAGCCAGCTGAACCAGCCCGTCCCGCTCCTCGGTGTGGTAGTACTTCTCCCAGTTGTTCATGTACTCCATCACCTGGTTCGGTTCAGGCGGGATGAACAGAGCCTGCTCGATCCCGCCCCCCGGTGGGGCGATGTAGTTCTGGACGTTTCGGAACCTTCCTCGGCCCTTGTCCCGCCCTCGAACGCCATCGAGCAAGATGCTGTGGAGCTCACGGAGCAAGTTGAGGTTGAAGGGTCGACGTTGTAGGGCTGCCTCTGCCGCCCGCAGGGCGCGGCGGTAGTTGATGATCTCCTGGATATCCAGGCGTTTTTCTTCCTCGGCTACTTCCTCGCCGGCCTCGAACTTCAGCACCTCGCCAAAGGTCGCTCGTGTGCCTTCGATTCGGGAAGAGAGCACCGCTTCCTGCGTGGTCAGGGGAGAGAGGAGGATCTCCGGGTTGGGGGCGGCGTGCAGCACCCCGTCATAGTGTGCGAGCGCGCGGTTGGCGGCGCCGATCTCCGGAATCAGGCGTTCCCAGGCAAGCCCAGTTCGGGGTAGTTTCTTCGGCACCGCTGGCTTCATGCGTCCCCTCCCTGTGGAAAGGATTATATAGGCAACCCCGGCTTGTGTAAAGCGTTTTGCCGAATTGCTTTACACAAATGAACTAGCCGATGATGGGCTTTACACAAGGCTTTGGGTGGTTTCGCCGGAATGCCCTAAACAGCAGGACACATGCTAGGGAGAGCGGGGCGCAAACATGCCGTAGTGCGTTCGGCTTGTCGTGGCCTGCTCTTGGGAGCAGGCGGCGGAGCCAGGGATCACCGACTCAGTCCTCCGTATCTGGCTTGTAGTCCACCCGCACCTCGAGGTATCCCTCGTCCTCCTTGCCGCGCAGCGGGAAGGGTCTGTAATCCAGCTCCTGGTGGCGGAAGTAGGTGTTGTACAGGTCGGAATAGTGGCCGCCGGCCTGTAGCAAGGACCGATGGCTGCCTTCCTCGATGATCCGGCCGTCCTGCAGCACGATGATCCGGTCCGCCGCCTGAACGGTCGAGAGACGGTGGGCGATCAGCACGGAGGTCGTGGCTGCCAGCACGAGCTCAAGTGCCTGCTGGATCTGGTACTCGGTGAACGGGTCGACATTGGCGGTTGCCTCGTCGAGGATGAAGATCGCCGGGCGCTGTACCAGAACGCGCATCAGGCTGACCAGCTGGCGTTGGCCCATCGAAAGTCGGCTGCCTCGCTCTCCGACCTCGGTGTTCAGCCCGTCCGGCAGCGCCTGCATCCATTCGCCCTCGCCGATTCGGCGTGCCAGCGTCT
>CAZBJQ010000125.1:0-7891 GCA_964492235.1 uncultured Anaerolineaceae bacterium | reverse complement strand
CCTGCTTCGAATGTTGAGTGCGCCCTAACTGGAACTCATGCGGCCCCGCCGAGGCGGGGCCGCTGTTGTTCCATGAGAAGGGGGCTTCTTGCCCGTCCAACGGCGGCGATATACAATCCATCAGCCCGGAGGAGCGGGGGGTTCCTGGTACCCCAGGGTGAACCTCGGTGCCAGCCGTGTAGGTTGACTGCAAGCCTCCGGCATGGAGCCTTTGGCTATCATTCTTATAGATGTGATCGACCTCTCGGAGGAGGGGAGTGAAGGAACGTGCTGAGGTGATAGAGACGCCCGGGTTTTCAGCTTCGCCGGCAACGGAAGCCGCGCAGGATCGGCGCGCTGGGTGTGTACTGATCGCCGACGATGACGAGGACTTTCGCGCTTTGCTGGTGCGCCGCAGCCAGCGGATGGGGTTGCAGGTAGTACAGGTCAACGACGGACCGCTGGCGATCGAAGCCCTCAAGCGAGCGTCCTTCGACGTATTGGTTGTCGACTTGTATATGCCCGGGTCCACCGGCCTGGATGTGGTGCAGGAGGGCCGGCGCCTCGACCCAGACCTCCAGTCCATCATTCTGACGGCCAGCGCCACGCTCGAGACGGCTCTGGAGGCCTTGCGGGCCGGGGTCTATGACTACCTGCTCAAGCCACTCGAGTCCGTCGCTGGCTTCGAACTTGCACTGACCCGGGCACTGGAGCACCGGATGTTGATCCGGGAGAACCAGCGCCTGTTCGCCGAAGTGCAGCGTCTGGCGGTGACAGATCCGGTCACCGGGCTGTTCAACCGCTACAAGCTGAACGAGACCCTGGAGCTGGAGGTCGAACGGGCGCATCGCTACGGCCGACCGCTTTCGCTGATCATGTTCGACATGGATCGGCTGAAGGACATCAACGACAACTACGGGCACCCGGCTGGGGATGAGGCGCTTCGGCTGGTAGCCGCGGCCATCCGGTCGCAGGTGCGTCGGGTGGACCTGGCCACCCGCTTCGGGGGAGACGAGTTCATGATCGTCCTGCCGGAGGCCGGCGCCGACGAAGCACAGGCCATCGCCCGGCGGATTTCGGCCGAGATCACCGACCGCAACCCCGGGCCTTGGCGCGTCTCCGCCTCCTTCGGCGTGGCGACTTGGGGAAGCAGCATCAGCACGCCGGATGAGTTCGTCGCCTGCGCCGACCGGGAGCTGTATGCACAGAAGCGGGCGAGGGGCTCGCCGCCAGAGGAGCCCTGACCGGGCTAGGCAAGGTATCGCAGAGGAGGGTGAGGAGGTCGAGAACCGCAACATGACCGCCGAAGCCAAGGGTGGGCAAGGCAGCCCATCTTCCGGCGCGCCTGCGCCTGCGGATCGCGAGCCCGCCGGGGCCGAGCCTCGATGGACCTCCCGGCTGGCAGCGCGCGCCTACTCCCTGCGTGGCCAGCTGATCATCCCCTACGCTCTGCTGACGCTGATGACGGCCATGCTCGGCACGTACGTCGTCACTCGACTGGTCACATCGTCTGTCCGCGAGCGTTTCGTCAATCAACTGTCTGAGGCCTCGCGGGTGGCCGCCGACGGCGTCGTCCGTCGCGAGCGATCGCACCTGCGCACCCTGCGCTTGATGACCTTCACGGCCGGGGTGGCGGCGGCTATGCAGACAGGCGATGCCGACGGGCTGGAGACACTTCTGCTTCCGATCGCATTGAACGAGCAGGCGGACTCGGTCGTCGCCGTCGACCTGAAGGGCAGGGAGATCATCGGCCTCACCCTTGCCCAGGGCTCGACCCAGTATGCGATCACCCAGGGTTCGGATTTCACAGGCGAAGCGATCGTCACCAGCGTACTGCAGGGCAGGCAAGACGCTGCCGGGGACAAGTTCGTCGGGGTGGTCGACACGTCCTACGGGCCTTTCCTGTACACCAGCGCCCCGGTGCGCAACGAATCCGATCAGCTCGTGGGCGTGCTGCTGCTCGGCACGCACCTGGATGACCTGGTGGCGGACTTGAAGGCCCAGGCGCTGGCGGACGTCGTGCTCATGCTGCCGTCTGGCGAGCTGCTCTCGACGACCTTCAGCGAGGTGCAGGGCGATCCGGCCGAATTCCTCCTCCCGGCCGAAGATGCGCAAAGCCTGACCGGACTCGAACTTCGCGAGTTCGAGCTCTACGGGCGGGAGTTTCAGGCGGGGTATGCACCCTGGGTTGCGCGCGGCCAGGCTCTGGGTGTGATGGGGGTAGCTTTGCCCTCGAACTTCCTCGTCGCAGCCGAGTCCACCAGCCGCAATACCTTCAGCCTGCTCTTCTCGATCAGCACGATCTCCATCATCGTTGTCGGCTACCTCCTGGCGCAGAGCATTTCTCGACCCATCTTGCGCCTGCGGCACATGGCGCAGGCCGTCGCCTCCGGCGACCTGGAACAGGCCAGTGGAATTCGCCGGCCGGATGAGATCGGGGACCTGGCGACGGCCTTCGACACGATGACCGAGGACCTGCAGGCCAGGACGGCCGAGGCCGAGCAGTTGTACGACGAAGCCGTGGAGCGCAACCGGCAGCTGGAGGAGATGTATGTCCGGCTGCAGGCGGCCCAACAGCAGCTGGTCCAATCGGAGAAGCTGGCTTCCGTGGGCCAGCTCTCCGCCGGGATCGTGCACGACGTCAAGAACCCGTTGGGGGTGATCAAGGGGGTGGCCGAGGAGCTACTCGAGGACAAACCTGCCGGTTCCTCCGAGTACGAGAGCCTTCAGGTGATCCGAGACAACGCCAGCCGGGCGAATGCCATCGTCACCGACATGTTGACCTTCGCTCGCCAGACGCCGCCGGCCATGTTGCGGCGTGACCTGCGCGAGACCGTCGAAGGATCGCTGCGACTGACGAGCTACATGCTGCGCAAGGGGAAGGTCGAACTCGATATGCAGATCCCGCCGGCGCCCGTGACAGCCACGTTCGACTCACAACAGATCCAGCAGGTGATCATCAACCTAGTCCAAAACGCGGTTCAGGCCATGCCGGACGGCGGCCGGCTCAGGGTGGGCCTGACGCGCAACGACGGTCAGGCTGTGATCGAGGTCGAGGACACGGGGATCGGGATCACGCCGGAAAACCTTCCCAGGGTCTTTGACCCGTTCTTCACGACCAAGGCTGAAGGTCAGGGGACGGGTATGGGATTGTCGGTCTCGTATGGGATCATCGGCCGGCACGAGGGGACCATCGGCGTGCAGAGCAAGGTGGGCGAGGGCTCGGTGTTCACCATTCGCCTGCCGCTGCAGGCGCCGCCCAGCGGAGAGGTACAGGAGCTGGAGGGATGAGCGGAACGCGGGTCCTGGTGGTGGACGACGAAGAAGACTATCTCCGCTTGATGGCCGGGCACTTGCGCAAGCGGGGGTATGAGGTCGAGACCGCCACGGGCGGCAAGTCGGCCCTCGACCACCTGCGGACCACCGAGCCCTTCGCCGTGCTGGTCACCGATTTGATGATGCCGGGCGTTGACGGATATGAGTTGCTGCGCAGGGCCCGCACCCAGGATCCCTTCATCGAGGTCGTCGTCATCAGCGGGGTGGGCAGCCTGGAGTCGGCCATCTCCTCGATGCGCGAGAACGGCGCCTATGACTACTTGACCAAGCCGCTGGAGAAGATAACCGATCTCAGCCTGGCGGTCGAGCGAGCCGTGGCCCACCGACAACTGCGCATGGAACGCGAACGGCTTCAGGGCCAGATTCAGGCGGAGCGCGAGCGGCTGCGCAGCCTGCTGACCAACGCCAGCGACGCGATTCTCTCGGCCGACGCCGGCGGCGTGGTCGCGGTTGCCAATCCTCAGGCAGCCCGCCTGCTGGGAACAGACCACCTGGTTGGACAACGGGCGTCGGTTGTGCTGCCGGCACCCCTGCTGATCTTGCTCGAGCATTGGCAAGGCTCCTCACCGCAACGGGCGATGGTCAGTGAGATTCCCTGGCCGGCGGAACAGGTTCACCTGGTGAGCCTGACGCCGCTCGGGCCGGACGCCAAGGAGCCGCCGGCGGGATGGGTGATGGTTCTTCAAGACATCACCCACCTCAAGCAGATGGATGCCGTCAAGATGCGGCTGTTGACCGAGACGGCAGAGGACATCCGCGCCCCGCTGGCGGCAGCCTTCGCTTCCTTGATGGAGCTCAATGATCTGCCGGAGTCGCGCACCGAGGGCTTCACCGCCAAGATGGCCAGCCTCGTCGGTCAGCTGAGCGCCATCCGCAGATGGGCCGATGACCTGCTGGCGATCTTCACCATCGAGGCCGGACTGGATGTGCACCCAGTGGCAGTCCAGATCGACGAGCTTGCTCAACGCTGGGCCGACTCGTCAAAGGCTCAGGAGCTTCGCCAGTCAGGTCTCCGATTGTATGTGCGGGTGGAAGCCGAGGTCCCGGCGGTTCAGGCCGATCGGAACCTGGCCGAATCGCTGATCGACAATCTGATCGCCCAGGCGACCTGGCGGTCGCCGGCGGGCGGGGCCATTGGTCTCGATGTCCGCTATGCCCAGGGACAGGTTTGGATCGATGTGCGGGATCAGGGTTCTTCCGTCGATGCCGGCGACTCGAACCACCTGTTTGAGCGGGCCTACGCCGACCCCGCTGCGCCTCGCGGGGCCACCGGGCTCGAGCTGGCCATGGTCAAGACCGTGGTTGAGAGGATTGGCGGGCAGGTCTGGTTCAGCGGACAAAACGTGGGTGGGAATGTGCTATCGATCTCCCTCCCGCCGGTAGACACATAGCGGGGCGCAGCCGGGTGTTCGTCCGGCGCGAGGTGTGTCGCAGGAGGCGCGTCCATCGCCAGCAGGACGGGGGATTCCGGCAGCTCCATCTCGCGCCGGCGGCGAGGATGTGTGGCGTTGCTGGCCTGGATCGGCCTGGGCGCGACCGTGCTCGCACTCGTCTATAGTTGCGCCGCATTGGCCCGACTTTCGGTACCGGCAAGCACGCCGGGGCCGACCGGTCCTCGCCTCGAGGCCGACTACTCTGTCTGGACGACGATGTCCTTCAGCCCCCTCCTGGCCTCGATGATGGCCGAGGCCGCCAAGGAACTCCACCTGACTCCCTTCACCTTGGCCTTCTCTCCTACATGCCTCCTTCCTGAAGGCGGGTGTGATGCGCCGCCGGAATCCTCCGGCGAGGGCAGTCCGTCGGGGACCGAGGTGCCAGGATTCCCGCAAACCGTCGGCTGTGGCGCGGGCGCTCAGCCTGCAGCCGAGGGGGGGCCGAAGTGCAAGCCCTCCCTCCCGTGGATCAAACCCTGAGACCCCCGGCTCAGGCGTGGGGCTTGGTAATCGCCTGCGTGTATTTGAATGACCCTGTAAGGTAACAGCAACTGGGAGGGTACATCGGTCGGCTGCCAGGTTTCGGTGCCTGTGGCGGTTGGCACCATTGCGGCGCCACATCTTGGGCCCATGACGTGCGGCCTAATCCCGCGGTGGGATAGCCCGGCCGTGTGCGGTATGCGAAGATGGACTAGGTCATGGCCGGCTGCCCGCAAGGCGGGCCGGGCGTGGCCATGAGAACCGTCCCTCGCGGCGAGTACGCCGCAGTGCGTATGGGAGGGGGCATGGCAAGCGAGGCCTTGGTCGGGCCATTTCCGGCCAGCGAGAATCCGGAGCGAAGCAAGCGCAGAAGGCGCGGGATCATCGCCTGGCTGGCGGTTGTTCTCGTCATCTTCCTGTGCTTGTTCGCCTGCGGTCAGCTTTCCCTGCTGGGCGCTCTGCCAGACACGAGCGGCATGCAATCCGGCTCCGTCCTGGGCGCCGATTACTCCGCCTGGGACGTCCTGTCCTTCGGTCCCTTGTTGCCGGGGATCGCATTGGAAGCCATTCGCGACCTGGGGATGGGAGACGGATTCGGTGTTGCCACAAGCACGAATTGCCTGCTGGGGAACAACTGTCCGACGGGGACGCCAGTCTGGGCCACCGCCACGCCCCTCGGTGGTCTGTCTGCCACGCCCACCGGAGGGCCGTCACCGACGCCGGGCCTGACTCCGACGGCGCCAGTGGCGACCTCCACATTGGGAGCACCCACCAACACGCGGCCGCCCCCTGACACCCCAACGAACACGCCCACGCCCACGCCGCTGGTCTACCCGGTCAAGCTGGCGAATCCGGTCAACATCCCTCCCGGCGCGACGACGGTGCAATTCACCATCATGGTCATCAACTACGGCAACCCGACCGGCGCCGAACTGACTGATGTCATCGACCGTCTGCCGGCGCAGATGTCGTTCGGCGGCGGGTGTGACCCGGCCGGCTGCTCCGTGAGCGGCAGCGAAGTCAGCTGGACAGGCAGCTGGCCGATCGCTCAAGGCGGCTACAGGACGTTCCGATTCACGGCCACCGTGGCCGGCACAAGCCCCGGGCAGGTCCTGACCAACGAAGTCGAGACGCAGGGTGGCAACTTCGAGACGGCTGTCAACATCCGGCGGGTCTACGTTTACACGCCCACGCCGACGGCGACGCCAATCGCTGTCCCGACGGCCGTTGACGATACTGCAAGGACTGATGAGGATGTTCCGGTTGTCGTGGACGTGCTGGCCAACGACACCAATCTGCGCGACCTGCCAATGACGGTGAGCATCTTCACCGCCCCAGGCTTCGGTGTGGCGACGGTGATCGGCGACTCCATTCGCTACACGCCCAACCCCGACTGGTTTGGCACCGACACCTTCCAGTACCGCGTAACGGATGCTTCCGTCCCCGTCGGAGATTCGGATATCGGGCTCGTTACGGTGACGGTGGACCCGATTAATGACACACCAGGGGCGGTCGCCGACGCGTTCGACGTTCGCGAGGATCCGCTTGTTCCGCCTGTGGCGCCGAATGCCCTGAACGTGCTCCTCAACGACACCGGGCTAGGCGACACCCCGCTGAGTGTTCTTACAGTTATCGGCCCCGGACTAGGTCCATTCCATGGAGTTGCTGTCGTAACCGGCAGCCCGGGACCCGCCAGCGCGATCCGAATTGTCTACACGCCTGCTGCGGACTACAATGGCGCTGACAGCCTTCGCTACCGGGTGAGTGACCTCGACGGTGAGTCCTCCGAAGTTGATGTTTCAATCAACGTCACCCCTGTCAATGACCGGCCGGTGGCATTCGACGACAACGGCTATTGGATAACCGAAGATCAGGTCTTGGATACTGGAGACCCGCTCTATCTGCCCCCGCCGGACGCTTCCGTACTGGCCAACGACACCGATGTGGACAGCATCCCGCTCCAGGCGACCTTTCTGAGCACGCCCGCCAACGGGACGGTCGCACTGAGCTCCGTCGTGCCCGGCGCGTTCATCTACACGCCTCGGGCCAACTTCTTCGGAACCGACTCCTTCACCTACTGGGCCTTCGACGGTGCGGCCTACTCCGCCGCGCCGGCGACGGTGCGCATCACCGTGCTCCCGGTCTCGAGCGATGAGCCCGACGCCATCGACGATGCCTACAGCCGCACGGAGGACACCCCAAGCTGGCTGCCGATCCTAAGCAATGACCTGGACGTGGTCGATATCCCGGTAACCGTCACCATCATCGATGCGCCAGATCACGGATCAGCCTCGGTGGTGGTGATCAATGGCGCCTCGATCCCGCCGGATATCCAGATCTGGTATAGCCCGGCCGCGAACGAGAACAGTGTCATCTGGGGCGGCCCCGATACGCTGACCTATGAGGTGTGCGACGACCAAGCCGAATGCGACACGGCTGTGGTGAGCATCACTGTCGAGGCCTTGTATGATCCGCCAACGGCGGTCGCTGACGCCGGGGGCATGGTCGAAGACCAGGTGGCCGACCTGGTGCTGGATGTGCTGGCTAACGATTTCGTGACGGAACCCGCGCCGATCAACCCCTCGACGGTTTGTATCGTCGGACGCCTATGCCCGCCGGTCTTCTTCCCCATCGGGTTGCCCCACGGCGACATCACCGACATC
>CAZBJQ010000124.1:0-7958 GCA_964492235.1 uncultured Anaerolineaceae bacterium | reverse complement strand
GCCTGGCCGGCTACCCTGCCGAGGACCTTCCGACCGATTGGGACTGGACCAAGTCGTGGGAGCAGAACCTGGAGGCAGGCGGCCTCCCGGCCAAGGGCTTGCTGGACGCGGCTCGATGGGCGAGCACGCTGCTGGTGGCGCTCAGCCTGGTCCCACTGTACGCCGCCGGAAGCAGAGTGGGTGGGCGGTGGGCCGGCCTGCTGGCGGCTGGTTTGCTGGCGACAAACGCCCTGGTGCTGCTGCACGGTCGGCGCGCCATGGCCGAAGGTGCGCTGACGCTGGCGGTTGCACTGGTCATCGCCGCGATCTTGTGGGCGGACCGGTTTCCCTGGATCACGGGCGTGTCGCTCGGATTGGCGTTGAGTGCAAAGCAGTCCACATTGGCGCTTGTCCCGGTGGGGTTGGCGGCCGTGCTTTGGGCGCCCGGCCAAGCGACCGGAGGTCGCAGCGGGCGGTGGCGGCGCATTTCGGCGTTCACCCTTTCCCTGGCCACGGTCTGGCTGCTGCTGAATCCGGTTGCCTGGCGTGAGCCCGTCCAGGCGGGGACGGCGATGCTGGCCGAACGCCGCGCGCTTCTGGCGAGACAGGTTGAGGCCTTCGAGGGGCGGGGCAGCTCACAGACCCAGAGCTCGGGAGCAGACCGGCTGGCCGGCCTGCTGGCATCGCTGCACTTCGCGCCGCCGCAGGTGCATGAGGCCGCCAACTACAGCCAGGCACTGGTTGCCAGTGAGGGCGCCTACCTCGCCAATCCCTGGCACGGTCTTCTGCGTGGGCCGGTTGGAGGGACTCTGACTTTGCTGCTCGGGCTGTTTGGGATGGCGCTGGGTCTACGGCGCGCTGCACGAGGAGGCGCCCGAATCCGCCGCGATCAAGCGCTCCTGCTGTGCCTCACTGGCGCACAGGTCGCCTCGCTGCTGGCCGCTGTCCCCCTCGCCTTTCAGCGCTACTACGTGCCCCTCGTTCCGTTCCTTTGTCTGTGGATGGCTTTCGCCCTCACCGAGAGCGCCCGGCTCCTAAAACGAAAAGGGCCGCCCAGGCTAGAGCGGCCCTCAACGACTCCGTCTTGACTCAATCCCGCAGGTAATCCGCCAGCTTTCGCCGATGGCTTGGATGGCGAAGCCGGCTGAGCGCCTGGGCCTCGATCTGTCGCACGCGTTCGCGGGTGACGCCCATCTTGCGTCCGACTTCCTCCAGAGTGTAGCTCTGCCCATCCAGCAACCCGTACCGCAATTGCAGGATACGCACCTCGCGCGGCGGGAGCATATTGAGGACTTCCTGCAAGTGCTCGCGCAGAAGGTTCTGGGTCACGGTATCCGCCGGCGCCGGCGACTCCTCATCCTGGATGAAATCCCCCAAGACGGAGTCTTCGTCCTCATCTGTCGGCGTCTCCAGCGAAAGCGGGCGGCGAGCGACCTGGATCATGTTCTCGACTTTCTTTGGCGCCACCGTCAGTGCGTCAGCCAGCTCATCGGTGGACGGATCCCGCCCCAGGCGCTGGGTGAGCTGGTGAGACACACGCAGGAGCTTGTTGATCTGGTCACCCATATGAACGGGGACGCGGATGGTGCGGCCCTGGTCGGCAATGGCCCGGGTCACCGCCTGTCGAATCCACCAGGTGGCATAGGTGGAGAACTTGTGCCCGCGGCGGTAGTCGAACTTCTTGGCGGCGCGGATCAGTCCGATGTTGCCCTCCTGGATCAAGTCCAGGAAGGGGACGCCTCGCCCCATGTACTTCTTGGCGACACTGATCACAAGGCGGGAATTGGCGGTGATCAGGTGCTCGCGGGCCGCCCAGCCGTCCTCGATCAGCAGCCGCAGCTCTCGGCGTCGCTTCGGCGACACCGGGCCGGCCGCAAGCTCTTCGCGCGCCTTGCGTCCGCGCTCGATACGTTTGGCCAGCGAGACCTCTTCCTCGGCCGTGAGCAGCGGCACGCGCCCGACTTCCTTGAGGTACAGCCCTACGGTGTCGTCGGCGTCGAGATGGACCAGATCGTCACCCGCCTCCGGCGGGCCGGCGTCTTCTTCGATCGCCTCGTCATCAGTCAGGTCTTCCGGCTCTGCCACTTCATCCAGGTATGGGATGCCGGCCGCCATCAATGCCGCGTAGGATTCCTCGAGCTGGTCGAGATCGCGTTCGGCCTCCGGGAAGAGCGAGAGGATGTCATCGATGGTTACGTAGCCGCGCTCACGCCCGATCTCAATCAGCTGCTCGATCGCCGTGTTTTCTTCCTCGGCCGCGGGAGCCTCTTCGATCACGGCGTCCAGCGGAATCACCTCGTCGTCCGTCCCGGGGAGAGGCAGCCGAAGGGTCTTCTCGGTCGTCGTCTTCCTACGCTTCTTTGCCATTCTCACTTCCAGAATACATTCAATCCGTCTCCGAATCAATCAAACCTGCTCCAATCCGATGCCGCAATCCTCTCGTGTTGGGGTCAAGGCGCGGGCGCCGTCTCCGGCAGAGCGGGTGTGCTCGTCGCCAGGACAGGCAACGGGTCCAGCAGGTTCAGCACTTCATCGACTCCGAACTTGCTCAGCAGCAGAATCCCCGGCCTGCCATCGAAACGTGCATACACCGTGTCTCCGGTCGGAGCGACCCTGCCCAGAGAGAATGCTCGCTGCCCTCCATCCGCCAGCGCCACCCGGATGGAGTACCTCGGCGGATCGAGCTCAAAGGGCGAGAGATCTCCGACCGGTTCGAGCTCAGCCCTGACCGGGGGGCTGAGCAGCCAGCTTACCGCCCGCTCCAGCCTCCCGCTGTCGGCCGGACCGGACGCCGGGGTCTCCATGACCCAGCCAGCATCGGCGTCGCGGGCTGCCATCAGCATCACTGTGCCTTCTCCGTTCTCGATCATCAGTCGCTCGACATCACCGGTTTCGATAGACCAGAGCGGTGCCGAGGTTGGTGCGCTCTCGATGGCGGTGTCGGCCCCTCCGCTCCTGGTTCGTTGCCAGAGCACCGCCGCCGCGGCCACGACGGCAAACAGCGCCAGCGCAATCCATGTCCCTCGCCGGATCATGCGTCGCCTTTGCTAGCCACGCTTGCGGCGGGTCCACCAAACGTAGGTCCCTGCCCCGAGCACAGCCGCAGGGATCAGGATGACCGTCACCAGGAAGATGCCGCCGATCGCCTGTATGGAAGGTGGAAGGACGAAGCGCGAGATCGCTGGCTTGGGCGTGAGACTGATGAGCTTCTCCTGGCGCGCGGCCCAATCGACACTGTTGACCAGGAAGTCCCCGTTCCCCAGGCTAAAGAAGTCGGCGTTGGCGGCGAAGTCGGAGTCGCCGACCACAACCAACCTCGATCCGGTGTCGGGATTCTCAATGGCGGCCGCCAATACCAACGGACCCGGCAAGTCGCTTTCCTGGTCGAAGGCAAGGTTGCCGCCCTCGGTCAGGGAGGCGTAGTCGGTATCGCCCCAGGAGTTGGCCGCCGTCCGAACGAGGGGGATAGGTTGCAGCAGACTGCCTTCTTTCGCCTCTAGCTTCAAGCTGCGGGCGGAGGGGAAGTAGGAGCGCAGGTTGCGCATCCGCGCCGTCACCGGGTGGTCTGCATATTCGGCGGCAATGGCCGTCAGTGGCAGAGACGAGTTCAGGTCCAAGACCAAGTCGTCCTGCAACGCGATTCCCCAATCCTGTTCGAGGTAAGCGCCGAGAGGGTCCACCGGCTGTTCTGCTGCCAAGGCCGCCGTTGGTTCAGCGAGCAGGACGAGCGCTCCGCCCTGCTCCAGGTAATCCTCGATGAGCACCGCTTCCGGCGCCGGCAGGTCGACTGTTGGCCCGGCCATCACCAGCGCCAGCGCGTCGGCGGGGATGGCACCCTCGACCAGGGGGCTCAAGGTGGCTATCTGGTAATTCTTAGCCTCGAGCGCCTGGCGGACTTGGCTGTAACCGGCCGCATCCACGCCCTCGAGATCCCGTTCCCCGTGACCGACGATGAAGTAGACCTTGCGCTCCTCGGGATTCGTCAACCGGAGGATGGCACTCGTCAGCTCTTCCTCGCTGGGATACGAGACGACTTCGGAGGCTCCACTCGCCGCCACGACAACGCTGGCATCCCGTTGCACTCCATATCGATCCGCCGCCACCGGATTGGCACGTGGGTCGACGAAATCGTAGCTGAGCTTGCCACTGCTGTTGCGCTGGTAGACGTCGAACAAGGCCCGCGTCACATCCCGGCTGTCGGCCGATTCCGGCGTGTAGAACCCCAGAAGCTGCACGGGCTCCTGCAACTGGTCCAAGATCAGGAGCGTTTCCGGCGACAGACTGAAATCCTGGGTCTCCGTGAGGTCGACGGATTGCGGGTTGTTGAAGGCCAGAAAGTTGAGGACAACCAAGATGCCGAAGAAGGCGGTTGTCACCAGCAGGGCGTTGCTGCCATAGCGGGCCTGACGGCCGCTGAACGCCCGGCGGACGCGCGCCGGATCGAACAGGATGGCACCCGCCAGCGCCAGGAGGCCCAGGGCGGCGCCGATCCGCAGATACGGGTCAAGGGCGCGGTTCACCACATACCAGGCGGCGCTTCCCACGAACAAGGCCAGAGCCACCGCATAGGCAATGGAGGCCAGCCTCGGACGGTTCATCCGCTCCACCTGTGCGCTTCCACAACCTGGGCACCGAGGAACAACGCCAGAGCTGTCAGGCTGAGGTAATACATGGTGTCCGTCAGGCTGAGCAGGCCGCGATAGAAGCTGCCGTAGTAGTGGTCCACAAAGCTCAACTGCCTGGCGATCTCGCTGGCCGTCCCCGCTCCGCTTGCCATGCCCCCGACGATCCACAAGACCAGCAGCACGGCCAGGGTCACAAAGAAGGCGGGCAATGGGTTGCGGAACAGCGCCGAGATCAAGACGCCGATGGCCAGCATGGCGGCCACCATTAAGACAAGTCCGAGGCTGGCTGCGAGTAGAACCCCTTGGTCGATCCCAGGCGTCGAAATCCTGTGCAGGATCAGCGGGTAGATCCAGGTCACAGCCAGGATCGCCAGCATGAAGAGCAGAGACCCGAGCCACTTGCCGACCACCAGCTCCCAATCGCGCACGGGCGCTGTCAGCAGAAGCTCCAGCGTGCCCATCCGGTACTCGTCGGCGATCAGGCGCATTGTGATGGCCGGAGTGATAAACAGCAGGATGGTGACCAGCGGACCCAGAATGATCCTGCCGTCCGGGCTGACCGTGCCGGATTGCAGCCCGAAGTAGATATCGATGAAGAAGATCCCGCCGAGGATGAGGAAGATCATGAAGGCGAGCGCGTACGCGATCGGCGAGACGAAGTAGTGGCGTAGCTCACGCATGGCGAGGATGGCTACATTGCGCATCGTTAGACTGCCTCCATTCCCTGAGTCTCCTCGCGCGTCAGTTGCAGGAAGACCTCCTCCAGACTCAGGCCGATGGGCGTCAGCGCATACAAGTCGTGTCCGGCTTCGACGATCTGCCGGGCAACCGCCGGTCGGATGTCCTTACCCGGGGTCCCCGAGACCTCGACCTCGCCCTGGGTGCCGGCGATCCGCACCGCCGTCACACCGGGAATGGCCTGAAGTAGCCGTCGCAGTTCATCGCCATCGACGGAGGCCGCCACACGGAATCGCTCTACCCCCGTCAGTTGTGCCTGAAGGTTGGCCGGCGAATCCTCGGCAACGATCGCACCCCGATTGATGATCAGGACCCGGTCACACACCTGCTGCGCTTCCGAGAGGATGTGCGTCGAGAGCAGAACCGTGCGGTCCTTCCCGAGCTGTTGGATGATCCTGCGCACCTCGATGATCTGGGCCGGATCAAGACCAATCGTCGGTTCATCCAGGATCAAGACTTCCGGCTGATGGAGCAGCGCCTGCGCCAAGCCCAGGCGTTGGCGAAGCCCTTTGGATAAGTTGCCTATGTTGCTTTCGCCGCGCTCCGCCAGGCTGACTTCTTGCAGTACCTGCTCGATCCTCTCGGCGAGACCGGCCACCCGCCTCAGGCTCCCCATAAACCGCAGATACTCGCGGACGGACATCTCGGGGTACAAGGGAACGGTTTCCGGCAGGTAGCCGATCCGCTTGCGGACGTCGAGGGATTGGTCGACCACGTCGAAGCCCGCCACCTGGGCCGTGCCGGCGGAGGGCGGCATGAATCCCGCCAGGATGCGCATGGTAGTAGTCTTGCCGGCGCCGTTCGGGCCGAGGAAACCGAGGATCTCCCCGCGATCGGCGTGGAAGCTCAAGTCATGCACGGCCAGGTGAGGCCCGTACGACTTGCTCAAGCCTTCGACACGAATCATTGCGGGCTACAGCTCCGATCTCGTGGCTTCGCGAGTTGCGGGGGTTTGGGTCGCCGCTGCCCCAAGGCTGGGGCATGGAAGACGGTTGGGTAGGGAAGCCAGGCTGCTATCGAAGTGACTATACAGACAACGGGAAGGGCCAGTCAACAGAACGGCCCGATTCTCATGGGATTCTCATGTCCAACTGCCCTCGCTTGACTACGTTTGCCCGGTACCGTAGAATCAGACGAATTGGCCCCCTAAATCGTCCAAATCCCGGTCAAGGAGCACCCTGATGCAGGGACTATCGACCTTCGAGCAGATTGCCGTGTGGAGCATCCTCGGAGTCGCGATTCTTGGCCTCCTCTACGCCCTGTACCTGCGGGGGCAGATTCTCAAGGAGGACATGGGCACCGTTAAGATGCAGGAAGTCTGGGGAGCTATCCGCGACGGCGCAGACGCCTATTTGCGGCGGCAGCTCCGGTCGATCCTGCCCTTGATGGGGGTGCTGACCGTCGCTTTGTTCCTCTCGGTATATATCGTCGAGCCCTCGCCGGAAGCCGTGCAGCGCTTCTCCGCAATGTCCCACGACCAGGTCCGCCTGATCATCGGGAGCGCCCGAGCGGCGGCTTTCTTGATGGGTGCCAGCTTCAGCCTGCTCGTCGGCCAGCTCGGCATGCGTATGGCCGTCCAGGGCAACGTGCGGGTGGCATCTGCTTCCCGCCGCTCCTTTGGTGAGGCTCTGCGCATCGCTTACCGCACCGGGACGATCACCGGCATGCTGACCGACGGGTTGGGGTTGCTTGGCGGAACGATGATCTTCATCCTGCTCGGCATTGCCGCCCCGGACGCGCTGCTCGGCTTCGGTTTCGGCGGCACTCTGGTGGCGCTCTTCATGCGAGTCGGCGGCGGCATTTTCACCAAGGCGGCGGATGTCGGGGCCGACCTGGTCGGCAAAATCGAGGCCGGCATCCCCGAAGATGATCCGCGCAATCCGGCCGTGGTGGCGGACCTGGTGGGAGACAACGTCGGCGACTGTGCCGGCATGGCGGCCGACATCTTCGAAAGCTACGAGGTCACCATCGTCTCCGGCTTGATCCTGGGGCTGGCGCTGTGGCACATCACGGGGATGCTCGAGTGGATCTTGTTTCCGCTGATGGTGCGCGGCATCGGTGTGCTGTCGTCGATCATCGGGACCTACGTCGTGCGCGGCGGCACGGGCAAGAGCGGGGATGCCATGGCGGCCATCTTCCGCGGGTTCCTGTCCTCGGCCGCCATCTCGGCGGCGTTGTTCTTTGGCGCAGGTTACCTGTACCTGAATACACCGGAGATGCAGGCCTGGGGCGGCTGGTGGCGCACACCGCTGGCGGTGGCCGCCGGCGTGCTGCTGGCCATCGTGATCGACCGCCTGACGGAGTACTTCACTGGAACGCGCTACGCCCCGGTGAAGGAGATCCGCAAGTCAGCCGACACCGGCCCGGCTACACTCATCCTGCAGGGGATTTCTGTAGGCTATGAGTCGTCGGTTTGGGCCGTTCTGGTGATCGCCGGCACGATCGTCAGCTCAATCCTGATTTTCGGCAGCATCCCCGGCCTCTCCGGCGCCCAGGAGATCAACTTCATTCTGTACGGCGTGGCCATGACCGGCATCGGCATGCTGACTCTGACCGGCAATAACGTGGCCATGGATTCGTTCGGCCCGATCGCTGATAACGCCAACGGCATCGGCG
>CAZBJQ010000123.1:0-8100 GCA_964492235.1 uncultured Anaerolineaceae bacterium | reverse complement strand
AAGCTGATGTGGCCGATGTCCACGATCCATGAGTCGATGTGGGGCACGACTCAAACCGGCATTTCCAAGCTGGACGAGGACTTCCAGGGTTATGCGGATCTGTGGTTCGCCCGCACCCGTGAAGCCATGATCGATCCACGCTGGGATCAGTGGCTGAAGGACGCCGCCAAGAAGTAGCCGGCGCCCCCGCAACGTGGGACCTGCAAGGGACGGGGTTTGGGCTTGGCCCGGACCCCGTCTTTCGCGCCACGGGCTGAAAAGGACAGGCTTCAGGGCTGGTCGAGAGGGCCTCTACGGCGATAAGAGAACGCGACATGTGGGGTCACCCCACATGTCGCTACCTTCATTCGAAGGGAGGGGTCATCGCCTCAGATCACCTGGAGCATATGGCAAAGGACGGGGGTTACTCCCGTCCTTTGCAGCATTATTCTCGTGGTGTTGGCGTCCCCGCAGGCGGCTAGGCGGCGAAGTACTCCTTGACGGCGGCGATGAACATGTCGTTCTCTTCCTTCGAGCCGATCGTCAGGCGGAACCAGCCGTCGCTGCCGTACATGGTCTCCTGCCCGCGCAGGATCAGGCCCTTGGCCTCGGCGTGCTTGATCATGCCGTCTCCGGTCTTGCCGGGGACCTTGGAGTCGAAGAGCATGTAGTTGCCGCGGGTCGGGAAGGCCTTGACACCCTTGAGCTTGTTGACCTCATTCATGATCCGGTCGAGCTCGCTGTTGTTGAACTGAACGCGCTGCTTCAGGCCGTCGGTGTCTTCCAGGGCGGCCAGGCCGGCCCACATGGCGATCGTGCTCTGATTCCACGGGATCAGCGTGGCGGCGATCTGCATGATCACGTCCTTGTCGCCGAGGGCGTAGCCGAAGCGCATGCCCGCCAGGCCGTAGGCCTTCGACAGCGTGCGGGTGATGAGCACATTCCTGTACTTCTTCACCAACCCGACCTGGGACTTCTCCTTGATACCGGCGTACTCGACGTACGCCTCATCGATGATGAAGGGGATGCCGGTCTCGGCGATCTTGACGAAGCCTTCAGGCTCCATGAAGTTGCCGGTGGGGTTGTTGGGGTTGGCGATGATGATGGCCTTGGTCTTGTCGGTGACGGCCTTGACGATCCCATCGGCATCGTACTGCATATGCTCGTCGCCCCACTTGTACTTCATCGGCACGCTGACGATCTTGCCGCCGCAGATCAGGGTGCGCAGCTTGTAGATGCCGAAGCACGGGGTGTGCTGAATGACTTCTTCGCCGGGCTGGACGAAGCTGCGCAGGATCATGTCGAAGACTTCGCTCGAGCCGTTGCCCAGAAGCACGTTCTCCATGCCGGGCAGGCCGTTCATCTCGGCCAGCTTCTGGCGGACAGCGAAGCCCTGGTCGGCATAGCGGTTCGCCATCCCGCCGTACTTTTCGATGGCCGCCATCACGTGCTCGGATGGGGGATTGGGGTTCTCATTCGACATGAGCCGGTGCAGTTCCGGCCGGCGCCAGGCCAGGTCGATGTGGGGCGAGAAGTACATCTTCTGGCCCTTGAGCCAGGGGACGAAAAAGTCTTCAACGGCCTTCATGGTTGTCTCCTTGGGTATAGGATAGGTCGGGTACGCGAAAGCCAAGCCGGCCTTGGCAAAGCCGAGACCGCCGCCCTGCCCGCGGGCGACCAGCGCCGAGCCGCTTCCTCGTCAAAGGTATCTTACCCAGGCGGCGGACGGGGAGCAACTGCCTATCAGCAGCGTGCGGCTGTGTCATTTCGCCTCCCCGGTCCGCCACGATCGGCGGCAGGCTGGGGGTCTATGCCGGCCGAGATCGAAGTCTCAGGTGGTCTTCGGGGCCCAATTGGTTCTGGCTCCCCGTATGGAGGAGACGAGGCAGCACCGGGCTGGGGCAGCCGATGTCCGGGGCTGGGCACAGGTCATGCTTGAGGCCGGGAAGGGAGATGGGCTAGAATGAGTCGGACAGCCCTGCCGCTCCAGCACGACATGCTCGGGCTGGACCACCCTGAGTAGCCCTGCCTCGGGAACGGCTGAGCCGCCAGCCGTGGATGATGACTCGTCGTCAGCGCATTGCCCTGCTTCACTACTCAGCGCCGCCGGTCGTGGGCGGCGTGGAGGCGGTCCTGAGGCGGCATGCCGGCTTGCTGGCCGACCACGGCTACCCTGTCCAGGTGATCGCCGGACGGGGACAGCCCTGGGACGAGCGTATCCCGGTTCGTGTTCTTCCGCTGCTGGATTCACGCCACCCGGAGGTCCAGGCGGCCAAGCGCCGGCTGGACGCCGGGCAGGTCCCCGACAACCTTGAAACGCTGATCGACGGCATCCGCCAGACGCTCCGCCCAGTCCTGCAAGGAATGGATGTGCTGCTGGCGCACAATGTGTGCTCGTTGCACAAGAATCTGGCGCTGACCGCCGCCCTCCAGCGAATGTGGCAGGCGCAAGACATCTCGCGCCTGATCCTCTGGCACCACGATCTGGCGTGGACCGCCAGTCGCTACCGGCGCGAGCTTCACGCCGGCTGGCCGTGGGACCTGCTGCGCAACGACTGGGGCGCAGAGCACGTCGTCGTCTCGGCCTTCCGCCAGCGCGAGCTCGCCGAACTGATGGCGATGCCTCCCGGGAGGATCCAGGTGATCCCCAACGGGGTCGACGCGACTTCCCTGCTCAAACTGGATCCGCTGACGAAGCAACTCGTCCGCGAGCTTCATCTGAACGAGGCCATGCCGATCCTGTTGTTGCCGGCACGCCTCACGCGCCGGAAGAACATCGAATTGGCGATCCGGGCCAGTGCTCACTTGCGCCAGAACTTCCCGGCGCTGGCGCTATTGATCACCGGTCCCCCGGGACCGCACAACCCTGGCAATGTCCGCTATTTCAATGACCTCAAGGCGATGACGGCAGACCTCGGTCTGGAGCAGCGGGTACACTTCCTGGCCGAGGGAAGGGCCGAGCCGCTGAGCGACGAAATCATCGGCGACCTGTATCGGCTGGCGGATGCGCTCGTCCTTCCGAGTCACGAGGAGGGTTTTGGGATTCCCCTGCTCGAGGCGGCGCTGGCGCGGCTGCCGGTTTTCTGCGCCGAGATCGAGCCGCTGCGCGAGCTTGGCGGGGAACAGGCCCACTACTTCTCGCCCGAGGCGGAGCCGCAAGAGGTCGCCCGCCTGATCGCCTCCGTCTTGTCGGGAGCGCCGGGCTTTGCCGCCGCCGTTCGGGCGCGACAGTTGTACGACTGGGAGCGGATCTTCACGATGCACATCGAACCGCTGGTGCAGGGATGAGTCGCCTCCCGCTTTTCAGCCGTCTGCAGCGGACGATTGTTCCCGTCCTGATGGGTCACACCCCCACGCAGGCGATTCGGCTATCGCAGGCCCTGAGGACCGAGACGGTTCTTGTGGGAATGGTCACTGTTCCTGAGGGACAATCGGTGAGTCGGGCCGCCGGCGACGCCCGCCGGTTGCGGGACGTGATGCGCGCTCTTGACCTGATGCCGCAGACTCGGATGCGCCCGAATGTGCGCGTCACCCAGAATGCGCTGGACGACTTACGCCAGGTCATCGACAGTGAGGATCCCGACCTGACGCTGCTGGAGTGGCCCGAAGGGGTGGCCGCCCTGACCCAGGGAGCGGCGGATCGGTTTGCACAATTAGCCTGTGACCTGGCGCTGGTCCGAGGCCCGGTCCCTGAGCCACTGAAGCACGTGCTGGTGGCCGTGCGCGGCGGCCCGAACGCCGAGCTGGCGCTGCGAGTGGGGTTGGCGCTGAGGCCGGCCGAGCTGACGGTGCTGCACGTCGAGCCCGGTGGCGGGCCGGTGGCGGATGAGGCCTACCGGGGATTGGAGCGCGTCCTGCGCGCCCTGCCGCAGATCCGAGTGATGATCCGGGCCGGCGAGGACGTCGCCCAGGCGATTGTGCGGCACGCTGAAGGCCACGATCTGCTGATCATCGGGGCCACGGCCAGGCCGGGTGAACCCTCGAGCTTGCTGGGCCCGATCGCCGATGTCGTCATGCGTTCCTGCCCCTGTGGGGTGGTGAGTGTGCGGGCCAGGCGGAGCCAGCCCGCGGCCACGTATGACGAGATGGTCGGCGCCCAGGCGATCTCGATCCTGGTCGACAAGTGGTTTGCCGAGAACACCTATGCGGCCGAGGAATTCGCCGATCTCCGGCGGTTGGTGTCGTTGAAGGAGTCCCAGGGATTGCGGATCAGTCTGGCGCTGCCGGCGCTGAATGAAGAGCAAACCGTCGGCAGCGTCATTCGTACCGTACGCCGGGCGCTGGTTGAAGACGTGCCGCTCCTGGACGAGATCGTGCTCCTGGATTCGAATTCCGATGACCGTACGAGGGAGATCGCTGCCGACGAGGGCGCCAAGGTGTTTGTCCACCAGGAACTGCTGCCGGCCCACGGTGCGCGCCCCGGCAAGGGCGAAGCCCTATGGAAGAGTCTGTTCGTAACTTGCGGTGATATTCTCGCCTGGATTGACACCGACATCGTCAATATCCACCCCCGGTTCGTTTACGGGATTGTCGGCCCTCTGCTGCTCGATCCGCGTGTCCAGCTGGTCAAGGGTTTCTACCAGCGGCCGCTGCGAATAGGCAGCAAGGTCCAGGCTGGCGCCGGGGGAAGGGTGACAGAACTGGCAGCGCGTCCGCTGCTCAACCTGTTCTATCCCGAGCTGTCCGGCGTGGTCCAGCCGCTGGCCGGGGAGTACGCCGGTCGGCGGTCGGCGCTGGAGCGAGTGCCGTTCTTCTCGGGTTACGGAGTCGAGACCGGGCTGCTGATCGACGTCTTCGAGCGCTTCGGACTGGACGCCATTGCCCAGGTGGATCTGCAGGAGAGGATTCATCACAATCAGCCGCTGGAAGCCCTGAGCAAGATGTCGTTCGCCATCATCCAGGCCGTCATCCGCAAGCTCGAACTGCGTCATGGTCAGGAAATGCTGGAGGAGGTGAACCGGTCGATGAAACTGATCCGTCGCGACCGCCGCGGCTACTATCTGGATGTCGAGGAGATCGTCGAGTGGGAAAGGCCGCCGATGATTACGATTCCTGAATACCAGCAGTTGTGGCCGCTGGAGGCACGTTCGGTCCCATGAGCGCCTTGTGCCATAGGGGTCGCCCGTGACCAGGATGATCCTTGTACGCCACGGGGCGACGGACTGGAACGAGGAGGGTCGTTATCAGGGTCAATCGGACACGCCGCTGAATGCGGCGGGGCTGGCGCAGGCTGGGGCGCTGGCCGAGGTCCTGGCAGACTCTCGGATCGAAGCTGTCTTCAGCAGCGACCTGGCCCGGGCCCAGCAGACGGCTCGCATCCTGGCGGGCGACCTGGGGCTGGACGGCGTGCGGCTGGATGTCCGTCTGCGCGAGATCGACTTGGGTGAGTGGGAAGGGCAGCCGACGACCGAGATCGTCGGGCTGTATCCGGATGCCTGGGACGCCCGGTCACGCGACCCGGTGGACACCGGCGCTCCCGGCGGCGAAACCACACGTCAGGTCGCCGAGCGCATGCAGGCATGCCTGGATGAGATCGCACAAGTATTCCCGCAGGCGGTGGTAGCCGTGGTGTCGCACGGTCTATCGTTGGCAACCGTGCTTTGCCGGGCGCGCGGCCTTCCCCTGGAGAAGGCCCGGGAGATCATTCCGGACAATGCAACCCCGGTCGAAGTAGTCTGGCCGCCAGGATCGGGCTGAGAGTGAGGCGAGGGCATTGATAAACCAAACTTGGCGCCGTGGGTGATCGTCTCCCAGGCGGCAAGGTCCGCAGGCTGGCCCTCGGTTCGGCTTGGGTAGCCATCCGTATGGGGGGAACGACTGCCCGGGCTGGCCCTGGGGCCGTCGCAGCTGATTGTCTTTGCCTTTCCCTGCTTCGAGGCCTGCCCTGTTGCAGGTTGGCTGACCGAACTCGGGGAAATCGGCGTCACCCGGTTTGTGTTTGTGGTGGGCATTGCGGATTATCTCGAGGACATAGTCAAGGCCGGCAAACCAGCGTTGTTGGCCGGGACTCTGGGGGTGATCGTATCGGTAGCCCACACGGCGCTGGCCATCCTTGCCTTGGGCAACAGCACGCACAGTCGGTTCTTCTGGGCTAGTGTTGGCGGCCACAGTCGTCTGAAGAGAATGCAGCCAGTGGGTCTAGGGCGAAGGCCAAGGCCCACCTATCGCTGGATCCCGCTTGTTGGGTCTGATGCCTAACTCGATGTCCGCGCGGTCCCGTGCATGAACACAGCAGCCTCGGCTACCCCATGTGACGGATGACGGCGTCGCCGAATTCCGAGCACTTGACCAACGTGGCGGCCTGCATCAAGCGGTGAAAGTCATAGGTGACGAGGTGGGCGCCGATGGCGCCTTCCATGCCGCGGATCACCAGCGCCGCCGCCTCTCTCCAGCCCATAAAGCGCAGCATCATCTCCCCGCTGAGGATCAGCGAGCCGGGGTTGACGACATCCTTGTCGGCGTACTTGGGCGCCGTGCCGTGTGTCGCCTCGAACACGGCGTGTCCGGTCTGGAAATTGATGTTGGCACCGGGCGCGATCCCGATCCCACCGACCTGGGCGGCCACGGCGTCGGAGAGGTAGTCACCGTTCAAGTTCATGGTCGCCAGGACATCGAACTCCCGCGGCCGGGTCACGGTCTGCTGGAAGACAATGTCGGCGATGGTGTCCTTGATCAGAACTCGGCCGGACTTCAGTGCCGCATCCATCTCGGCGTTGGCCGCCTGCTCGCCCCGGGCCTCACGCGTTCGATCCCGCTGTCGCCAGGTGTAGACGCGATCGGCGAATTCCCGCTCGGCCAGATCGTAGCCCCAGTTGCGGAAGGCGCCTTCCGTGTACTTGAGGATGTTTCCTTTATGAACGAGGGTGACAGAGTGGCGGCCCTCCTCCAGCGAACAGTTGATCGCCGCCCGCACCAGGCGCTCGCTGCCTTGGCGGGAAATGGGCTTAATGGCCAGGGCGGACGTCTCTGGAAAACGGATCTTGGCAAATTCCTTGGGGAACTGGTCGCGTAGCAACTCGAGGAAGCGGGTGTTCTCTTCGGTTCCGAACTCGAACTCGACGCCGGCGTACAGGTCCTCGGTGTTTTCGCGGAACACCACCATGTCGACATCCTGCGGGCGGCACACGGGAGAGGGGACTCCCTCGAAGTAGCGCATCGGACGGACGCAGGCGTACAGGTCGAGTGCCTTGCGCATGGCGACGTTCAAGGAACGGATCCCCTCGCCGACGGGAGTGGCCAGCGGTCCTTTGATCCCGACCTGGAAATCGCGAAAGACGTCGATGGTTTCATCGGGGAGCCAGGTTCCAAAGCGCTGGAATGATTTCTCTCCCGCAAAGACCTCCATCCAGACGATCTTGCGCCTGCCCCCGTACGCCTTGCCCACCGCGGCCTCCAGCACCCGGACGGCGGCCCGCCAGATATCCGGCCCTGTGCCGTCGCCCTCGATGTAGGGAATGATCGGCTGATCGGGGACATGCAGCATGTCGCCTGTAAAACGCATGCGTTCCCCCTGCTGGGGAAGCTGAACGTACTGATAGGGCATGGGGGTCACTCCCTTGGCGATGGGCGCGGCGTGGCCGTTGTTGTGGCGGGCGGATTATAGCAGACGGGCGGGTCAGTCTTCGAGCAGCTCGAGGTGGGCCACGGCTGCCGACAGGCGCTTGACGCCTACCCTGGGAAAGCGGATCGTAACGATCTCGTCGTCCTGCTCCAGACGGGTCTCCAGGACGACACCTTCGCCGAAGGTTGGGTGGGAGACCGCCATACCGACTTCGAAACGAGCCCGCGCCGACGCCGGCGCGGCGGGCCCGGAATCCCAGCGCGTCTGCCGGAGGTAGGCCGACTGCGCCTCGGTTCGTCCGTAAGGAAGGTCGCCGGCGATCCGGTCGGCTGGCAAATCGGCCAGGAAGCGCGAGGGCTCACTGATCATCGAGGCGCCGGCCACGCGGCGGCGGAAGGCGCGCACCAGGTACAGTTGGTCCATGGCTCGCGTGATGCCAACGTAAAACAAGCGCCGCTCCTCTTCGAGCGCCTCCTTGTCGTCGAGAGACCGTTGGTGCGGGAGCAGTCCCTCTTCCCCCCCCCCCCCCCCCCCCCCCCCCCCCCCCCCCCCCCCCCCCC
>CAZBJQ010000122.1:0-8137 GCA_964492235.1 uncultured Anaerolineaceae bacterium | reverse complement strand
GACGTGTCGCAATCTGTCAGGCGGGGGGTAGATCGGATTCACGACGACGATTAGTGCCCCGAACTCTGCAGCGCTCAGTGTACTAGGATAGGCTGTCCCCGGTCGAGGCCGGCTTTCCACCCCGCAGCGCACTAAGCACTGACCCTGCTGTCGAAAATGGAGCAGCCTCCATCAGTCCCTCAGACTGGCTCATCCAGCAGGGTCTCCATGGCCGAGTCGCGTCCGGCTCGGAGTCTGCCGGAGCCGCTTCGTGGTCCTCGCCTTGCGGCTTCGGATTGCAGGTAGGCCACGGGCGCGTTCTAGGTAGTGCGCGGGCATCCCTTCCTGGCTGACGAAGTCGGGAGTCCGGCGGATGACATCATGGGGTCAAGCGCGTTGTAGCGGTTTATGGGACGAATCAGGAATCCTTGAGAGCCCGATCGAAGAATTGGATAGTGCGCTCCATTGCCAGAGAGAACGGCTCGGACAGATTGTGATCGGCACCCGGATACAGGTAGAGCTCGACGTCTCCCCCGGCATCGGCGATGTGTTGGGCGAGAGTTTCGGAAAACTCGTGCGGGACGCTCGTGTCGCCCGTACCGTGGTGAAGCTGCACCGGACCGGACAGATCGCCGAGGAACGAATTGGCTGAGATCGACGCCCAGAAGGCGGGATTGGCTTCGGGTGAGCCATTGATCGCAGCCAGACTCGACCGCCAACCTCGCCCGGGGGAGGGCGTTGCCTCCAGTGCGGGTCCCGGTGTCGGGGTGCGCCTCCAGCGGTTGGCCAGGTCCGGATAGGACCCGACGACGCCGGCCCAGATCACCCCGGCCCGGATCCCGGGGTCGATCACCATCGAGCGGAGTGTGATGTACCCGCCCATCGAATGCCCCCACATACCGATGCGCACGGGGTCGGCCCCGGGGAAGCGGCGCAGGCTGGAGACGGCGTTCAGAACATCGATGACGTAATCCGGGCTGCCATAGGCACCGCGCGCCACGCCTTCGGACTGGTCGTGCCCGCGGTAGTCCGGCCTGAAGACGATGTAACCGTGGCGGGCCAGAGCATCGACATAGGCGACGTAGCGCTCGGTCGTGCGGTACTCGTCCGGAGGGATGTACCCGTGGTTGAAGATGATCACCGGCCATCCTGTAGCGGGCGGATCGCTCTTTGGGACTGTGAGCAAGGCGTAGATCTTCAGCCCATCGGAGTAGTACGAGGCCCGGTACCGGTCGTAGTTGGCGCCTGAGTCCAGTGCCTCCTCCAGCGTGACCTCGCTCCCGGGATACTGCCCCAGGCGCATCGACTCGATGGTCAGGGGGTGGAGCGTGGCGGTCGGTGACGGGGTCGCCGAGGGCGTGGGACTCGGGGTGAGCGAGCTCGTGGCCGGCACCGTCGCAAGCGCGGTCGGCGTGCTCGGCGCCGGCACGCGCCCGAGTGCGGCACAGCTCACTGCGAGGGCGGCGCCGCTCATCACGAGGGCGGCGAGCAGCACGAGAAGCCAAGGATTGGTGGAGCCCGGCTGGCGAAAGTGCTCGGCCATAATAGAGGATTCTACTCCGATTTGGAGTACGCCCACACCGGAAGCGTTCTCCGACCCCGATTGGCGGCGGCTCGGCATTAAAGTTTCTGCGGTACTCCTCAAGAGGCGGTGGGCCCTGCGGTCTGCACGCCCCTGATCTACCGCGTGAACGATCTCTTTCGGCCCTTAAGTGAGCTGAGGAGGCCGGCTAAACTCCGGCAAGGTCAGGCTGGCCGTCGGACCGGGCTTTCGACAGGGAGTTGGTCGTTGGCATGATCTGTGCGAGAGCCATCTTGCCCGTCATCCCGGTTGTGGCGCTGCCCGTGATGGTCGCCACATTCCGTTGGGGAGCAGGCGAGGATCCGGCTCCGATTCGAGATGCGCGATTCGCAGCCTCGATCGTCGCCGTTGCGGTGGTCGGTGGCTGGGACCACAAGCTGATCCGTGCCGTCGGCGGGGAAGCTCGATCGGCTGGCGATGAGCCGGACAGGCACCATCCGCTCATCCGACCCCGCCGCTCACGACGCCCGCCTACCGGATCGGTGCGGCTCCCCTAGCCCAGTCCTGGGCGCGCTGCCGCTTGGTGCCTGACTTGCAGTTCGCCGTCCGTTGCCGCTGTAATCAGGCCTGCTGTTGACCCTCGCCGCCTTGGGAGACTCACCAGTTCTCCCCCGCCTGCGGGATGCGCCACCGGGTATGCCCTTCGCCATGCTCGCCACCAAGGCGGCATGCCGCACTTTGCCCTCGGCCGGGGGCTCGGGCCGGGAGGGGTGTGCCATCCGACTGGCGAGTGGCGTGCGCCTCTGCCCCGTCCGCCAAGCTCTTCCAGGCAGAAGGATCCGGCGCAACGATTCGTGAGGCTGTGTGTTATTGCGAGTGATACTGGACTCTGGTTATCCAAATTAGTTCAGGAGGTGCATGATGTTTGGTGGCGTGAACTGGGTGGCGGTACTGATTGGCGTTGTCGTAGCGCTTGTCGTTGGATTCATCTGGTACTCCAAGTTCCTTTTCCTCAACCCATGGCTGGCGGGGATCGGCAAGCCCTCGGATTTCACCCAGGAAGCGAAACCGATCAACTGGGTTATCACGATCCTGGCGGCCTTCATCGAGGCGCTGTTCCTGGCCGTACTGATGGGAGTGATGGGGAGCAGCGGACCGGTCGCAGGCCTGCAGGCCGGCTTCATGGTATGGCTCGGGTTTGTCGCCACGACTTCTGCTTCCAACGTCGCCTTCGCCCAGCGTGGCTGGAAGGTATGGGGAATCGAAGCCGGCAACCACCTTGTCACCTTGCTGCTCATGGGGCTGGTCCTGGCACTGTTGTAGAGACTTCTGGCAGGACGAGGCCGGGTTGCCGCTCCGGTCGGAGGCGGCCTGACGGCCGCCTGGTTGAACCGGCAATCCGTGGCCCGCCCAGAGAGCCTGCGAACCACGACCACGCCGACGAGACACGGCGCATCTCGCCTCGGAGCCGGCGGCTTTCGCGGGAGAGCCTTCCAATGGCACGGCCCGGCTCAGGGCCCCGCACGCCGCGTTTCCCTCGAGCAAGTCGGGGCTGTCCCCACAGCAACCTGGGGAGAAGGGAGATCTCCATGTGTGTGGGGTTTGGAGGGCGCCCAAAACCCACACATCACAGCCTCCCGCTCTAGAGACGGGGTCTTGCGGCAGCTTCAATCGAGCGATCGGCGCGGACAGAACAGGAACATACCCGTGCGAGGGCGGCGCCTCTCCTGGCGCTCGCCGTCCGGGACCTCAGCCTGATGGTGTTGGCTGGTGCCTTCCAGCGGCTACTGTGCGGGATTCAGCACGCGCCCGAGGAACAGGATGCTCCCGGTCTGCTCGTCCCGGATCAGGTAGATGAATGGCCGGTCCACCCGGAACTCGACCGACTCCATGGGCGCAGCCTTGAGCTGCATGATGACGGCGGTGGCCGCGGCCGCTTCGGTGCCTGCCTCATTGACATCGATCAAAGCCTTGTGCAGCACGTGTCCGATGTACAGGTCAGGGGCGCCGGTCATGAGGGAGAAATCGGCCCGGTCGACGTCAAAGGCATCGATCATCCCCTGCGACTCGAGGGCCTGGTTGAGGTTGAAGCTGGACTCGTAGCTGAACTTGGGCAAAGTGAGCTTCACTTGCGCGTGTCTCAGGCTGGGGAGGATCTCCTCGATTCCGGCTGAGTCCAGGGCGGCCTCTACCGCCTCAAACCGGCCGTCGTCCGGCAGGATGAGAAGCATGGAGATGTTGGCGCCCTGATAGGGCAGCTGGACGGCGCCATAGTCGTCCATCAAGGCATATTCGAGAGATTCGCTCTGGTTCATCATCGGGGCATCGACCGTCGAGCCGTCGAGCAGGTGAAAGGGCTCGGCAGAGGTAGATGACTCTTCAAACGGATAGAGCCAGGCGGCCTTGAAGTAGATGGCATTGGCCAGCACCAGGCGCGTTAGGCTGTTGAGGACCCCGCTCGGGATCAAGTCCTGGATCTTGTCATTGGTCTCATTGCTCACCCATTGGTTGATCGCAAGACGGGCCGCCTCGGGGTCGGCGGCGAAGTCGACGAGGCGCAGGCCGGCGCCGTAGTCTTGCGCCAGCAAGTCGAGGAATGCCGGCTCCAGGCGCAGGTCCTGCTGCCCCCACAGCGAATTGGCCAGGCTGAGCTCAAAGGGTGTGCCCTCGCCGGGGGCTTCGGCCAACGCTTCGAGCAGCTGCGCCTGGGCATTGAAGGCCGAGTGCAGCCGGTCCGGAGGCAGCGAGAAGTGCATCGTCTCGGCCATCTGGCTGGCGGTTTCGCCGGCGGCACCGGCGAACGTCATCCCCAGCGCCAGCGAGATGCTGTAGGGGGAGAAGAGCAGATTGTCGTCCTGGAAGAGGAGCTTCCGGTAGAGATCGAAGGCGAAGGCGGCGTTGCTGTCGGCCAGTGCTCTAAGGTCCTCTGGCGCGCCTGGAGGCGCCTGCTGCCGGGGTCGGTCAGAGCGAACCACGAGGGCTTCGGCCGGCCGGGACGCCTCCTGCCCCGGCTGGGATAGTGAAGCCGGGGAATCGGGAGATGACCCGGCACAGCCGGCCAAGGCAAGCAAACCGGCCATGAGCAAGAGCCGCGCGGCAGCAGGAAAGGTTCTCATCGACGCCTCCTATGGGAGCAAGACGTCGTCACCCAGCCAAAGGTTCCGGGACAAGGTCAAATCGCGGGCTCGGTGGATTGGCACCCCGTATCCCTACCTTCTGGCACCGTGCCTTGCCCGAGGGCTTTCTTTCACAGCCTGGTTGGCCCGGCCCTACGGGGCTCTGTCTTTCACGTGTGTTCGCCGGCCCAGCCACAACCAGCCCAGGACAAGAGGCGGAAGGGCAGCACCCCCGATGCACGGCAGCCGTGGCCCACCGGGTGCCTGAGTCTCGTCTTCCGCCTCCTCGGGAGCGACGGCCGCACTGGGGACTCCGTCCTCGGTCAAACGGAGGTCGTCCACCCAGACGCTCCCGAGGTTGGCACCACCCTCGAGGCCGTCGAACCCGAAGCCCAGGCCCAGAACCCGGTCGGCGGCGTTGAAAGGATCGCCTGCATTCTCCTCCCAAGCGACGCGGGTGAAGTCTCCCCAGGCCAGCCCGAAGGGCGCCCATGCCTCCGCGCTCGCCGGAGGGGCCTGTTGATAGGAGATGTAGGTTTCCATGGATTCCGGCGTTCCGGCGAAGAGCAAGACGTCGAAGGGAACGCCCGCCCCGCTCGAGCGCAGCTGGAACTGCACACCCTCCGATCCGCTCCAGTCCTGCGGACTTTCGTAAGAGAGGGCGCAGATCGCCCAGGAACCCGTGGGCACGTCGAAGTCCAGCCGGAGCGAAGCCCGGCCCTGCGCGGCCGCGTCGGTCGATGGCGCGCACTCGAGGCGGGCCGGGAGCTCCTCGCCCCGACTAGCCACCCAGCCGGCGGCGCCTGAAGGCGATTCGGCCTCGAAATCATCGATCAGCGCCGAGCCTGCGGCGGAGGGTGCGGTCTGGGTGGCCGCAGCCTGACTCGCATCCGGATCGGATGGGGGGCTGGCGGGGACACCGCCCGCCTGCCAGCGGTGATAGAAGATGTTGAGCAGGGGAACGAACTCCTCGGTCGCCTTGCGATCGCCGGCGGCCGACGGGTGATCATCGCCGGCCGAGGATGGGTAGTAGGCCGTGTTCCTCCCGTCGACCCAGACGTGTTCGATCTCGCCGTTCACGAGGCGATGGTGATGGTCGGGGCCGGTCAGAACGTTGTAGAAATCGAAGACGGCGACATTGCTTTGCTGATAGGCATTCTCACGCAGCCAATCATAGACCAGCCAGTTGTTGAAGGCCCTCGCATTCTCGGCAAACGTCGCATCCTGCACCGGGGGGGCAGTGATGACGACGAAGAGCTTGTCGGGGCGTGTGGCGAAGTACTGCAAGATCTCGTTGTAGACATGCTTGGCGTGGCTGACCGAATAGTCCTCACCCGGCGCGGCAGCATCGTCCGGGTTGCCGGAGAGATTTGAGTTCGGGAAACACGACTTGAATAGGATGATCTCGTTCTCCCCTCCGGGGTCGGCCAGATCCCGCGTGTACCCGGCGTTCTGCCCGCTCTCCCGGTACAGCGCCTGCAGGATTTCGTCGGAGGTTGGGCCACGGAACCATTCCAGCCAATTGGGGATGTCGGTCCGGTCGCCGATGGCCTCCGGTCCCCAGCCGTAGTTGGTGTCGCTGACGAAGTAGTTGTTCTCGCCCAAGGCGCGCCCCAGACCGCCGTGCTCATCCGCCAGCCAGGCTTCGCCACTGGAGTGATGGATGAAGGTCAGCTTGATGACATGATCGGGTGGCGTCGCCTCGTCGTCCTGGGCTGCGAGGCGCGGGAAAGCGGCGGCTGCCGTCAGCAGCGGCAGGAACAAGGCCATGGCCAGGCGACCCAGCCACGGATGCACCCAGCGGCGTGTCTTCTGCATCGGATCCTCCTCATCACCTCGTGCTCGGCCCGCAGCTTGCCCTCCGGCCTGGCGCAGGCGGAATCGTCCGTCTTGACCGTGGCTGCCGATGCCTGCCTCGGAGGCAAGTGCCCGATCGGGGCAGGGCTGGCTGGAGCGTCATGCAGTCCTCACATTCGGCCCAGCCCATAAACCGAGGCCGAGTCCGCATCAGGGGTGTGCACGATAGCTCGGAGACAGTCCCACGAGAGAGACATCTCCCCTCTGCCGCCGGGGTGTGACCCGCCGCTCTGGCTCCGGCTGTCCTGGGGCGTTCCCTTGCCTGTCGATGCGCCCGCGCCGCATTCCGGCCCGGCATGCGCCAAAGCCTTGCCGCTGCCAGGGCACCTCGTCGAGGGCGGAGGTACGTAGCAGGATGGCCGCCTGTTCGAGGCGGGAGGAAGGAGTGAATCTGCACCCCATGCGCCGCCCCCCGGCGGAAGTCCTGTGAGGACCTTGCGTGGTATCGGACTGGTCAGTGAGTCTATGATAGGGCGAGAAGCGGCGCAACCGCCACCGAGCGATAGAGGAGATTTCGTTCGGCGCGTGGAAGGTGCGGGGTTCCGGGGTATAGTGGAGGACTTCACCGGAGCTCTCGCCTCTGCGCGCAAGGTTGAGGGCTCCCGGCGCCGAGAGCGTCCCGGGCCGGGATTCCGCATGCCGCGCGGGCGGATAGGAACAACATGCGCGAGATCAAGCAGTTTCCTTATACTTCCATCCTCGGGTGGTCGGCGACGCGCTACGACCTTTTCTCGATCTGCAAGCGCAAGTACTTCCTGCACTACTACGCCAAGTACGACCCGGAGGTCCCCCTCCGGGCCCTCACCCAGTTCAAGGACCTGGTGACGATTCCGCTGGAGACCGGCGGGATTGTCCATGAGGTGATCGAGGCCTTGCTCAACCGGCTAAAGGCCACGGCTGAGGCGATCGATCGCCCGCGCTTCCACGCCTTCGCCGACCGCCTGGTCGAGCAGCATCTTCAGGACAAATCGTTCGAAGAGGCCGTCTACGGCGAAGTGCCGGCAGTCCGGGTTGAAGACCTCGGTCCGAAGATCCACGAATGCCTGGACAACCTTCTGGCAAGCGAGCGCTTCGCCTGGTTGGTCGAGGAGGCACTTGCCGGCGCTGCGGATTGGATCATCGACCCTCCCGGCTATGGCGAGACTCGCCTGGAGGAGATGAAGGTGTACTGCAAGGTCGACTTCCTCTTCCCGCTGGGTGATGATCTGCACATCGTCGATTGGAAGACCGGCAAGCCCGATTCGGCGAAGCACCGAAAACAGCTCATGGGCTACGCCACCTGGGCTGCGTTCCATTTCGAAACCGATCCCGCCCGCATCCAGCCGACGATCGCCTACCTGCATCCGGTATACGATGAGGTGCACGAGGACTTCTCCGCCGCCGACCTCGAGAACTTCGCGGTCCAGGTGAGGGCTGAGACGAACGAGATGTACGCCTACTGTCGAGACATCGAGCAGAACATCCCCCTCGACAAAGCGTCGTTTCCGAAGGTGGACGACGAGCGGATTTGCGCCCACTGCAGCTTCCGCGGAGTGTGCTTCCCCGAACGCTATCCCGCCGAGATGTGATGCCTGGTTTTCCCGGCCTGCCCAGGCACACCCCTCCCCTCACCTGAATAGACTGATGCCTTCCTGGCTGTACGACGGGGCATGTGGGGGGGCAA
>CAZBJQ010000121.1:0-8275 GCA_964492235.1 uncultured Anaerolineaceae bacterium | reverse complement strand
TCGGAGGCGTAGGTCAGCCCCTGATGGTCGCTGACGACGAAGAACAACCGCCCGGGAACGATCTCGATGTCCTGGAAGGCAAAGCGGCCATCGGCATCCACGCCGCCCTCAACCGAGAGGGCCTCCTGCTCGCCGTCGAATCCTTTCAAGACTACGGCCTGGCCTGGCGGCACGACACCGCCGCCGGAGCCGTTGCGGACGGAGCCGTGAATCGTCCCTTGCACAATTGCCGACTCGCTGGCCGTAGCTTCCACGATCGGCGCTGGCTCAGGTGAGGCCTCAGCCATGCCCGAGGCTGTTGCCGCGCCCGTGGGCGTCGCCGCCGCCGTCGGCATGGGCTGAGCCTGGGAGACGGCACTCGCCGTCAGACTGCGGACAAACGAAGCCACCGCCAGCTGGTCTTTCTCGGAGAGGCTACCGCCGAAAGGCGGCATCTGGTCGCGCCCCTGGCGGATAACCTCCACCGTCTGGTCCAACGATCGGATGGCCAGCTGGGTCGAATCGTCGAGCGCCGGGCCGATTTCGCCGCCCTGGCCGCGATCTCCATGGCACTCGGCGCATTCCTCGGCGTACAGGACTTCACCGCGCCCCAGCAATTCGTCCGGTGTGCCAAGCATCAGCGCGTAGGAGACGACGTCCCAACGCTGCTGATCGCTCAAGCTGACAAACGGAGGCATGAATCGCTCGATGCGTCCACGTGTGACGACGTCATACCAATCAGCGCCGGTAGCCGCCTGCGAGATCTCGGGAGAACCCAGGGCGGTGGGGGGATTGGCGAGGGCGGCAGCCTGCGGCCCATCGCCGAGGCCGGATGGGCCATGGCAGGGTGCACAGCGTTCGGCAAAGATTGCTTTCCCGGACACCAGATCGGGTGGTGTCGCGGGCGGGACGAATGCCTGCCCAGACTCGGGGACAATCGGTTGGCTTCCCGCTTGTGCCGCCTGTGCCGTCGCTAGGTCTGGCGGCGGCGTGATATCGCCGGCGAGGGAGCAGCCGGCCAGCGCCGCGCCAACGAGCAGAGGCAGGAACAGGGCTGAAGTCCTCATGCGGATGCTTTCGCAGGCACGGCAGTTCCGCAGCGGGTGCAGAAGCGATCGCCGCTTCGTAAGGCGGTACCACACACAGCGCAATACCCCACCGCCGGGGCGGCTGACGACCTGCGGCATGCGATCTCTCGCTCGAGCTGGTCTTCCAGTGACCCACCGGCGGCGGGCCCACCGACCGCGGCCGGCGCCAGCCGGTCGAGCTGACGCAGGACGTTCGCTCCCTGCACGACCAGCGGAGCACGCTGCGCCTGGAAATCCACCTGCGTGATCTTGCCCGTGGCGAAGTCCATCTCCAGGTCCTGCAGCAGACTCAGCACGCGGTCCCGCTCGGCCTGCAACGCGGAAAGCCGCCTTTCGCTTTCGCTCACCTGCTGCGCCTGACGGTCGAACAGAGGCCGGGCGACAAAGGCCGCCACCAGCACCACAATCGCCAGGCTGATCAGCAGCGATCCAACTTCCATGTTCCACTCCATCCGTGGCGCGGCGGCCTGGCTCGGCTAGCCGTCCGGTGTGCCGCCCGCGGTGCGCGCCATCTCGATCTGAGCCACGATCTCGTCGAGCGAGAAATACGGTCCGATCTTGATCGCTGCCAGCTTTCCATCCGGCCCGACGATGTAGGTCTCCGGCACACCGCCGATGCGGAAGGCCTGCGAGATGCGCGTCCCCAGGTCCGGGCCATTCGAATAGGTGATGCCGAAGCGTTCGAGGTAGGCCAGGGCCTCGCGCTCGGTGTCGACGTAGTCGACACCCAGGAAGGCGACGGCCTGATCCTTGTACAACTGGTAGGCCTGCTCCAGTTCCGCCGCCTCCTGCTCGCATGGCTTGCACCACGATGCCCAGAAGTTGATCACCACCACCTGGCCTCGCAATTCCTGGATGTCTATGGATTCACCGGAGAATGTCGTCAGGGTGAAGTCCGGGACGGTGGCCCCGACGCCGACCGGCCCTTGCTGACTGCGGACCAGACCCAGTCCGAGGATCGCCAGCAGGCCGAGCACCAGCCCCCAAACGAGAATCACGCCCCAGCGTAGGGGGCGTGGCCCAGGGGCCTCGGCTTCAGGCGGCATGGTCGTCGTATCAGCCATCGGGGCCTCGTCGCATCCTCAGGGTCACGATCGTTCCCGGAGCTCCTGCTCCAGCCGGGCAACGTAAGGATCCTCGGCAGCAGGGCTGGCCACCGGCGGCGGAGAGGCTGGTGCCGCGCGCCAGGCGCGCAGGGCGCGGAACAGCAGGTAGGCGCCGGCGGCGAAGGCCAGCGGCGGCAGAAGGTAGACCAGCCAGTTCAGGCCGATGGCCGGAGGCGTGGCCAGCACCCGCGCCCCATACTGGTCGACGAAGTACTGCTTGATCTCGTCCTCCGACCAGCCAGCCGTCAGCTTCTCGCGGATCGTGTCGCGCCACTGCTGGCAAGCCTGTGTCGGGCAGACGTCCAGCGGGACGTTCTCGCACACCGGGCAGTACAACTGCTTGGCGATGGCGTTGACCTGATCATCCGTGGGGGTTGTTTCCTGCGCCGCCCCCGAGGGGACCCCTGCCAGGGTCAGCACCAACACGCTCAGCATCAGGAAAACGGAACGCCGCATCCCCGCCTCCGCCTAGGCCTTGGCCAGCGCGCCCCGGGCAGGGGCCGGCCGGCGAGAGGCTTCCGGCTCGCGCTCGGGCCAGGCCGCCACTAACGTTCCGAAGATGAAGACCAGCCCGCCGAGCCAGACGAAGTTCACCAGCGGGTTGTGGTAAATCTTGAACGTCGCCCCCTGCTGGGCGATCTGTTCCCAGTCTACCAGGATGATGTACAGGTCATCCTCCAGCGATGAACGAACGCCGGGGATGGTCATCGACTGCTGCGAGGCGTAGTAGAAATCGCGGCGCGGGTAAAGTTCTCCCAGATACTTGCCGTCCCGATAGACCGAGACGACCGCCCGCGCCACGTTGCGCTCATCGGGCGTGTCGAACTGGGCCAGGCCGTCATACGTCATCACGTACCGCCCCAGGGTGAGCTGCTCGCCCCGCGCCAGCTGTCCTTGGGTCTCGGACTGGAAGATCTCGATGCCGATGACACCGAAAGCCATCAGCACCACGCCGACATGAATGATGTAACCGCCGTAGCGGCGGCGGTTGCGCGCCGCCAACCGTCCGAGGGCGACGATGAAGTTCTCCCCGTGCCGCTGGTGCCGGGCGCGGGCGCCTCGCCAGAACTCGTAGGCCGTGACCGTCAGGGCCAGGCCGCCGAGCCAGTAGCCGATGAGCGCGGCCGGGTTGCGCATCCCGCCGACGATCAGTGCCGCGAGCAGCAGCAGCGAAGCCGCCGCCGGCTTCCACAGCGCCGTCCCCAACCGCTCCCACGACGATCGGCCATAGACCGAGAGCGGGGCCACGCCCATCAACAGCAACAGGGTCGCCCACAGCGGGCCGGTGGCGCGCTCGTAGAACGGCGGGCCCACCGTGACCTTCTGGCCTGTGAACAGCTCGGAAATCACCGGGAAGAGGATTCCCCACAGACAGACGATGTAGATGCCCATGAAGATCAGGTTCTGCAGCAGGAAGAGCGCCTCGCGCGAGAACATCGAGTCCAACCGATTCTCGCTGCGCAGATCGTCCCAGCGCGAGAACAGCAGGCCCAGTGAGGCGGCAAAGGTCAGCCCGATGAAGGCAAAGAACATCGGGCCGATGGCCGATTGGGCGAAGGCATGCACCGAGGAGAACACACCGGATCGGGTGAGAAAGGTCGCCAGGATCACGCTCGAATAGGTCAGGATGATCAGCACCATGTTCCACTGCTTGAGCATCCCGCGCTTTTCCTGGACGATCACCGAATGCAGGAAGGGCGTGCCTACCAGCCAGGGCAGCAGCGCCGCCACCTCAACCGGATCCCACCCCCAGTACCCGCCCCAGCCGAGCACATCGTAGGCCCAGCGCATCCCCAGGATCAGACCCAGTGACAGGAACAGCCAGGCGAACAGTGTCCAGCCGCGAGTGATTCGAATCCAGCGGTCGTCCGAGCGACGAGTCACCAGGGCGGCGATGGCGAAGGCGTACGGGATGACAAAGGAAACCAGGCCCAGGTAAAGCATCGGCGGATGGATGATCATCCCCGGGTGGCGCAACAGCGGATTCAGACCATTGCCGTCGAATGGCACGAGCGGCGATGTGCCGCGCGGCTGGAAGAGCGCCGTCACCTGCTGACCGTCGGCCGTCTGCCACAGGCGCAGAAACGGATTCTCGAAGAAGATCACCAGGCTGAGGAAGAACGCCAGCGTGCCCATAGTAACCAGAATCACCCAGGGCAGCAGCTCGCGGTCGCGATCCCATTTGCGCGCCGAGGCGGCGGTGGCGAAGGCCGCCATCAGCCATGACCAGAACAGCAGCGAGCCGGCCTGCCCGCCCCACAGGGCGGTCACCCTGAGGTAGATCGGCATCGCTCGGCTGGTCACTGTGGCCACGTACTCCACCTGGAAGCTGCCACTCACCAGAAGGTAGATCAGTCCCAGCGCCGCCAGCGAGATCAGGGGGAAAGTCAGCAGCATGGCATGCCGGGCGCTCTCGACGAAGGCCGGCCGGCCGCGCAGCGCACCGAAGGCTGCGGCCCCGGCGCCGTACAGCGCAAGCACAAACGACAGGAGAGCCACGAAGTAACCGACCTGAGCCATCACAAACCCGTCCTCCTCAACCCTGCCCTCGCCTCGGCTGCCAACACCTTATCGCGAACTCAGCGCGCCCATCGACCTCAGACATGGCGCGCTGTCGCAGCTTCTTCGGTTGGGCCGGTCGATCGTCAGCCTTGCTCGACCTGCAGCGGGACTTCCTCTTCGTAGCGCGTGGGGCACTTCAGCAGGAGTTCGTCCGCGTAGAAGACACCATCCTCACCCAGGCGTCCGGTGACGATGGCCTGGGCCTCGTTTCGCAGCAGGTCCGGCTTGGGGCCGACGTACACGACTTGCAGTCGGCGGGCGGCCGGATCGCTGACTGCCTGGTGAAGCGCTTCTGCCAGGCCGCCGGACTGCTCGATCTCATCCATGTCGCCCGGGACGTGGGCGATCGTGAAGCCGAGCGTCAGGGTTTTGGGGTCATAGGTGATCGAGTCCCCGTCGACGGCGCCGGCCAGCTTGAGATCACGGCCCTGAACGGCGCTGCCCTTCTGAGCGAGTTCATCCACCGTCAGGTAGTACTGGGCAGCCGCCTGCGTCGATGAGCCGATCAGGTAGACCACTGCCACAACAATCAGCAGGCCGCCGATCAGGAATTTGACCCGGCCCCCCGAGGCCGCACGCGGGCCCGGCTGCATCTCTTGAGTCATGCACGATCCTCCACCTGGCGCCTTCCTGGCGAGAATTGTCCCGCACCAAGGATGTCCATTTTATCACCGTAGACCGGCCGGACGGCCTTCGGTCGCATCATGCCACACCACCCTTAAGGAAGAATGAGACCTGCCGGCAGCAGCTTCCCGCCGCCCCCAGGCTTGGGCGAGATGCCCTGTTCGAGATCCGCTCTCCAGGTCGGCCAACGGCGGGTGATGAACGTCACCGGCCCGCCGGATGGTTACCACTGACCAACATGGCCAAACTCATCCAAAATCACCCTTGGGGTTATCCACCCACGCGGCATGGGTTTGACCGGATGGTGCGGCCGTGCCGCCCGCGCAGTGCAGACGCTCATCGGCCCCGGCCTGGTCCGGCGCCGGTTAAGACACGGAGTGACCGATGCCAAGACCCGTCCATCCCCTGCAGCTCCGCAAGCCTCTGGCCGTATTCGGCGGGCTGTTTCTCTTGTTCCTGCTGATGGGAGCGGGCGCAGGGCTGGCACGCACCCCGGCCTACGCCCAGGAACCCACTGCGACGCCACAGGCCCCGGCGCCTCCCCCGGCCGAAGATACGTATGCCGGGCCCGACTTCTGCGCCAACTGCCATGAGGATGTTCACGCGCAGTGGAGCAGCACGCGGCACTCCCAGGCGTTCTCCTCGCCGATCTTCCAGCAGAACTGGGAGGAGAAAGGCAAAGAGTTCGCTTGCCTGCAGTGTCATACGACCGGCTACGATGCCGACAGCAATTCCTACGCCGCCGAAGGCGTGACGTGCGAGTCCTGCCACGGTCCATTCATCGTCGGGCATCCAGAGAAGCCGATGCCGTTCAACCCGAGTGCCGAACTGTGCGCCACCTGCCACAAGACCACCACCGATGAATGGCGGGCAAGTCCGCACGGTGCAGTCCAGCTTGACTGCCAGTCGTGTCACAACCCTCACTCGCAGAAGCCGAAGGCCGAGAGCGTGACGGCGCTGTGCACCAACTGCCACAACGATCCTGGACAGGGCTTCGCCCACAGCACGCACGCCAACTCGGGGCTGGAGTGCAGCAATTGCCACATGTACACCGCCCCCACGGATGCCCCGCCCATTGGCGGCCTGATCCCCACCGGTCACACCTTCACCGTCGGCTCTGAGGCCTGCATCAACTGCCACCAGGACACGGTGCATACGCGTGACACAATCGTGGCCCTGACCGGCGGTGAGGCGGCGTCGCAGGCGCAGACACCGGCCGAGATGGAAGCCGAGATCACCTCCCTCCAGGCCGAGACCCAGCAGCTTGAGTCCAGCGCCACCTCCAACCTGTACGCCGGTCTGGTGCAGGGCGCTATCATCGGCCTGGTCGTCGGCGGCACGGGCGCCTGGATTGTCAGCAAGCGCCTGAAGGTCTTCGAGGTCGAAGAAGAAGGTGACAACCATGCCTGAGCAGGTCAAGGGCAAGAAGAAGACCAAGGTCAAACTGGAACTGACCCGGCGGGACGTGTTGACGCTGGCGGGGGCAACGGCCGGCGGCGCGGTCTTCGCCACCGCCGTCACCACCGGTCCGCTGACGCCTTTCGCCAACCTGAAACAGAGTCAACTCGAGGGGACACAAGGCGACGTCGAAGGCTCCAGAGGGGAACATCACTGGGGCATGCTGATCAATCTCGACACCTGCATCGGCTGCGAATACTGTCAGCGCGCCTGCTCCGCCACCAACGACGTGGCGGTCGATATGACCTGGAACACAGTGGTGCCCAGCGTGTCCTCGAGCGGCCGGCGCTTCTTCACGACCCGGCCGTGTCTGCACTGCCAGGAGGCCCCGTGCGTCGATGTCTGCCCGGTGCATGCCACCTATGTCCGGGAAGATGGAATCGTCATCATGGATTACGAGCGCTGCATCGGCTGCCGCTACTGCCAGGTCGCCTGCCCGTACGGCGCTCGCATGTTCAACTGGGAAGCGCGTTCAGGGGAGAACCCCTTCGTCCCCACCTGGGGTATCCCCGAGGTCGAGCGACGCCCGCGCGGCGTGGTAGAGAAGTGCACCTTCTGCGTCCACCGTATCGACGCCGGCCTGGCCAACGAGCTGACGCCCGGCGTGCACCCTGAAGCCACGCCGGCTTGCGTCAACATCTGCCCGGTTGGCGCCCGCGTCTTCGGCGACCTTAACGACCCCGAGAGCCCTGTCTCGCAGGCGATCGCCGCCAATCCGACCTTCCGACTGCGAGACGAACTCGGGACCCAGAGTAGCGTCTACTACGTGCCGCCGCAGGAGGGGCTGTAGGCCATGGCTGCCATCCCCGCGACCTCGGAACGGCGCCCGCTCATCACCCCCGGATTCCTGGGATGGATGGCCTTCATCGGTGTGCTGATGCTGATCGGCCTGGTGGCGGCGGTGATCGTGTTCTCCCAGGGCCTGGTGGTCACCAACCTGACCAATATTGTTCCCTGGGGGCTGTGGATCACGATCGACCTCTCGGCCATTGCTCTCGGCGCCGGTGCCTTCACCCTGTCGGCCGTCGTCTATCTGCTGGGCGTCGAGCGATTCCGCCCGATTATCCGGCTGGCGATCTTCATGGGCTTCATCGGCTACACCACCGCCCTGCTGACGCTGGTGATGGATATCGGCCGGCCGGACCGCTTCTGGCATCCCTGGGCCTACTGGAACGTGCACTCGGTGCTGTGGGAGATCACGTGGTGCATCACGCTCTACCTGATCGTCCTGATTGTCGAGTTCCTGCCGGTCGTCGCCGACTCGAAGACCTTCCGCAAGTACCGGACCTTCGGGCGCCTGGCCCACACGTTGCATCGCGCCGCGCCCGCCCTGGCCATGATCGGCCTGGGCATCTCGCTGCTCCACCAGTCCTCGCTGGGCGCGACCTACGGCATCCTCAAGGCCCGCCCGATCTGGTTCAAGCCCAGCATGCCGATCATGTTCATCATCTCGGCCGT
>CAZBJQ010000120.1:0-8393 GCA_964492235.1 uncultured Anaerolineaceae bacterium | reverse complement strand
CCCCGAGGTCCTTGTCAGTGGTGCCGCCAATCTCGATCGTTGAGAGGACATCACTCCACAAGTGTGCTGTCCCAGCCGCGTCCCGAGGGGGAGAGGTTTCACAGGATGTAGGTGAGTGGTCTACCCTCGAACGGCCACATCCTGCGCCACCTGCTTCTTGTGGCCGCGTTACGGGATACGGCGTGTGCGCTACGGGTTCTGCCTCTCTTGGATTGCCGCTGCAGGTCCGGAAGCCGGGGCGGATGAGCGGCACGTTTTCGATTGTCGGCATGGATCCGCAGAGGCGCGAGTGGGGGGTCGCCGTGGCTTCGCGCGTCCTGGATGTGGGCTACATCGTGCCATGGATGCAGGCCGAGGTTGGCGCCGTTGCCACGCAGGCGCTGGCGAACCCTCATCTCGCCCCGTGGGCGCTCGAGGCATTGGCCCGGGGCGCCTCGGCCCAGGAAGCGCTGGAGGCCGTGCTGGCTCGCGACACAGACCCGGCGGTCCGGCAGATCGGGATCGTAGATCGGGCCGGCAACGCTGCCGCCTTCACCGGATCCGGAACGCAGGTCTGGGCAGGGCACCGCACTGCCTCCTTCGTCTCCGTCCAGGGCAACATCCTGGTAGGCCCGGAGGTCCTCGACCGGATGCTGGATGCGTTCCTCGCTGCTCAGGGCCCGCTGGCCGAGAGACTGCTGCTGGCGCTCGAGGCTGGAGAAGCCGCGGGGGGCGATCGCAGAGGAAAGCAGTCTGCCGCTCTGCACGTCGTGCGGCAGCGCGGCGGCTATGAAGGCGTGGACGACCGCCTGGTCGAGCTGAGGATTCTGGATCACCCCGGGCCCGTGGCAGAGGTGCGGCGTTTGTATGACCAGTGGCAGTATGCCTTCCTGGTGGCCGCCTATTGCCGGCTGGCGCAGGACGAACCCGAAGTCAATGCAATCCTGATGGAGAGTGTCCGATCCCTCGTGGACCGAGCTCTCAAAGACCCTCCCAAGAATGCAGAGGTCTACAACAACCTAGCCTGGCAGCTAGCGCTGCGCAAGCTGCTGCCGGAGGAGACGCTGCGCGCCGCCCAGCGTGCCCAGGACCTGGCGCCCGAGGATGCCGACGTGTTGGACACGCTGGCCGAGGCCTGGTTTGCCATCGGTGATCGGGGGCAGGCTGCACGCTGGGAGCAAGAAGCGCTGAAGCTGTCGCCGGGGAACGCTTTCTTCCTGAGGCAACTCGAACGGTTCCGTGGACCGGCCGATACCGCCTGAGCCGATAGGTGCCCCGACGGACGCGGCGGCAGGGCACGATCTTCCCGCCGCGGTAGGCCGTGGCGAATCACCCCATCTGAGGAGCAACTATGAGAATCGGCATTCTGACAGGAGGCGGCGACGTTCCGGGCTTGAACCCGGCGATCAAAGCCGTCGTCAACCGGGTGGCTGCCCAAGGCCACCAGGTGCTTGGCATCCGAAGGGGGTGGGCGGGCCTGCTTGAGTTCAACCCCGCCGACCCCTCCTCGTCGGGCAACGTGCTCGAATTGACGCCCGCCGTCGTGCGCACCGTCGATCGCTTTGGGGGGACCTTCCTGCACACCTCCCGCACCAACCCTGCCAAGGTGAAGCCGAAGGAGGCGCCGGAGTTCCTCCAGAGGCAAGTGAAAGGGGACAAGCTGCAGGACTTCACGCCGCATGTGCTCAAGGTCCTGGAGCATCTGCAGATCGAGGCGCTGGTCCCGATTGGCGGGGACGACACCCTATCCTATGGCCTGCGTCTGCATGATGAGGGGGTGCCGGTCGTCGCCATCCCCAAGACCATGGACAACGACGTGCCCGGGACGGACTACTGCCTGGGCTTCTCGACGGCGGTCACCCGCAGCGTGGAATTCATCACCAACTTGCGGACGAGCTCGGGGTCACACGAGCGGATCGCCGTGATCGAGCTCTTCGGTCGCAATAGCGGCGCAACCTCATTGATCTCGGGCTACCTGGGCGCCGTGGACAGGGTGATTATCTCGGAGGTCCCGTTCGACCCGGAGAAGTTGGCAGCGCTGCTGATGGAGGATCGGCGGTCGAACCCCAGCAACTACGCCATGGTGACGATATCCGAAGGTGCGCAGATGCAAGGAGGCGAGATCGTCGAGCGCGGGCAGGAAGATGCCTACGGCCACAAGAAGTTGGGCGGTGTGGGCCTGGTCACGGGGGACATCATCAAGGAACTCACCGGGGTGGGGATTGTGCAGCAGCAGGTCGGATATCTGATGCGCTGCGGGCCGCCGGATGCGCTGGACCTGATGGTCTCGGGCAACTATGGGGGCATGGCCGCCGATCTGCTGATGCAAGGCAAGACTGGGCGCATGGTCTCCTTGAAGCAGGGTGTGTATTGCCATGTCTCACTGACCGAGACCCGGGCGGGCACGCGCACGGTGGACGTGGACGCACTATACGATGTGGACGCTTACCGGCCGAAGATCCGCAGCTTTGAAGGGCTGCCGATGTTCCTGTACTGATCTTCGCCGCCCGGCCGCACGAACCCGAGCCGGGCAGCTCTGGGCGAGATGCATGATGCCGGGGGTTTGGGCCGCGCCTGAACCCCCGGTGCCTTGCGAATCTACCCTCGCCCGGCGCGCCGGTCGGGGGCTCGCTCGTGCTCTCGTCCCGGGAGGCTCAACGCGAGCACAGTGTGAGCCTGGTGAGGCCGGACTCCACTGCCAGCTTCCATGCGGTGGCATACTCCTCGGTGGTGATCGGGCGCCGCAGCTCAGGGAACTCGTGCGCTCTGTGGGCAGGGCGGTACTGGTCCATCAGATTGAGGGCGGTGTGGGGCGAGAGCTCGCTGGCCAGGAAGCGCACGATGGCTCCGGTCCCGGAGAGACCGCCCGGCAGGACCAGGTGGCGCACTAGCAATCCTCGTTGTGCGAGGCCGTGTCCGTCGATAACCAGGTCGCCGACCTGGCGGTGCATCTCTCGCACGGCGGCGGTGTTGACAGACGGGTAGTCCGCGACGGCAGAGAACCTGCGCCCAAGGGCTTCATCAGCGTACTTCATGTCCGGCATATAGATGTCGATGACCCCCTCCAGGAGCGCCAGAGCCTCCAGGGAGTCGTACCCACCCGTGTTGTAAACCAGCGGCAGCCGCAAGCCGCGTTCCGCTGCCTGGGCGAGTGCCTGCAGGATCATGGGCATGACATGGGTCGGGGAAACCAGGTTGAGGTTGTGACAGCCTCTGGCCTGCAGCCAGAGCATGACATCAGCCAGCTCCTCGGCGCGCACGAGGCTTCCTGTTTGGGCCTGGCTGATGGCGGCGTTCTGGCAGAAGACGCAGTGCAGGTTGCAGGAGCCGAAGAAGATCGTCCCCGATCCGGCCGACCCCCGCAAGACATCCTCTTCTCCGTGGTGGGGCCCGTACGAGACGAGGCGGGCCATGCTTCCCGTGCGGCAGTCCCCTAGGGCAATGCGACGGTCGACCCCGCACCGGCGTCCGCACAAGTTGCATGCCAGAAGGAGATCGAGGGCGCGGGCTGCCCGACGGGCAAGTTCACCGCCGGAGAGCAGCGAAAGGTAGGCGGGGAAAGAACCAGGGCGGTGGGGGGCGAAACACGGGGGTTGGCCTGGTCCTTGCATCCTCTCAACCGCCGCTGCGAGGCCTGGCGGCGTGACCCTGGGAGGCGTGAGATCCATGTCGACCTATTTCTTTGAGGCCCGGGTGCTTGCCGAAACCATCGACTCGCTGTGTGAGCCTTATCGTCAGAATACGATCGAATGGCTCGAGGCTTGCACGCGGAGGCCGATGCGCGAGCCGCGCACCGATTTGCTGATGTTCCTGTGTGGGCTGCATCCCGTCGTCCGCGAGAGCTTCGTGGGCTACACCAGCCAGATCTTGCGTGAGGCCGTCCGCTACTTCGGCGTGCCTCGCGGCGCCTGGGAGCCAATGCGCACCTCCGGTCAGGACTCGGGCGCTTGGGCCCCCACGGTCACCGCTGGCTAGGCTCACGGCTGGCACTCGGGTGGCGGCGTTCCGGTGTACGTCGGCTCGACCAGGAGGCGGCTCTCGATGAATGCGCTGCCGTCCCAGGCGTGCTCTGTCGTTTGCACCGCGCAGGGACAGCAATTTGGTTCGCCGTGCAGGAACTTGGCCTCTTTGAACTGCACGACATCTCCAGACTTGCGCCAGGCCCCCTTGGTTCCATAGTGCTCGTAGACCTGCCGGATTCCGGCGCCGTCCCACAGGTAGATGCTCAGCCGCAGGTCGCCTCCGGAACCTGAGTAACGTATCGGGACGATGATCAGCTTCCGACAGCCGCCGAACTCGTAGGGCCCGGCCTCCGGCTCGATCTGCTGGATCATCGGATCTCCGCCGCTGACGCTCCATAGATTGACCCAACTCCCCGCCATCCAGGCATCGACCGCCACCGTGCGCCCGGCGCCACCGCCGTCTTCCACCCGAACGCGCTGCTGCGTCCCATCACAGTTCAAGCTGACGCTTCCCGGAATCGTCGCTGCCGTGGCAGCCGGAGTCGGGGGAGCAGCGCCCGGTGGAGGCGGGACCAACCCCGGCCCGCCGTACCAATCGCACAGGTCGATGCCGAGGCTGGGGTTGTCGGCCGCCACCGTGAACGGCCGCAGGCTGTGATCAGTGCAGGAGGCGTCCAGCCCGCACGGCACGGCCTGACTGTACGACCCGCCCAGGTGGAGATCGGGTAGCCACACCCAGGCGAAGGCTTGGTATTCACCCTCAGGCAAGGAGAGGTCGTAGCTGCTCTGCCCGGGGTCGATGGCCATCGGCGTGACCCCGCCGGTTGTGATCTCCCGGAAATAGGCTGTCATCGGAGGAACGGCTTCGGACGGATAGCAGATCAAGCCGGAAACGTTCCCCAAGACAGGAGAGGCTGAGGTCGGAGGCGGACCCGTTGCCGATGCCAGGAGCTGGACCGTGGCTGCCACCGAAGTCGCCAGGCTGGATGGGCCGGCGGCCGAGGACAGGCTGCAGCCAAGCGCTGCCAGACTGAGCCCGGTGGCGGCAGCCAAGGCGGCTCTGGCAGATCGTCGGATCTCCATTAGCCGCGAAGACCAGGAGAGGCTGTCCCGAAGGCAACCTGGCAAGGAAAGTGACCGCGACAGGTGGGGCTTGGGCTGCGCCTGAATCCCAACTGGCGCGTTTCCCTATGGCTGTAGCCGGCGCTCAAGACAGCCCCCTTCGTTCGGCAGTTGATTGGAGGCTCCCAGGAGGCTGATGAACCTGCCAGGCCACCGGAGAGAGACTGGCGCCTTCGCGATTCCCTTCTCTGAGAAGGGAACTCTTCATCAACTTCCCAGAGCCCGAGTCCATGGTGGTGGGAGACCTCCGCCGGTCCAGACGGGCAAGGAAGAGAGTCTAGACCCAGGTGGGTTCCTGGTAGGTGCCAAACACGCCGCGCATGACGTCGATCATCTCGCCAAGAGTGGCGTAGGCTCGGACTGCCTCCAGCAGGAAAGGCATCGTGTTCTCTGTGCCCTGGCAGGCGAGGCGCAGGTGGTCGAGAGCCTGGCCGACGGTGGCGTTGTCCCGCGTCCGCCGGATGTTCACCAGGCGGGCGACCTGTCGCTCCTGTCCGGAGGGGTCCATCGCCAGCAATGGAATGCGTAGAGGGACATCATCCTGGAAGGCGTTGACACCGACGATGGACCGCTGCCGGCTGTCGATCTCACTCTGGTAGCGATAGGCGGCGTCGGAGATTTCCTTCTGCAGGAAGCCGGCCTCGATCGCCGGGAGGACACCCCCGAACTCGTCGATACGGCGGAAGTAGTCGCGCGCCTGAGCCTCCAGGCGCCGCGTCAGGCTTTCGACGAAGAACGATCCGCCCAGCGGGTCGACGGTGTTGATGACCCCGGACTCCTCAGCCAGGATCTGCTGGGTACGCAAGGCGATCGTGGCGGCGTGCGCGGAGGGCAGGGCCAGGGCTTCGTCCATCGAGTTCGTATGCAGCGACTGAGTGCCGCCCAGCACGGCGGCCAGCGCCTGGACCGTAACGCGGACGATGTTGTTCTCGGGCTGTTGGGCGGTCAGGCTGACGCCTGCGGTCTGGGTGTGGAAACGCAGCAGCCAGGAGCGGGTGTCCTCGGCGCCGAAGGTGTCCCGCATTTCCGTTGCCCAGATCCTGCGCGCCGCCCGGTATTTGGCGATCTCCTCGAAGAAGTCGTTGTGGGCGTTGAAGAAGAACGAGAGACGCGGGGCGAAGTCGTCGATGGGCAGGCCTCGCTGCAGGGCCCAGCGGACGTATTCCATGCCATCCGCCAGGGTGAAGGCGAGCTCCTGGGCGGCGGTGGAGCCCGCCTCCCGGATGTGGTAGCCGGAGATCGAGATCGTGTTCCACTGAGGCAGGCACAGGCTGCCGAACTCGATCGTGTCGACAACCAGGCGCATCGACGGCTCGGGCGGGAAGATGTACTCCTTCTGAGCGATGTACTCCTTCAAGATGTCATTCTGGATGGTTCCGCGTAGGGCTTCCGGCGGCACACCCTGCTTTTCAGCTGCCACGATATACATCGCCCAGATCACCGCCGCCGGCGAGTTGATGGTCATGCTGGTGGACACCTTGTCGAGCGGAATGCCCGCCAGCAGGAGTTCCATGTCCCGCAGAGAGGACACCGCCACGCCGCACTTGCCGAACTCCCCGGCTGCTTCCGGCGCATCCGTGTCGTAGCCCATCAGGGTGGGTAGGTCGAAGGCGATCGACAGCCCGGTCTGGCCTTTCTCCAGCAGATAGCGGAACCGGGTGTTGGTCTCTTCGGCTGTGCCGAACCCGGCAAACATCCGCATCGTCCATGGGCGGGCGCGGTACAGCGTCGGGTGCACGGCGCGGGTGTAAGGAAACTCACCCGGCCAGCCGAGGTCGCGCTCATAGTCGAAATCCGGCAGGTCGAGCGGTGTGTACAGCCGCTGTACTGGCTCGGAGGATGCCGTTATGTAGCGTTCCTTGGGCTCCGGGAGGCGGTCAGTGGCCTGGGGCAGGGTGGTCTGTGCCCATCGGTCGAGGCTGCGGCGGAGATCCTCCAACTTCTGCGGGTCGAACATTGGCCCTCCTTTGGAGAGTGGGGGTCCCACGCGCATTATAGCATCCGGTCACCCACGGCCATGCGGCTTACAGACGGCTTTCAATCCGCCCACCGCAGGCGGCGCGCATGTCACAATGGAACCGGTTAGATCGGGAACGCGTTCAGGCCGGGAGGAAACTGGAGGCGGACGTGAAACTCAATGTCAAGGTCTTGCTGCTCGCGGGGGGCGCTTGGGCCTTCATCGGCCTAGGCTTGATGATGGTTCATTTCGGCTACGTCCCGTCGTTCAATGAGTTCATGGGGGTTACCGTCGGGCTCCTTTTGGCCGGCATGCTGACGTCGGCGCTGCTGCTGCGCCTGCTGTCTGTCCAGCGGACTCCGCTGGGCCGTTGGGCGGTGGAGCTGAGCTACCTGCTATTTGCCCCGATTGGCCTGCTGACCGCCCTGATGGCGCCGGTGCCCCTGGAGGGCTCCGAGCTGGCCTTGTTGCTGCTGGCCCCCTTCCTGACTGCCCTGTTTGCCAGCCTGGCGGTTGCTATCGGCATGGGCCTGGTGGGGCTGGTCGCCGTGGGCGCGCATCGGCTGTCCGTGCGGGTCGGAGACCCGCCGGTCCCGCTCTCCCCTTCCTGAATCTGACTCCTCCTCCTTGCGTAGGGAGCAGCCCCCGACCTAGCCGTCGGGGGCTGCGATTCTCGGCGGGGTTCTTTCGGTGACAATGCGCGGTGTGGCTGCTGCCAGTTGCCAGGAGGAAGAGCGGCGATCGAGGCCGCCGGGAGGATCGGGATCCGGCTGGGCACGCGCAGGATCCAGAGAACGCGGGCGCTGTCCTAGAGGGACCTTGCGACGAAGGCAAGACGCGACATGTGCGGTTCGGACGCAGCCCGAACCGCACATGTCGCGATGTTCTCTCTCGTTAGGCTACTTTCGGAATCCTCTCCGGATTCCCTTCTCTCCCGGGGATCTCTCAGAACGCGCTCAGCGCCCAGGAGATGAGTGCCAGGAAGCCGGCGACCACAAACCCCGCCGCGGCCACCATGTTGCGCTGCTTCTCCATCCGGTTAGTGATCTCGAGGTAGTTGTTGAAGTCTTTGACGAAGTCCTGCAGCAGCTGAGATGCAGCCGGATCCGTCCCGGCTTCGCCTCGAAAGTGGAAAGTCCGGATCGAGGTGCGGGCCATCTGCCAGTGGACGTAAGCGAAGTAGAAGAAGACGGCGGCGAAGATAAGCCAGACGAAGTACTCCATGATTGCCTCCTGGGGACCTCGACCGGCGTTCACGCCGGCGGAATCGCATGTTGAGCATACCGTAGAAACGTGGCCCGGGCAACTGGTTATATGGGTTGGGGACGTGTGAAACACCCTGCAAACGCCGCGTGCCATCCCGGCAGGACACC
>CAZBJQ010000119.1:0-8479 GCA_964492235.1 uncultured Anaerolineaceae bacterium | reverse complement strand
GGAGATGTTCCGCACCATGGATGTCCCGGTGCTCGGTGTGGTGGAGAACATGAGCTACTTGGAGCTCCCGGACGGCACGCGACACGACATCTTCGGCCAGGGAGGCGGCCAGGTGCTGGCAGAGCAAGCCGGTGTTCCGTTCCTGGGTGCCATCCCGATGGAGGCCTCGGTTCGCGTCGCCGGCGATGTTGGCAGACCGGTGGTCTTGTCCCAGCCGGACTCGGAGGTGGCCAAGGCCCTGATCTCCATCACGCAGGCGGTAGCCGCCCGCCTCAGCCTGCAAGCCCTCCGCCAGCCCACCAGCATCCCTCTGGAGATCGTGGACTGACAGGGTTCGGGCGAGTCATCTCGGTCAAGTCACGCCGGACGCCCAGGTCGGGCGTCAGACTCCCGAAACGGGTATGCTATCATGGGCGCAGGTATGGACGAGTTTGGGATAGGTGATTTGTGATGAATGAGCATACGGCAGATCTCCGCCTGGTTGCGCTCCGCTTCCAGCCGCTCGGAAAGTTGTACTACTTCGATGCGACCCATGTTGACGATCTGCGCGCCGGAGACCATGTCATCGTCAACACCTCGCGCGGCCGGGAAATGGGTGAGGTCGTGGACTACGTCCCGGAGCCGGGAAGCCCGCCCGATGGCACATGGAAGCCGATCGATCGTCGGGCAACCGCCCAGGAACATGTGCTGCGGCGCCTCTGGCAGCGACGAGAGCTCGAGGCGATGATCGAATGCCGAGCCCGGGCGGCCGAGCTTGGCCTTCACAATGTCAAGATCGCGCGGGCCGAGTTTTCGTATGATGGCTCACGGCTGCTGGTCTTGTACACCTCGGAGGGCGACGAGAAGGTCGATCTGAAGGAACTGCGCCGCCAGGTTCAGCGCACCTATCGCAAGTCCCAAATCGAGACGCGCCTGGTCGGACCGCGCGATGTGGCCAAGATCCTGGGGGGTATGGGCGCTTGTGGCTTGGAGGAGCGGTGCTGTTCGCGCTTCCTTACCGAGTTCAGCCCGATCTCGATCAAGATGGCCAAGGCACAGGGGATTTCCCTCAACCCGCAGGAGATCACCGGGATGTGCGGGCGCCTGCGCTGCTGCCTGGTGTACGAGTACGAGCAGTATGCCGAAGCGCGCAAACACCTGCCGAAGCGCAACAAGCGCGTCATCACGCCGATGGGCGAGGCCAAGGTCTACGATGTCAACCCGCTCAAGGAAGCCGTGATCGTGGTGTTCGATGATGGCCGAAGGGCGGAATTCCTCAAGCACGAGATCCAGCCGTATGAGGAATTCAAGGCGTTGGAGGCCAAGTCCAAAGCTCCCTGTGACAAGCACGAGAACGGTCAATGCGATTGCGGGCGGGACAAGACGGGATAAGCATGGATCACACCCCCGGCCGGGAGCCTGCCCAGCGGGTTCTGGTCATTCTAGCCCATCCAGATGATCCGGAGTTCTTCTGTGGCGGGACGATCGCCCGCTGGGTGCAAGAGGGCAAGGAGGTCCACTACTGCCTGCTCACCCGGGGCGACAAGGGGGCCGAGGACGGGACGGATCCGGCAACTCTGGCCAGGACGCGTGAAGCGGAGCAGCAGGCAGCCGCTTCGGTGCTGGGTGTGCGCCAGGTCCGGTTTCTCGACTACCCCGACGGCTATCTTCTGCCCGATCTGGCACTCCGACGGGAGGTCGTCCGGGCGATCCGCCGGATCCAGCCGGCGGTGGTCGTAACCTGCGACCCGACCAACTTCTTTCCCAGCGATCGCTATATCAACCACCCCGACCATCGCGCCGCCGGTCAGGTGACATTGGACGCGGTCTTTCCAGCGGCCGGTTCCCGCATGTTCTTCCCTGAGTTGCTCCAGGAGGGATTGGAGCCCCACAAGGTCTCCCAGGTGTACGTGGCGATGCCCCAGGCGCCGAACACAGTGATCGACGTAACGGCCTATTTCGATCAGAAGCTACAGGCGCTGCGCCAACACGTGAGCCAGATTGCCGATCCTGATGACCTCGTAACACGCCTGCAGGAACGGATGCTGGATCCGGCCAGCCCACCGGAATCCCCCCGCTATGTTGAACGCTTCCGCCGCATTGACCTGGCTTAGTCGCAGTCGCCTTGCTGCAGGCTGCACCCGAGCTGGGTGACCCGATGCCCGGTGGGAACGGTCACTCCGACCTCCTGGTCTTCAAGCAGCCGCCCCAGCGGGTTGTCAGCCTTGTGCCGTCGATCACGGATAGCTTGTTCGACCTTGGGATGGGCTCCCATGTGATCGGCGTGACCGACTACTGCCGGCCGCCGGTCGTCCTGCCCACCGTCGGCGGAACGCGTGACCCCGACGTCGAGCGCATCGTGTCTCTGGCGCCGGATCTTGTGATCGCCAACCAGGAAGAGAATTCTCGCATCGCCGTCGAGCGCATGCAGGCGCTGGGGTTGAGCGTGTGGCTGACGTTCCCGCGCAGCGTAGCGGACGCCATTCAAGTTCTTTGGACGCTGGTCGAGCTCTTCCGAATGAACCAGGCTATTCCTCGCCTCAAGACCCTCGAGATGACCTTGGAGTGGACGAAACGCGCCTCCGAAGCGACGCGGCGGGCAGGTGTGTTCGCCCCCATATGGATGGACGAGCATCCCCGGGCCGGGATCTGGTGGATGACCTTCAACCGAGACACGTACGCCGACGACGTGCTTGGCTGCTGCGGAGGCGAGAACATCTTCAGCGAGCGGAACCGTCTCTATCCGATCGAAGCCGATCTCGGATTGACCGCGGCCGAGCCGCCCGGTCAGCAGGACGTCCGGTATCCGCGTGTGCGCCCGGAGGAGGTCGCGGCGTTGGAGCCGGAGGTCATCCTGGTGCCGGACGAGCCCTATCCTTTCGCACCGGAAGAGGTGGCCAGGCTGATGCAGCTGATGTCTTCGACCCCGGCCGTGCGAGAGGGCAGGGTGCACACTGTGCCAGGCTCGCTGATCACCTGGCACGGCACGCGCCTGGCGCAGGCGCTCACCGAACTCCCACCGCTGCTTCGCGGCTCCGGCTGAGCCCTGCCTTCCGATGGTGGCGGGCATGCTCTTGACGGGGTCCCCTCGAGCCCCTAGAATTCGTTTGTCCATTTCAGGAGGGTGAGGATGGTTCAAGGCCTTTGGAAGGTGCTTCTGACCACTCTGGTAGCGATAGTGATCGGGAGCGTGTTCGGCCTGCTTATTGGTGTGCTTGTCGATAACATCCTGCTGTGGGTCGTCTTGATGGCCGGAGCAGGCGCCATGATGGGGATCGCATTCGGATACGGGCTTCTGCCCGAGTCATAGAAGCTCGGCCAACGCACCTCAGACGGAGTGGAGACGCAGCCAATCGCCCGCCGAGGCCAGCCCGCCGCCGGAGGTCGCATGGCGACGACTTCCAGGCCTCCAGGGTGCGATCGTGAAGTCCTGCGAGAGGTGGCCGGCGGAAGCAATGAGAGCCTACTGGAAATGAGTGAACCCAGGGCGACATCGGGACGGGAGGTCCGGTTAACCAGCCTGTCCTCCTGTGCGGGTTGAGCCTCCAAGCTAAGCGCGGAAGCGCTGGCGCAGGTTCTGCGCCCCCTGCAGGAGGTCTTCCGCCAGGAAGACTATCCTGACCTGGTGCTTGGGCTCTCGACGCCGGATGACGCTGCCGTCTGGCGGCTGGACGATTCGCGCGCCCTGGTCCTGACCACAGATTTCTTCACACCCGTCGTGGATGATGCGTATGCCTATGGCGCCATCGCTGCCGCCAATGCCCTGTCGGACCTATATGCCATGGGCGCCACGCCCTTTCTGGCGCTGAACATCGCGGCCGTGCCGGTGGACCTCGACCGGGCGATTGTGCAGGAGATCCTGCGCGGCGGGGCGGAAAAAGCGCGTGAGGCCGGGGCGGTTATCGCCGGCGGGCACACGGTTCAAGATCGCGAGCCCAAGTACGGACTGGCGGCGCTGGGCATGGTGACGCTGGACAAGATGATGAGCAAGGGTGGTGCCCGGCCGGGAGACATCCTATTGCTGACCAAGCCGCTCGGCACGGGCGTGACAAGCACGGCCTTGAAACGCGGCCAGGCGCAACCGGATGATGTCGAAGAGGCGGTGCGCTGGATGCAGACCCTCAACCGGGAGGCGTCCCGGCTGGCCGTTCAGCACGGGGTGCGTGGCGCGACCGACGTGACAGGCTTCGGCCTGCTGGGCCACGCGACCGAGATGACGGTGGCATCTGGCGTCAGGTTCGAGATTGCCTTTCCGGATGTGCCGCTGCTCTCGGGCGCCTTGCGCTACGCGCAGGCCGGAGCGTTTCCCAGTGGCTCCGTGGACAACCACAAGCACTTCAGCCCCGGGGTCACCTTCGACGAGGGCATCTCTCTGGCAGAGCAAATGCTGCTGTTCGACGCGCAGACCTCAGGTGGGCTGCTGCTCTCTGTCGCACTCGATCGGGCGGACCTCCTGCTGGCCGCTTGTGCTGCGGCGGGGACGGCGTGCTGGAAGATCGGCCGAGCGCAGGCAGGGAAGGGCATCCACGTCAGCGCCTTGCCCCTCCGGCGTGACTGATGCGGTAAGGAGATCGACATGGCCAAAGTGACCATCATTGGCGCCGGGCAGACCGGCGCAACCACGGCGCTCTGGCTGGCCGAGCGGCAATTGGCAGATCTGGTTCTGGTGGACGTCGTGGAAGGGATGCCGCAAGGCAAGGCGCTGGATTTGCTCGAGTCATTGCCGATTATCGGTTCAGACGTTCACATCACCGGGGCCAACAACTACCACGCCAGTGCGGGCTCGGATATCGTCGTGATGACGGCCGGGCTGCCGCGCAAGCCCGGCATGAGCCGGGAGGACCTGCTGGCTGCCAACAGCCAGATCGTGCGCGACGCGGTGCGCAGCGCGCTTGAGTACTCTCCGAATGCCATCCTGATCATGCTCACCAACCCGTTGGACGCTATGGCCTACCTGGCCATGAAGATCTCCGGACTGCCGCGCCAGCGGGTCATCGGGCAGGCCGGCATCCTGGACTCGGCGCGGATGCGTTCCTTCGTCGCCGAGGAGCTGCAGGTCAGCGTTCAGAATGTACACTGCTACGTTCTGGGCGGGCACGGCGACGACATGGTTCCACTGACACGCTACTCGAATGTCGCTGGCGTGCCACTGATCGACCTGCTTTCGCCGGAACGACTGGCGGCCATCGTCCAGCGCACACGCGACGGCGGGGCCGAGATCGTCAGGCTGCTCAAGACCGGCTCCGCCTTCTACGCCCCTGCCGCGGCGCTGGCCCAGATGGTAGACGCCATCCTCACCGACCGGCACTTGATCGTCCCGGCCTCCGCCTACCTCGAGGGGGAGTATGGGCAGAAGGGGATCTTCTTTGGCGTTCCCGTCCATCTCGGGCGCGCCGGGATGGAGCGGATCGTCGAATACAAGCTCGATCCCGTGGAACAAGACGCCCTCGGGCTCTCCGCGGCGCGGGTGCGAGAAACCATCCAGGCCCTTGGCCAGATCGACTGATTTCCGACGACACCCCACCACCCTGTACTCGTATCTTGTCGAAGGCAGGTCGTGCTGGAGCAACTCTCAGGCGTGGGAGACTCGAACCTGAGGCCTACGGAGTGGGGGTAGGGCCGCCGGCGGCGCCCGACCAGGTAAACACCCGCTTGGTGCTCAGCGTACCGGCCTCCTCGTAGCGAGGCTCTCCGGCGGCGGTTGTACCGACTTCTCGCACGACAACCACCCACCAGCGAAGAACGTGGGGCGCGGCCTCGGACGGGCGTAGCCGAACCGGCACCAGGTACTTGGTATCCGTCACGTAGGCGATGTCACGCACATTGCCGGTTCCGTCGGTGATGTCGTCGATTGTGACCTTATATCGTTCGTTTTCCCGCAATTCCCCGACGGACGCCCACTGCAAGGCCACGCTGTCGTTGGCCAGGCTGAACGGTTCGCCATCCCGTGGCAGCAACAGGTTGGCCGCCGGATAGGGCGGGGGAGGCGTCGCCGTCGGTGAAGGCCCGGCGGTGGGTACGCGCTCGCACAGCGGGATGATCAGCACCTGGCCGACGAAGACCGTGTCGCTGGCCATGCCGTTGAAATCCATGATCGCCTGCATGACGACGTTGTAGTTCCGGGCGATGGCGCCCAGGGTGTCGTTGGCCTGCACCGTGTAGGTGATCGTCTCGCAGGCGGCACGTGTGGCTTCCTCCGGCGGAAGGGTCGAGGTTGGAGGCGGCAGCGGTGTCGGTGTCGGCTGGGGGATCAGGATGTTCTGGCCCACCGAAAGCAAGCAGTCGGGCGTCAGGTTGTTGATCTCGATGATCGAGCGCACGGCGACCTGGAAACGAAACGCCAGGCCTCCGCAGGTATCGTTGGCCACGATCGTGTATTCCAGCGGCGGGAGCGGGGTGGGGGTCGGTACGGGCGTCTCGGTGAAGGTCGGCGCCGGAGTTAGGGTGATCGTCGGCGTGGCCGAGGCAGTAAGGGTGGGTGTGCGCTCCCCGCCGACACCGGTGATGCGCGTCGCGGTGAAGGTGAGGCCGGCAGCCAGGAGGGCAAACGCCGCCAACAGACCCATCGCCATGGGCAGCGAGATGGTCAGCTGAGAGGTCCGGCGGAAGGACTGTCTGGTGGCGTCGCGCTTAAGCTCGGTCCCGCAGACAACGCAACGCGTGACGCTCGGAGCAAGGCGCGTGCCGCATGTTGGACAAACCCTCGAACTGATTGGGCCCTGATCTACCATGCAGAGTCTTCCTCAGGAGTGTGTGCGGGAAACGGCATTATACCAGCAGGCCCGGGAAGCGACCGCGCCGGGTCTAGCCCCGATGCACTCTAGGTGGGAGGGGCTGCGGCGAGGCTGCCGTCCAGTCCTAAAACCGGGGCAATGGTCCGCATGTCCTGAATGACGTTGTCGACATGCTGCCACAACTCAACACCGAGGTCCGAGGCAGCTGCCTCGATCTGGCCCCGATCGACAGCCGCGGCGAAGCGAGCGTCTTGCCACTTCTTGCGCACCGACTTGGCCGTCAGATCGAGCAGGGAGCGCGAAGGTCGCACCAGGGCGACGGCCGTGATCAACCCGGTGAGCTCATCACAGGCATAGAGGCACTTCTCCATCGGGGACCGCCGCGGGACGCCGGTGTGCTCGGCATGGCTCAGGACGCAGCGGATGACCTCCTCCGGGACGTTGCGTTCGCGCAGCAGGGGCGCGCCGTCCTGCGGGTGGTGGTCGAGCGTTGGATGGATCTCCCAGTCAAAATCATGCAACAAGCCGGCCAGCCCCCAAGCCTCCGGGTCCTCTCCGAATCGGCCGGCGTAGCCGCGCATGGCAGCTTCGACCGCCAGCATGTGGTTCTTCAGGTTGGAGTTCTGGATGAACTCGTCCAGGATGGTGAGGGCCTGATCGCGGGTCATCGGTCTGTCCTCATCTAGGGGGCTGATGAAAGCGCCATTCCGCCTCAGAGGAGTTCTCCCATGTGGTGGTTGGGGCGAAGCCCCAAACACCACATGGGAGGTTCCCTTTGTTGAGAGCGGCGTTTTTCATCAACCTGCCAGGGATTACCCGGCGCTCCCCGGACGGGAGGGCGTAGGTGCGGCCAAGTAGGTCTCCCACACCGCGACCAGCGTGGCAGGGACTTCTCGCAGGCTCCAGTAGTTGTGCGCCCGGCGGGAGTAGCCGTGCAGATCGGCGGCCACACCCTCAGCTTCGATGCCGAGCCCGTGACAGATGGCCAGAGCACGCGGAAGATGGAATCGCTGGGAGACCAACAGCGCCTGGTGGACGCCGAAGACCGTCAGGGCGCGTTGACAGGAAAAGAATGTGCGGTTCCCCTGGCGGTCGAGGCGGATCGCCTCGTCCGGCACACCCAGGTGCAAGGCAAGCCGGCGCATGGCCTGCGGCTCATCGCGAGCGGCCGAGGGAGCAGATCCGGTCAGGAGCAAGGATTGGACCCGGCCTTGTTGATAGAGGGAGACGGCGGCCGCCACGCGGTCGGTCAAGACCAGGGATGGCGAGCCGTCCGCCCTCAGTCCCGCGCCGAACACAATGGCTACCGGGCGTGAGGGCGCCGAGGAAAGCGTGTGAATCCGGGCCCCATAGATGTGCAGCACGAACCAGCGCGGCAAGGCGAAAACCAGCGCCAGGATCAGCAAGGTGAGCACGGGCCAGAGGAGCACCGGGGGTCTCCGCATGGGCACGGAATTCTACCAAGGCCTGTCGCATCCAGCGGGGTTGACTCGAGGCAATTCGAGTGATATGCTTGTGTATATACAATTGATAGAACGAATACAAGCAAGGAGCGCCCAGTGGTGGATGACTATCCGGTAGCGGAGTTCCCGGCCACTTTTCTGCAGTATTTGGCGGCATCCAAAGCCGCGCCGGGCGAGCGCCTTCCCTCCATTCACGAGATCTCCACGGACCTGGGGATCAGCTCAGGCAAGCTGCGCGAACAGCTGGAAGTTGCCCGGCAGCTCGGGCTGGTGGACGTGCGGCCCAAAACCGGCATCCGGCGT
>CAZBJQ010000118.1:0-8558 GCA_964492235.1 uncultured Anaerolineaceae bacterium | reverse complement strand
ACCCCCGAGGGCCAGGTAATTGCGCGCGTCGATGTGCCCCCGTCCCTCGGTCAGTTGGATTCCGGGGACGTGAGCCCGTACGCCGCGCGGTTTGCCCTCCAGCCCGGCGCCGGCGCTCGTGCGGATTCCGAACTCGTGCAGTATCGCCCCGCAGCCAGCGCCAACACGCCACTCCAGGCACAGACCGTCGAAGCCTTGCGCCGCCCGAGCGGCGAGTGGGCGATCCTCGGTCGCTTGATCAACTCCGGCTCCTCCACACTTGAAGTGCGCGACCTCGCCGTCCTGACCGTAGACGCGCAGGGGAAGCCCACCGGGATGCTTCCGTGGACGGCCGGTCCCAGCCGGATCCCACCCCACGGCTCACAGCCCTTCGTAGCCATTGGGCCGGCTGGCGCGGCGACCCAGGCGCAGTTCATCTTTGTTCGCGCCGTGCCCGCACCCGGCGCCCGACAGAAGGACGTGGCCTTCGCCGCCGGACCCGATCTGCGGCGGACCAGCCAGGGAGAGTTGTTCGTCACCGGCGCGTTGGAGAACCACAACCCGCGGCCCGTTTGGGGGCGATCCGCCCTCGCCCTCCACGCGGAGGACGTGCTCGTGGGCCTGGCACAGGTCCGCTTCCCCTTACCCTTGGCACCGGGCGAAGTGCGCCCCTTTTCCATCCGCGTCGACCCGCTGTTCGGCGGCGGCCTGGAAGGCACCGACCGGTCCGAGTTGACGGTCAGCGGTGAGCCTGAGGCTTCCGCGGCAGAGACCAGCCGGGCGGCGGTGGTCTTGCTTGACCTTGCGATCGATGCCTTTGAGTTTACCGGAAGCCGGGCATTCGTCCGAGGCCGTGTCAGCAACCCCGCTTCCGCCAGCGTGGGAGACCCCACCGTTTTCGTCGCCATCCGCTCGACCGAAGGACAAGTCCTCGGCGCTGGCTGGCAAACCGTGGCGCCCCACCTTCCAGCCTCGGCGGGGCAGCCCTTCCAGATCGCGATCGACCTGCCGGGGGAGATCAACCCAGCCATGGCGGAGTATGATCTGCGTGCCCTCGGAATTGAGTTAGCCGGGTAAGCACTTTGCCTTTCCGGCGCGCGATGGTCACCGCTTGCTCCGTCTGCGGCGGAGCCTCCGGGGACGCGTGCCGACGTCCCGATCCTGGATCGCCAACGCTGCTTCGGATGGCCCCCTTGCCTGCCCCCCGCGGGCGGGCCCAGATCGGAGTGGGCACGCCGCATCGCCCGTAGGCCCTCTGTCCGATGAGGCAACCACCTCCCTCGGTCGCCTCGCTGGGAAAGGGCTTCACACCAGTCCCGCCGGCCTAGGCCCCCGCCCGGGAGGCTTCTGATATAATTCCGACTGCCCCGGCACGCCGGGGCAGTGCCTTGCCATAGGACATTGTTGGGCAAGGCGAAGAACCTGCTGATATGTGTTCGCGCCTCGATCGTGGCAAAGGGAATAGGTATGGACAAGAAGGAACTGTTCCGGATGTACCGCGAGATGGTCGTGGTGCGCCGGCTTGAGGAGCGTTCGGCTGAGCTGTACCAGCAGGGGAAAATCGGCGGCTTCCTGCACCTTTACATCGGCCAGGAGGCGGTCAGCACTGGGCTGATCTCCGCCCGGCGGCCGGAGGACCGCGTGATCACGGCCTACCGCGACCACGGCGTGGCTATCGCATGTGGCATCCCAGCCCGGGAGGTGATGGCCGAGCTGCTTGGCAAAGTCACCGGCTGCTCAAAGGGCATGGGTGGATCGATGCATTTGGCCGACGTCAAGCGCAACTTCTGGGGCGGGCACGCCATTGTCGGAGCGCACCTGCCGCTGGCCACCGGCATGGCGCTGGCCGACCAGATGCAGGGGAGCCATGCGGTCACCATCTGCATGTTCGGCGACGGCGCCACCAACATCGGCTACTTCCATGAATCGCTCAACTTGTCCATGGTGTGGAAGCTGCCGGTGTTGTGGGTGTGCGAGAACAACATGTACGGCATGGGGACGGCGGTAGGCCGGGCCTCGGCGGTGAGCGAGATCCGGCAGAAGGCCGACGGCTACGGCATGCCCAATGGCCGGGTGGACGGCATGGATGTGCTTGATGTCCACGGCGCAGCCGAGAGCGCGCTGGAGCAGGTGCGGGGCCACGGGCCCTTCTTGCTGGAGATCGCGACCTACCGGTTTCGCGGCCACTCCATGGGCGACCCGGAGCGCTACCGAACGACCGATGAGATCAAGAAGTGGCAGGTGGATGATCCGATCGGCATCTTCCGCCGCCACCTGAGTGAGGGCAAGACAGCCAAGGTTGAGGAACTGGAGAAGCTGGAGGCTGAGGCCGAAGAGGAGATTGCGGACGCCATCCGTTACGCCGAGGAAAGCCCGGAGCCGGGTCCCGAACTGGTGTTCTCTCAAACCCAGGCGCAGGTGAGGTGACCCATGGCTATTGTGACGATGCGCGAAGCCATATCGCAGGCGCTGTGGGAAGAAATGGAACGCGACCCGCGCGTGTTCATCCTGGGCGAGGAAGTGGGTGTCTGGGGAGGCACGTACGCCGTCACCAAGGGCTTCTACGACCACTTCGGCGCCGAGCGTGTGCGTGACACGCCCATCGCCGAGGGGGTGATCATCGGCGCAGCCAATGGCGCCGCCCTCGCCGGCTTGCGCCCGGTCGCCGAGCTGATGACCATCAACTTCGCCTTCCTGGCGATGGATCAAATCGTCAACAACTCCGCCAAGTTGGGCCCGATGTTCGGCGGCCAGATGAGCGTCCCGATCGTGATCCGGGCCGTCGGTGGGGGCGGACGGCAGCTCGGCGCAACGCACTCGCAGACACCCGACGTCGTGTTCGCCCACTTCCCGGGCTTGAACGTGGTTGCCCCCGGGACGCCGGCCGACGCCAAGGGCCTGCTGAAAGCCGCCATCCGCAGCGGTCAACCTACAATGTTCATCGAACATGCCACCTTGTACCAGGTGCGGGGGGACGTTCCCGAGGGCGACTACACGGAGCCGATCGGCGTCTCGAAGATCCAACGCCCCGGCCGCGATGTCACAATCATCTCGTACTCGAAGATGCTGCAGGTGTCCATGCAGGCGGCCGACAAGCTGGCGAAGGAAGGCATCGAGGCCGAGGTGGTTGACCTGCGGACGCTGCGCCCGCTCGATATGGGACCGGTCGTCCAGTCCTTCCTGAAAACCAACCGGGGTGTGATCGCCGAGGAAGGCTGGGTTTCCTACGGTATCGGCGCCGAAGTGACGGCCCGCCTGTACGAACAGGCCTTTGACTACGTCGATGCTCCGATCCGCCGCGTCGGGCAGAAGGAAGTGGCGCTGCCGTACAACCGGCGACTGGAACAGATGGCCCTGCCGCAGGAAGATGACGTGATTGCGGCGGTCAAGGCGGTGCTGTGATGGCCACAATTGTCTCGATGCCCAAGCTCGGGTTTGACATGGCCGAGGGCCTGCTCGTCCGTTGGGTCAAACGCGAGGGCGAGCAGATCGAGAAGGGCGAAGTCCTGGCTGAGATCGAGACCGACAAGGCCACCGTCGAAGTGGAAGCTCCGGCCGGCGGAGTTCTGCGCCAGCAGCTGGTGTCGGAGAGGACGAGCGTTCCGGTGGGGACGCCGATTGCAGTCATCGGGACGGTGGACGAGGCCATCGATCTGTCGACGCTCATCCGATCGGGGCCGGCCGCAGCCGCTGTGCCGGCCGCCGAGGCGCTCGCGGTTCCAGCGCGCACTCCCACTTCCGAGGCCGCCGCCGGCGTGAGGGCCTCACCGCTGGCAAGGCGGATGGCAACCGAGCGCGGGCTCAGTCTGACGCAGATTGCAGGCACGGGGCCGGGTGGTCGTGTCACCAAGCGCGACATCGAGGCGGCCGCGGCCTCTGCCACCGGACGAGCGCAGCTTTCCACCGGCAAGACGACCGGCCCGCCCCTCCGGACCGAGCGCGTTCCCCTCACCAAACTGCGAGGTGCGGTTGCACGGCGCATGCAAGCCTCCAAGCAGCAGGCGCCGCACTTCTACCTTACGATCGACCTGGACGCCGGCCGTCTGATGGACCTGCGGGCGGAGTTGAATGCGCTGCTGCCGGACGCGGACAAGCTTTCGATCAACGATTTCATCGTCAAGGCCGTTGGCTTGGGGCTGCGTGAATTCCCTTCTCTGAACGCCTCGTTCGAGGGCGAGAACATCCTTCGCCACGGCGAGATCCACATCGGGGTCGCCGTCGCCACGGAGAGCGGGCTCCTGACCGTGGTGGCGCGCCATGCCGACGGGAGGTCGCTGACGGATTTGGCGGAGGATATCCGCCAGAGCATCGGGCGGGCGCGCGACGGCCGCGTCCGACCGGAGGATATCGAAGGTGCGACCTTCACCATCTCCAACCTGGGGATGTTCGACATCGAACACTTCGCGGCGATCATCAATCCACCGGAAGCCGCCATCCTGGCCGTAGGCGCAGTGCGCGAGGTCCCCGTCGTCCAGGGGGGAGCCGTCGTCCCGGGGCGCCGCATGAAAGTTACACTTTCTGCCGACCACCGCGTAACGGACGGCGCCGAGGCTGCTCGCTTTCTGCAGGCCCTGCGCCAGCGAATCGAACATCCCCTGCAGCTTGTCCTGTAGCTCGGCGGAGGCGCTAAGGCGCCGGCTTCCCGCACGCATCGGCTGGCGCAAAGTGCAAAGGTTCAAGCGAAACCTGAACCCCTGCACTCTGCGGTGTTTCCCCCGCCGGCGCAGCGCCGTCGTTCGCCCCGAGCCCACTTGCGGTATACAATTGCCCAAGGAATCGAGGCGTCATGGCCAAGCGGATCTTGATCGTCGACGATGAACCCGACACTCTCGGTCTGATCGAGCTGACCCTTACCACGGCTGGCTATCAGGTGCGCGCGGCCTTCGATGGCAAGACTGCCCTGGACCTCTTGCACCAGGAGAGCTTCGACCTGCTTCTGCTGGATGTCATGATGCCCGACCAGTCCGGCTTCGATGTCATCCGGCGGCTGCAAGCCGACTCGACCCCGATTCCCCCGGTGATCTTCCTTACGGCCAAGGACCACCAGGAGGACCGTGAGCAAGGCAATGCCCTCGGCGGGCGCGCCTATCTGACCAAGCCGACCACCCGCGGGCAGCTGCTGGACGTGATCCACAACGTGCTTGGGGAGAAGCCCTGACCTTTCCGAGCAGAGAGTGCCTTCGTCAGGCCCAGTCGATCCTCGAGGTCCTCGAGCCCTTCCTGCTGGCGGACCAGGTCTTCTGGCCCATGCCGCAGGGCGGCCGTAGCGAATCGAGCCGGCTCGACCTGTCGCTCGGCCAAGTCCTGCTCTTCCAGGATGCCCTGTTGGCGTACGAGCAAGGGGCGGAAGCGGAAGAACGCAAGAAGTTGGCAGACGCCCGCCGCTCCATCGCCGAAGTGCTGAATCGCTGGGCGGCGGCAGCCGGCCGCAAGGCCAACTCCGAACTCCCCCAGCGGCTGCACCTCTGGCAAGCCTTCCTGATCGACACCCGGGAAGAGCCATCGTCGGCCGCTGAGTATCCAGCCCAGGTCCGGACCCGCGTGATTGCCGAACGGCTCTTGTCTCTGGTGGGCAATGCGATGCCTGCCGAGCGCCAGCGGCTGCAGGCACTGGACAGCGCCTTGAAGGCGGTCTTTGCGGCCGGCCCCTTTCTGTGGGAAGAGCCGCTCTCGCGAGTCTACGATCGGGCAACGTTCTGGTACCTATACGGGCGTTTGCGCCCGCAACCAGACTGATCGCCCGACGGATCGCAGAGACCCGTGGCCTCGAGCCAGTACACGGGGGCGCATGAGGCACTCCCGTGGGCAGGGACGCAAGGAAAGAGACCACAGCATGTGGGGTAACCCCACATGCTGTCTGCTCCTCAGGCTGCAAGGGGCTTATTGGAAGGGCCCAGGTTCTCTGCCTTTGAAGCCTACTTGGCGTAGTCGACGGCGCGGGTCTCGCGGATGACCGTGACCTTGATCTGACCGGGATACTGCATCCCCTCCTCGATCTTCTTGGCCACATTCCTGGCCAGCCGCGTCGCATCCAGGTCGTCGATCTCCTCGGGGAGCACGATGACCCGGATCTCCCGCCCCGCCTGCAAAGCGTAGCTCTGGGCGACTCCGCCAAACGAGTTGGCGATGTCTTCCAGGCCACGCACGCGTTTGATGTACTGCTCAAGGTTCTCGCGCCGGGCGCCCGGGCGGGCGCCGCTGATGGCATCCGCCGCCTCTACTATCACCGCTTCGACTGACTCCTGGTCGACCTCGTGATGGTGAGAGCCGATGATGTTCACCACCGCCGGGTTGACCCCATGCCGGCGGCAGAACTCCGCACCAATTGAGGCATGCGTGCCTTCAACCTCGTGGTCCATCGCCTTGCCGATATCGTGCAACAGACCCCCGGCCTTGGCGAGCCGCGAGTCGGCGCCGAGCTCGGCGGCGATCACACCCGCCAGCTGGGCGCACTCAACGGCGTGTGCCAGCTGATTCTGCCCATAGGAAGTTCGGAACTTTAGCCGTCCGAGCTTCTTCATGACCTCCGGGTGCAGCCCAGGCACGCCGGCGTCGAAGGAGGCCTGCTCGCCCTCCTCCGCGATCAGCTTATCCACCTCTGTGCGCACGGTCTCGACGATCTTCTCGATGTGGGCCGGGTGGATTCGGCCGTCTTCGACCACCCGCTCCATCGAGCGCCGCGCAATCTCACGCCTCACCGGATCGAAGGACGAGATCGTAACCGCCTCCGGGGTGTCATCCACCACCACGTCCACTCCGGCAGCCTGTTCGAACGCACGGATGTTGCGCCCATTGCGTCCGATGATCCGGCCCTTCAATTCGTCCGAGGGCAGTGGCACGACCGTGACGGTGACTTCTGCAACATGGTCGGAAGCGACACGCTGGATGGCATCGGCAATCAACTCGCGGGCGCGCCGCTCACCTTCGGCCTGGGCCTCCTCTTCAATCTGCCGGATGATGCGGGCCATATCGTTGCGCGATTCCCGCTCGACCTCCGCCAGCAGATGGGCTTTGGCGTCTTCCTGGGTCATGCCGGATACACGTTGCAGCTCTGTCAGGGTGTCGGCATACAACTTCTCGACATCATTGGCCCGCCGGTCCAACGCGCTCTGCCGCTTGCTAAGCGCCTGATCGCGTTTCTCCATCTGATCCACCCGCTGGTCGAGTTCGGCCCGTCGCCGCTGCAGCCGTTCATCCTCCCGGCTGATGTCGGCTCTGCGTCGGGAGGCGTCCCCTTCGCTCTCGTCGCGGATCTTGATGGCATTGTCCTTGGCCTGCAGCTCAATCTCGCGCGCCTTGGCTCGAGCCTCGTCCAAGCGACGCTCGGCCTCGTCCGCCCGTTCCCTGCTTTCGCGCCTTGCCTGCTGGTGGCGGACGATGTAGCCGATGGCCAAGCCGATGGCAAGCGCAACCACGCTGCCGATCGTCAGGAGTACTAGTGGGTTGTTGAGCATCCGACTTCAGTCTCCTCGCCTCCTCCGGCCAGCTCTTCCCGGACCATGCGGGCCGTGGAGGCGCTTGTTCGGTAGTCGAAGCCTCGCCGCATCAGGTAGCCGACCAGCCGTTGGCGGAACGCCTCGGGGTTCAAGGAGGACCAGCGTCTGGCTGCCTTCCTGGCAGCATCCGCCGCGGCGGCTTCGTCATCATGACCGGCGAGGGCGGCCTCGATGTCCTCGGTTCCAACACCCTTTTGCCGCAATTCCGCCCGCAACGCCTGAGTGCTCCGAGGGCGGAAAGCCCGCCGGTTGTCAACCCAGGCGTCGGCGAAAGCGCGATCATCGAGCCAACCCTGGGTGCGCATCCGATCGATCACTCGATCCTGCTGCACGATCTCGATCTTCTTCTTGCGCAGGCCCTGCCGGATCTCGGCTTCCGACCGAGGCCGGCGAGCAACCAGGCCGACCGCCCAGCGCATGGCCTGCTCAACCACATCGTCCGCCTCGAGCCGAGCGATCTCGTCCTCGCTCAGCACCTGGCCGATGTGCAACTGGGCGGCCAGGTTGCGGTCCACGGCAAGCCCGCTTCCGGCCTCAAAGCGGACGCTTACCCGGTTCCGGCCGCGGCGATCCAGCTGCAGCGATCGAACGACATGTGTCACGATTCTTGCTCTGCCGCCCAACACAACGGCCGCGGCCAGACATTCTGGCCACGGCCCGAACAACTGTTCCCGCCCGACTTACCATACGAGAACGGCCACCGCTCCGCACGTCCTGACGGAAGCCGATGCTGGCGAATACGGCAAAGGCGCCTGTTACTCGAGTCTCGCCCTACGCCTCGCTAGAATCTTCCACGCGAGCCAACATCCTGACGGTGCCACATCTCTATGCGAGCGAAGTTGCCAAGCTATGGCCGCACCCTGTCCAGTAGGTCGTCCGTGCAGCCCTGGTTTCCGTTCCTTCCATTCTAACCTAACGCCTACTCTTCCGGTTCGGAGTCCCCCTCGGATTCGCCGAAGGCGGCGGCCGGGGTGAAGGACGCCCGGATCCGTGCTTCCACTTCCTCGGCCACCTGCGGGTTATCCCTCAGGAACTGGCGGGCGTTCTCCCGCCCCTGGCCGATGCGTTGCTCGTTGTAGGTGT
>CAZBJQ010000117.1:0-8927 GCA_964492235.1 uncultured Anaerolineaceae bacterium | reverse complement strand
AGGCCTCGTCCGCCTCTTCTTCATCGGAGTACAAGTCCTCTTCTTCCTCTTCCCAGAGCTCTTCCATCTCTTCCTCATCCCACTCCTCATCGGCTGGGACGTCGTCAATGTGCGAGTAGGTGACACAACCCTCGTCAGGGTCGATCTCGACCGCCGCCGCGCCGCAGTAGCCGTTTTCCAGGAAAACGCAATCGACGTAACGGCATCGGATGCGAGGCATCTCGACAACCTCCTGCTATGCATCCGCGTCGGCGGCGTGCAGGCGCATGACGCTGATGATGAGGATCACTACCATGCACAGTGCCGAGACGACACAGAACGGGCACACGGCGCGAAGCACGGCGATTTCCACGTACGTCAGGTAAACCGAGTATAGTGTACCAGCCAGGGCAATACCGAAGACGCCCAACCGCAGCGTCCAGCTTGCGTCTGGCCATCGCCGCTCTGCAAGCAGCAGGATGAGGACTGCCACGTACCCCAGCGCGCCAATCAACGCGATGGGGATACCGGCCACCTGTGCATATCGGCTGCTGTTGACCGAGGCGCAGTCCCCGATCCCGGCGCAGGAGGCTGTCCGATCGGTCAGTTTGAGCCAGGCCAGGTACAGGCTGTCCAGCAGCCCCACTCCGCCCAGCACGATGGTTGTCCACTCCGACCGGCCCCATGTCCGGTGCGCGGCTCGGTTCGAAGGCCCAGGTTCAGTCAAGGATCCTCTCACTCGTCACTCCATCTGCTCCCAGAAATTCGCCAGGGGAATCGCGTCCAGCATTTCCCCGCTGATAACCTCCGTCTGCCCGGCCGGAACAAGCACCAGCGCATTCGCCTGCACCATCGAAGACATCACTCCCGAGCCCTGTTCGCCGGTGAGCCTGGCGACGAAACCATTCTGTTCGCGACGCACGACGGCCCGCAGGTAACTCTGGCGGCCGTCCGAGGTCGTTTCATGCAGCATCCGCACACGGACCTGCTCCTGCCGGACCGAGCGCATGCCACACAGGCGCCTGAGTGCCGGCCGCACGAACACCTCAAACCCGACCTGGGCCGACACCGGATTTCCCGGCAAGCCAAAGAACGGAACCCCTCGGTAGAATCCCCATGCGACTGGTTTCCCTGGTCGCATGTTCACCTGCCAGAACTCGAGCCTTCCATGGCGTTCGATAGCGGTCCGCACGTAGTCGCGCGCGCCAACGCTCACCCCGGCCGAGGTCACGAGAAGGTCCACATGCTGTTCGAGGCCACGCTCCAGTGCGGCTATCACCGCCGCCGGGTCATCGGGGGCAATCCCTAGGCGGGCGACCGTCCCGCCGGCCGCCAGCACGGCGGCCGCCAGCACCGGCCCGTTCGAGTCGTGAATCCGGCCGGGCGAGAGCGGCTGGTCCGCAGAAAGCAGCTCACTTCCGGTGGACAGAACTCCCGCCAGCGGTTTCCGATGGACAACAGGTTTCGAGACGCCCAACGCGGCCAGCATACCGATCTCCGCCGCCCGCAGCACGGTCCCCGCTTTCACCGCTAACGACCCCGAGCGCACATCCGCTCCTGAAAGGCGGACGTAAGCCCCCGACGAGGCTGCCTGATGGATCTCCACCATCGCCGCCAGCGGCGTTCCCGCCATGTCGACCTGCCCGATGGTGTGCTCGACAGGTACCACCGCATCGGCGCCGGGCGGCATGGGCGCACCGGTTGTGATGCGCGCTGCCTGCCCGGGCTGAAGCGCACCTGGGTCGGGGGCTCCGGCAGGGATATCCGACACCACTTTGAGGAGAATCGGACGGTCGGAGCCAGCCCCACGCGTATCCTCGGCGAGGACGGCGTATCCATCCATGGCCGAGTTGGCGAAGGGCGGCAGATCGTGAGCAGCCTTGACATCCTCGGCCAGCACTCGTCCCAGCGCGCCTTCGAGCGGCACGGTCTCCGACGGGAGGGGCCGCATCGCAGCCAGGATACGCGCAAGCGCCTGGTCCACGTCTATCATGAGAAAAGGGGTGCCCCCCAGGGCAAAAAGCGGCGGGATTATACCATCGCGGTGCGAGGCGTTAGCCCGGTTTCAGCCGCCTGGCTTCCAGCACATTCGGTAGTGCCTCGAGTCGATTCAAGACCCGGCTGAGCTGGGAGACGTCCGTGATGCCCATCACCAGGTCAAACGTGGCAAGGCTGTTCTTCGTGGCCACGTGTACCTGTGACATGCTGATGCCTTCGTTGGAGACCAGCGTCGAGACATCGCGCATTAAGCCATCACGGTCATATGCTCGCAGCCGTACCGAGACGGGGTAGGTCTGTTTGGGTTGCCCCCAACTGACCTGGACGATCCGCTCGTGGTCCCGCACACGGAGGACATTCGGGCAATCCTGTCGGTGGATGGTCGCTCCGCGGCCGCGAGTGACATAGCCGACGATCGGATCACCTGGAGCAGGCTTGCAGCAACGCGCCAGGTTGGTAAGCAGGCCGGGAACCCCCAGGATCGAAATCTCGCCGCTGGCGACCTCGGTTGAGCGAGGGACGCCCACCAGGTCGGGGGCCTGATCTTTCTGCTCACTCTCCCTGGCGACGACGTTTTGCAGAATCCGGCCGAGATGGATGTCGCCGCAGCCGATCGCCGCCAGCAGATCATCGGTTGTCGAGAAGTCCAGGTCGTGGGCGATCTGGTCATAGGGGACGCCATCAATGCCAAGGCGGCGCAGCTCACGGTCAAGCAGCAGGCGTCCCTGACTGATGTTCTGCTCTCGATCCTGGCGCTTGAACCACTGCTTGATTTTCGATCGCGCCCGCTGACTGCGGGCCATCTCGAGGCTCGGATTCAGCCAGTCCCGACTGGGGCCGCCGCGCTTGGCAGTGAGCACGACAACGGAGTCGCCGGTCCGCAGCTTGTAGTCCAGCGTCACCAGCTTCCCATTGACTTTGGCGCCGCGGCAGCGGTGGCCGATGTCGGTGTGCACATGGTAGGCGAAGTCGATCGGGGTCGAGCCGGTTGGCAGGTCGAAGATGTCCCCTTTGGGGCTGAAGACGTAGACGCGATCTTCGAAGACATCGATCTTCATGGCGTCGACGAAATCGGAGGCGTCGTCAACGTCCTGCCGCCAGTCCATCAGGTGACGGAGCCAGTTGATTCTCTGTTCGAAGCCGTCGTCACGGCGCCGACCCTCCTTGTAGCGCCAGTGAGCCGCAATTCCGTACTCGGCGTTCTGGTGCATTTCCGGTGTGCGGATCTGCACCTCGAGGGTCTTGCCATCGTCGTAGACAACGGCCGTGTGAAGCGACTGGTAGAAATTGTCTTTCGGCGTAGCGATGTAGTCGTCAAACGTGCCCGGGATCGGTCTCCAGTGGCCATGGATGACACCCAGCGCCAGGTAGCAGTCTGCCTCGCGCTGGACCATGATCCGCACACCCCGGACATCGTAGACCTGATCGAACGCGACTTCCTTGCGCTCCATCTTGCGGTAGATGGAATACAGATGTTTGGGCCTGCCGGATACCTCGGCTTCGATTCCGGCCTGGGAGAGCACACTGCGCAGCCGTTGATCGATCGCCGCCAGGTCCGTTTCCCGCGCCTCCCGTCGCGTTGAGACAAGTTGCGCCATCTCCTTATACTTGTCCGGCTGGCTGTAACGGAAGCTGAGATCCTCCAGCTCCCACTTCATCTGCCAGATGCCGAGCCGGCTGGCCAGCGGAGCAAAGATCTCGCGCGTCTCTTCGGCGATCCTGCGCCGCTTTTCAGCAGGCAGATGCCGCAACGTGCGCATGTTGTGTAGCCGGTCCGCCAACTTGATCACCACGACCCGGACATCGTCCCCCATGGCCAGAAACGTCTTGCGCAGGGTCTCTTTGGCCAGGTCGGCATCGCGGGCGGCGCGGCCGGCCGCTTCTCGTTCGCCTCTGCGGCTGACGCGCGGCAGCTGGGTCAACTTGGTGACCCCATCCACGAGGCTGGCGACCTCGCGGCCGAATTCCTTCTCGATGTCCTTCAAGGTCAGGGAGGTATCTTCGACCGTGTCGTGCAGCAGCCCGGCCGCTATGGCAGCCGGTGGCGCACCCAGGTCCGAGAGGATGCCCGCCACCGCCAGGCAGTGTCGAACATGCGGCTCTCCCGAAGCACGGATCTGGCCTTGGTGCGCCTTTTCCGCCACTTGATAGGCCCGGACGATGAGGTCCCGCTCGACGGGACTAGTCGTATCAGGGAGCGTTTTCAGCAGCCCGCTGAGGTCCATCGGCTCACCAACGCGGAGTATACCCCCTGGAAGCTGGCTTCAAGGGAGGCGCAGCCAAGCCACGTTTGTCATGCCTCAGGCCGTCAGCTGCACTGTTGGATGGGAAGAGTGCTATTAACTACCCGGCGTAGAGAGCGATCAGGCGTTCTCGCCAGTCCTCGGGAATGTCGATCTCGGCGGCGGCCCGTCGCTCGTCCAGCCAGGTCCTGAACGCCGCATCGACCGCTAGCTGATAGTCGAAGTCGTCCAGCAGGCGTACCTGACGATCCTGGATGTCGATCAGGTGCCAACCGAAGGGCGTTTCAATGGGGCCGACCACGGTGCCGATCTCGCCAGTGAAGGCCGCTTCCTCGAAGGCCGGGGTCATGAGGCCGCGCCCAAACCACCCCAACTCGCCGCCTTGCGTCTTGTTGGACTCGTCCAGGGACAGCTCAGCAGCCAGTGCTTCCCAGTCCTCTCCCTCACCCAGGCGGTCGAGCGCGATCCTCGCTTCGGCCTCGGACTGGACGAGGATGTGGCGCGCCATGACTTGTTCCTGCTCCCTAGGCACATCCCGCTCCATATCGGCTTGGAGCGCAGCCCGCACAAGCGACGCCCGGATCACTTGTCGCAGCTGGTCTTCGGTAACACCGGCTGCTGCGAGATACCCCTTGAGCGCCTCGTCAAAGGCCTGCTGCGTATACTCGGTCGCAGTTGGCAGCGGACCGGTCGGGGTGGACGAGCCCAGCCCGGGCGTGGCAGAGGGAATCAGCGTGGCCAGCGCAACCAGGGTTGGATCGGGCGTGAAGGTCGGCCGGGGCGTAGGAGTTCCTTCCGGGTAGTAGCGGAAGAACCGCTGAAGCGCTTGCTGGACTTCACCCTCCGACACCACCAGTCCTCTCCGACCGAATTCCTCCTCGATCAGCAAGTCCTCAATGACCTGGTTCAGCGCGGTGTCCGCAGCAGAAGTAGGGTCGCTGCCTCCGATCAGCTTGAGTCGGGCGCTAACATCATCGGCGGGGACACCCTGGCCATTGATCGTGACCAACGGGCTGGCGGGGGCCAGCACGGCTTGGTCGTACCAGCCATACAGCAGCAGACCGGCGACGAGGGCCAGAGTCACCGCCAGAGCTGCGAACAGCCAGCGCATGACCCGGCGTTCTCGCTGCTCCCGTGCCAAGTGTTTCTTGTTCACAGGGGAAGCCGATGACTTCTTCGCCATGTTGATATGGCTCCTGCCTCAACGCCCGAGCGGACAACCGCCCGGCGGTCCGCTTGCCGGAGGCTTTAGCGGAAGCGCTCGGCCCGGAATGGCAGCAGCGCCAGATGGCGAGAGCGCTTCACGGCCCGCGCCAACATCCGCTGGTGTCGGGCGCAGGCGCCGCTGTCGCGGCGCGTCCGAATTCGCCCCTGCTCGGTGACGAAGCGCTTCAGCACCTCAACCGACTTGTGGTCGATCGACTTCGCTCTCTCCGCGCAGAACTGGCAGACCCGGGGTTTGCGTATGAAACGGCGTCGTCCGCGGTCGCCTCCGGGAGACTCCGGTGCCTCTTCTCGTTCGTTCGGCCCATGCTCGTTCAAGACTCACACTCCTCCGGTCTTATGCCGGTGGGTCATCCGTGCTTAGAAAGGATACCCATCTTCCTCGCCTGGGCCGGCAACGAAAGACGTGCTGACCGTCTCCCGTCGTTCTCCCAGGATGATGATCTCTTTGGCGACCAGTTCGGTCGCGAAGTGCTTCTTGCCTTCCGTGTCCTCCCAGCGCCTGGTCTGCAGTCGGCCTTCGACGTACGCCTGCTGGCCCCGCGACAGATGCTGGCTGCAAATCTCCGCCAGACTACCCCATGCCACGACGTTGAACCATTCGGTCTCTTCGTGCCGCTCGCCGCTGGCTGTGTGCCAGGACCTGGTCGTCGCCACAGTGAAGGTGGCTACCGGGCGCCCGGAAGGCGTGTAGCGCATCTCAGGATCACGGCCGAGGTGGCCGATGATCATGACCTTGTTCAGTCCGCGGGTCATCTCAGGCTCCTTGTCGGGAGGCGATCAACGCTTAGCGCTCAGACACCGTGGTGACCAGAAAGCGCATGATCTGCTCGGTCAGGCGCAAATTGCCCTCGACCGGAATCCCCGCCTGCGGCGGCATGTTGGCGTAGATGAAGGTGTAGACACCGTCTCTGCGCTTTCGAATTGGATAGGCCAGCCGCCGCTTTCCCCAGCGATCGACCTTGACCACCGCACCGCCGGCAGCTTCAATCCACCCCTTGACCTTCTCTTCCAAGGCGGCCAGCGAGGCTTCGTCGAGATCAGGATCTGCGATGTACGCGATTTCGTAGTTGCGCATGGAGGAACCTCCTTCCCTCGGGATTGCCCCAGCCAGGACGTGTGGAAACGACGGACTGGAGCGGGAAACGCCATGGATTTGGCGCCGCAACGGACAGAATGCTACCACACGCCGCAGTTCTTGACAATGCCTCTGCCTTTGCTCCATCTTTCACGGTATAATCCCCCCAGCCTGAGGCCGGCCACCGCCTGGTACCGTGGACCCTGTGCATGCACGACGGACCCCCCGGCGATGCTGCGAGGGACCATCGTTCCGCGAGCCCCGGGCAGCATCGGCCAGGCCCCGCCGCCTGGCTGCATTCTGCACCACTCGGCCCTGACGAAAGCAAGCAGGAGCAGTGATGGCAAGTCCCAGGATCGTGTTCGGCACCGACGGCTGGCGTGGGCGGATCGCCGAAGATTACACCTACCAGTCGGTTCGGCGCTGCACGGCGGGATTCGCAGCCTACCTGCGGCAGACACGGGGAGACAGCCGCCCGGTTGTGGTTGGGTATGACAAGCGGTTCGCCTCGGAGCATTTCGCCACGGCGGCAGCCGAAGTCTTGTCCGCGTACGGCTTGCGCGTGCTGCTCACCGTGGACGCCACGCCGACGCCTGTGATTTCGTTTGCGGTCCTTCAACACCAGGCGGCCGGGGCTATCAACATTACGGCTTCGCACAACCCCCCGGATGACAATGGCTTCAAAGTGCGCGATCACCGCGGGGGAGCGATCGCCCCCGAAGGGCTGAAACAGATCGAGAGCTCTATCCCCTCGCCGGACGGCGAGGTCGCTTGTATGCCGATCCAGCAGGCAAGGGCCGCCGGATGGGTTGAGCCGTTCGACCCGGCGCCCGCCTACCTGGAACACATCGCCGGCCTGGTCGATCTTGAGAGCATCCGCCGCGCCCACCTGACCGTGCTGATCGACTGCATGTGGGGGAACGGCGCCGGCTGGTTCCCTCGCTTGCTGGGTGGCGCCAACCTTCACCTGGTCGAAATCCACAACCTGCGAAACCCGATCTTCCCGGAGATGAAGCGCCCGGAACCGATCCCGCCCAACATCGATCCGGCCCTGCGTCTCGTCCGGACCCATGGAGCCGATGTTCTGCTCATCACCGATGGGGACGCGGACCGGGTTGGTATCGGCGACGAGAACGGGGAGTTCATCGACCAGCTACGCGCTTTCGCCCTTCTTGCCTACTACATGCTTGAAATCCGGGGCGAGCGGGGGCCGATCGTCAAGACCCTCTCCACCACTACGATGGTGGACAAGCTCGGCCGCCAGTATGGCGTCGCAGTCCACGAGACCGGGGTTGGCTTCAAGTACGTGGCGCCGAAGATGATCGAAGTCGGCGCAATGATGGGCGGGGAAGAATCAGGCGGCTACGCCTTCCGCAATCATATCCCTGAGCGCGACGGCATCCTGGCGGGATTGTTCGTGCTGGACATGATCGTGCGTACCGGCCTGAAACCATCGCAGCTCGTCCAGGCACTCTTCGATCGCGTCGGGGCGCATTACTACGAACGCATCGACACGCCTCTTCCGGCTGACAAGCGACAGGCGATGGAGGACAGGGTCCGCAACAGCGATCTCAAGTCGATCGCCGGGCTGCCGGTGACCGGGCTGAACGCCCTCGACGGGTACAAGTTCCTGCTTGGCGACTACGGTTGGATGCTGATCCGCTTCTCTGGCACGGAGCCTCTCGTGCGTGTGTATTGTGAGACGACGGAGAAGGATCGAGTCCAGCCGATCTTGCGCGACGGGCTTCGCCTGCTCGGGCTGGGATAGGATTGTGGAATCGCGCCTGGCGGACACACACTGTCACCTGTATATGGATGCCTTCCAGACAGATCTCCAGGCAGTCCTTGACCGGGCGCGCGATTGCGGTGTCGAGCGCATACTCGTTCCGGGAATCGACCTCGACACCAGTCGGCTGGCGGTGGCTATGGCCCAAAGCCACGAAGGGGTATTCGCCGCAGTTGGCTTCCATCCCCACTACGCCACCCAGGCGGAGGACAGCGCCCTGCAGGAGATCGAGGAACTGGCACACTCACCGAAGGTGCGCGCCATCGGCGAAATAGGGCTGGACTTTCATCGCAACCTGGCCCCGTCCGAGGCGCAGACCTCTGCCCTTGATCGACAGTTGGACATCGCTGCCCGCCTGAAACTGCCGGTCGTGCTGCATTCCAGGCAGGCCATGACTTCTCTGCTCCCCAGGCTGCTCTCCTGGGCACAAGGCCTGCAGGGACCTCTGGAAGGCCGCTGCGGAGTTCTGCACGCTTTTTCGGGCGACCTTCCGGCCGCCGCCCAGGCGACCCAGGCCGGGTTCTTCCTTGGCGCAGCAGGACCCGTTACCTTCCCCACGGCCGAGGCCTTGCGGTCGGTCTTGACCCGGGTAAGCATCGAGCGCCTGCTCACCGAGACG
>CAZBJQ010000116.1:0-8928 GCA_964492235.1 uncultured Anaerolineaceae bacterium | reverse complement strand
CCGCGCCTCATCTCTGCGCGGGGCCGCGTCCAAGCCCATCTCGCGCCTCCAGGGGGACAGATGCCTTTTCACCATGCGCCCTAATACGCCGCCAGATCCCGTAGGGCGACGGCGATCTTCGCCGGGTCGGGCATAAACCAATCCTGCATCGGGTGACTGAAGGGCACGCCGGGCACGTCCGGGCCAGCGAGCCGCCTTATTGGCGCGTCGAGGTCGGCGAACGCCTCTTCCGCCAGGATGGCGGCGATCTCGGCGCCGTAGCCGCCCGTCAGGTTGTCCTCGTGCACGATCAGCGCCTTGCCCGTCTTGCGCACCGAGGCCAGGATCGCCGCCCGGTCGACGGGCGCCAGCGTGCGCAGGTCTACCACCTCGACATCGATGCCCTCAGCGGCGACGGCTTCTGCCGCCCGCAGGGCGTAGTGATGCATCATTCCATAGGCGAACAGGCTGACATCTCGTCCTGGCCGAGAAACGCGCGCTGGCCCGATCGGCACCAGGACCTCTTCCCCCTCCGGCACCTCACCCTTGATCAGGCGGTAGCCCTTCTTCGGTTCGAGGTACAGGACCGGGTTCGGATCGCGCACCGCCGACTTCAGCAGGCCCTTGGCGTCGTACGGATTCGACGGGACAACAACTTTCAGACCGGGGACATGAGTGTAGAAAGCCTCGATCGACTGCGAATGGTACAGGCCGCCGCCAATGCCGCCGCCGTAGGGGGCGCGGATGACCATTGGCGCGGTCCATTCGCCGTTGGAGCGGTAGCACAACCGAGCCGCTTCGCTGACGATCTGATTGAAAGCGGGATGAATGAAGTCGGCGAACTGGATTTCGCAGATCGGCCGCAAACCGTACAGCGCCGCCCCGATCCCGACGCCGACGATCGAGAGTTCCGCCAGGGGCGAGTCGATCACCCGATCGGGGCCGTACTTGTCGAACAGCCCCATCGTCGCCCGGAATACCCCACCCCGCGCCCCGACATCCTCGCCGACAATGAACACCCGCTCATCGCGCGCCAACTCCTCATCCATGGCCTGGCGCAGGCCCTCGATCAGCGTCATCTCAGCCATGGCGGACATCCTCGACGAAGACCGGGAAGGCTGCGTCGGCCGCTGGCGGGTACGGCGCCTCGATCGCGAACTGAACCGCCTGCTCTACTTCCTCACTCGCTTGGGCCTCCATCGCCTCCGCTGCAGCAACCGCCAGGATTCTCTGTTTGACAAGCCGGTCGTGGAACATCCGCAGGGGGTCCTCCAGCTTCATCGCCTCTACTTCTTCCCGCGGGCGGTACGAACGATCATCGTCATCGGACGAGTGCGGCGTCAGCCGGTGAACGCGGGCTTCGATCAGTGTCGGCCCGTCGCCGCCGCGGGCGCGGGCCGCCGCCTGGGCCACCGCCTGGTGTATGGCCATCGGATCAAGGCCATCGATCGACGCCCCCGGCAGCCCCAGCCCGGCCGCCTTGTCAGCGGCGCTGGCCACCGCCATCTGCTTGTCCTGACGGACCGAAATGGCATAGACATTGTTCTCGACCAGAAAGATCACGGGCAGCTTGTGCACCGCCGCCCAGTTGACCGCTTCATACCACTCACCCTGGGCCGTCGACCCTTCGCCAATCGTCGTCAACACGACCTTGTCGTCGCCGCGCAGCTTGATCGCCAACCCGATCCCAGCGGCATGACAGGCCTGCGTGGCGACGGGCGAGGAGTGGGAGACGACGTTCGCGCTGCGCAGGCTCCAATGGCTGGGCATCTGGCGTGCGCCTGACGTGGGCTCCCCCGCTTTCCCCATCAGGCTCAGCATGAAGGCCCGGGGGGTCAGACCCAGCGCCAGCATCAGGGCCAGGTCCCGGTAGTACGGCGCCACCCAATCCTGGCCGCGCCGCAAGGCAAAAGCCGCCCCAACCTGCGCCGCCTCCTGCCCGATGCCGGAGACATGGAAGGCGATCTTTCCTTGGCGGTGCAGCACCCAAGCGCGCTCGTCCAGCCGACGTGCCAGCAGCATGAACCGATACATCTCGAGCAGAACGTCGTTCGACAAGGTCATCCTTGGCCCTCCCAACGGATCATTGCAGGCCGCTGGCCGGAGGAAGCAGCATGCTCGTCGGGAACGTTTTTGTTCAAGCCTTCGGCGTCTCTCGGGGGAACCGGACTAATCTTATCCGACTCGCGCTCCAAGTTCAAGAGACCGGTCGACAGCCCGATGTCAGCGAGAGTTCGGGAACCGTGGGCGGGCCTTGCAGTAGGCTTGCAGACGGGGTGCGGCATCAGCCACCGAGCGTATTCTGGGTGAGCACTCTTCGACGAGGGATGGTGACATGGACGGTCTGGATCTGATCCTGAGCTCGGTTCTGGCCTTGTGCTCCCTCGGCTGCCTCATCTACATGCTGGTCCGGCTAGCCCACGAGAAGGGAGCCCTTCACGCGCTGCTCGGATTCCTGTTCCCGATCTATCCGTTCTTCTGGGGATGGGTCAACGCAGGCCGACTGGGCATCGTTGACGTCATGGGTTTCTGGACAGCGGTCATCGTGATCTACACCGGATTCTCGCTGGCCATGATGGCCGTTGCGGCCCAGTCGATGCAGTTCCTCCCCTAGCAGGTCGCGCTGGGAGGCATTGAGGCGGCGAGCCCCCAGCCTCGCCCTCGCGATGCATCCGCCAGGGGCTCTCCCTCCTCCCATGGGTGGGCGGCCGCGAGGCCAGTCCTTGCACCTGGCGATCGCAAGCACAAGAGCCTGCAGGCAACGGTCCGCCTACCTCGGGCAGGTCTCGCGCCTCGAAGTCAGCTCCCGGTCCTTCAGGATGAGGCTGTATCCCGCCTCCTGGAGCGTTTGGCAGGCGGCCACGAAGTCGACACCCGTATCGGAGTACTCGGCGGCGAAGACGGGCTTGCCCGCCTCCAGGAAGGGGCCAAGCTCGGCGCACCAGCCCTCGTCATAGCAGTCTTCCGTCAGGGCCCAATCGAAGGCCCGCGCCAGGGCCGCCGCCTGCTCCGGGTCATTCTTCAGCCCGATCGTCAGACCTCGCGCATGCGCCTGATCGGCCAGCCACAGGTTGAAGTCCAACTGATCGGCGTAGGTCAGCGGAAAGCCCGTGTCGTTGGCATAGCCGTCGATGTTGTCGGGCTCGACGCCGTCGAATCCTTTGTCGCGGCAGAGTCCGAGCCGCCGCTCCAGGATCGGGCCGATGAGGTCGAGGCGGCGGATGTCGAGCCAGCGTTCCCCCGGCCAACCCGAATAATCTCTTCCCAAGACCTCGGGCGGGAACTCAGCGGCATCCGGCCGCCAATCCTCCCAACTTCCGGCGCTCATTTAGCAGAAGACGAGCCGTCCTTCCGCATGCAGGACGGCGACGACATCGGCACCGTTGTCGAAAAGATCGATATCGGACACTTGAGCCTGAACGGAGACATCGACCGGCGGCTCCGCCAGCTGCCACTGCCAGCTCATGCCCGGCTCGAGCGCGGTCCGGGGGAGCGCCGATTCCGCTGAGGAGCTTGCCTCGGATTCCATCGGGCCGGCCACGGAAGGTGCTGCATCCCTGTTGGCGCCGGGAGATTGGCAGCCTGCCAACGCCTGCAGCAAGATCATCAGCAGAACGACGAGTTATCCTCTGGTCAATCGACTGCCCCCAGATGAACCGGTGGATGGTGGCCGAAGCGAGTCACCTGCCATGGTCGAGGATCTCGGCCCCCTCCGTGCGGAACGACGGACTCGAAGAAAGGGCCGGACACCTGCCTGGGCACATGGGTCCCTGGAGCCGAAGGAGCGAGCAGGACCGGGCCGTCGTGGGCCGACGTGTCTCCGCTCGGCTCCCAGGCATGTCCGAATTCGCGGTCTCGATTGGGAGACTGTTGCGGGCACCACTCCGAGACCCGTTCGATCCGTGCTTCGCCGACCCGATTGGCGTCTTGGAGAGGTCAATGGGTTGCCGTCAGCAAGCGGACCCTACGCCAGCCCCACAGCCAACCGGCTGCAACCACAGCCAAGGCCAGGCCAAACGCCAGTGCGTAGGAGGCGATGACCCCGTAGATCCAGAAGACGAACGGCAGCCAGGCGATCGCCGCGCAGCCGAAGGTCGATGCCAGACTGACCCACAGGGACTTCTGAACAGCGTCCGCGTTCAGGCTGTCCCCGATCACAATCGACCAGCGCTGTCCGAGGAAGGCGCCATACGCCAAGAGCACGGCCAGCGGAGTGCCCACCATGAGGAGCAGTTCCTCGACATTCAAGGCGAATCCTGCCAGGACCACAAGCCCCAGGATTCCCGCCGCGAGCCAGTAGTACCAACGATACCCCTCGCCGGAGGCATCGGGCCTGCGCGGAGATCGCACCCAGACGCGGATGGAGAACGCCAGGAAGGCGATGGCCGCTGCTCCCAGCAACACGAACGTCTCGGTCAAGATGGTCGAAGGCGGCCACAGATCCTCCAGACTCGAGGCTCGCTCGGGCGTTGCCTCCGCCCAGCCGACGCCCAGCCGCTCCCACGTGTCTTCCTCGGCCTGCCCCCGCAGGACGCCCTCGTTCCCCAATGCCACCAGCACGACGGTGCGTCCGCCTTGCTCCAGCAGCATCAGGTCGTGCGGCGTGAAATCGATCTCCTTGCCACACGCCAGGAGCTCGCCTGTGCCTGCCGCAACCCGGCTCATGTAGCTCAACCTTGAGGCGGGCGGCGACCAGGCGATATCCCATGTCGATCCGCCATCCTCGGACCGCTCGATTTGCGGCCGAACCCCATCGATGCGGTAGCACTCCTCCATCCGGGACGCTAGACATGCCACCACTGGAAGGGTAACGGGATTCACGGCCTGAGCCGAAATGTCTGTCGGCACATCCGATTCCTGGAGGGCCTCCCAGTTCCGCCCAAGGTCACGACTGAGGTAAATGGAGCTGAAGGGATCCCACGCATGGGCGACGGCATACACACCGTCCGGCCCTTGCAGGAATCGGCTGATGGGCTGCTCCGGGGGACAGGGGGCGGTTGCGATGGCCGCCAGGGCTGCGACCGACGCCGAAAGCACACCGGCTCGCAGGGACACGGGGCGATGGCCGGCCTCGGCCTGCAACCAGAGCAGGAGGGCAGGAGGCAGGACGGCCAACGCCCAGAGATCGGTCGGATCGAGGCTCAATTGCAGTCGCAAGCCGGGCACGAGCGCCGCTAGGGAATGGGCGCCCGCATTCACGGGAGGGACTCCTTTGAGAGCAGCGAAGGCGATTCCGGTTCCCAGGAAGGCCAACCCCGCCACCCGCCGCGGATTCTGCAGGTGCCCCCTCAACGCCCAGCCCAGCACGACGATGACCAGTGCCGGAAAGAAGATCAGCCCGGCGATGTCACTCAACTTGCCCGTCAAGGGACTGGGCCACAGGGATTTGAGCACGTGATCGTTGAGCAGCAGGATTGCGATCGCGGTTGCGAGCGCAGGGTGGGTGAGCGCCTGCATGCCGACCCTGTGCGGCCCGCTCCGATGCGGTCGCTGTCCCCCTTCCGCAAGCCCAAGCTGCTCCGTCATGTGCCCTCCGAATTCAGCTCCACCGGTGACAACCACTGCATTCTCGCGCAGAACACTCCGAACAGCAGGAGGACCAATCGCTAGCGGCGCAGATGAGCGTGGCGCAATCGGTCTGGCGACCATGTCCGGCCGTGGGAGTCAGCGTGGTTCGCGCGGCGGCCTATTCCCCTGGGGCGGTGAGGAGCAACATTAGCGCCAGCGGGGGCGGACCCTTGCGGCCGAATAGCCTGAGGTAGAGGGTGCGGCGCGCAGGCAACGCCAGGAACCAAATCAGCATGGCGATGGTCGATGCGGCAAAGACGACGGGTTGGAGCCGCGTGGTTCAGGGTTCGAGTCCCTGGTCGTACCCAAATACGGTCGAGGGACCGCGGTTTTCTCTTGATTGAGGCAGATATGGAGCGTCGGAAGGGACCGACCAGGAGACGATTGCGCGGATCCAGTCGTTGAGGATGGACGGTCACAGGGGATAATCTACAGGATTTCCATCATCATCTGCATAGCGAATCACAGCCTTGTTGTACTTGAAATCCACCATTAGTTGACACTTGCTTCGCCCCCTCTCCCAAGACAGTTCCAGCACCGAATCATCCGAGTCTAGGATCTGAAACGCCCCATCGAAGGCATCGTATTCATTGCGGAAGCGAATCAGTCTTAACAAGCGTTGGACAACCGGGCGACGCAGATCCCTTTCTATCTCATCCATCGAGTAGTTGTGCCGATTGATTTCGCGGCCGTCGCCCGTTCTTTCCGCTGCGGATTGGTCGTTTTCCCCCGCCAGCAGGCCGACATAGTAGACCTGCGGAACGCCCGGTGTGAAGAACTGAATAGCCCTGGCAGCCAGATAGGCATCGTCACTGCAATCCAGCAGCGAATAGAATGCCCCCCGGATTTGATGGACATCAAAACCATCCGGACCCCTGTGCCGGGGAGAGAAGACGGGGCTGAGGTTAGCGCCCCTATTCAGACAAATGTCAACCACGTTGCGAGCGTCCTGACTCTGGTAGAGGCCATTCAAATCCGGTATGAGCGGCACTCCATCATGGCAATCCAGCATGGTAAACTGCCGGTGCGGTCGGATCTTCAGGTACTCTTTCAACCTCTTTCCGGTTCCGCTCAACAGCGCGTCGAGTACCATGTACGGCAGGATGAAGTCATAGATCCAATACCCCCTTTCGGCCAATTTGAACTGGGTCGTGTAGTCCGCATGGACTTCCGGGAGCACTTCGATCCCAAGGGCATTGGCGAGTCCCGAGATCCACTCCAGGAAGCGATAGATCTCCGGCTCCACGAAGAAACACGTCGTACCTCGCTTCTTGGTCACAAAGCCAACCGCATCCAGCCGCACAATGCTGACACCGTTCTCGGCGAACTTGGCCATGAATTCCGTCAGCAGGCGGCGAGCGACCTCAGAATTCACGTCGATGTCGATCTGGCCTGAAGGAGTCGTCTTGCCGAACGTCGTCCAGACCCGCACCCCTTCGCCAGTTTCCCCGATCGTGAAGTCGGAGAATGGCTCCTTCCGGCGCAGGAACAACTTCTCGATCTCGTCGCGTGGAGGATCGCCATCCGGCCAGATCTTCTGTGCAGGGATGAACAGGTGAGCATACTCGGACATGCGCCCGTTCTTGAGGAAGTCCCGAAAGTAGATTGATTCCGCGGACAGGTGATTGACCATCAAATCCAGCAAGATGGGGCTGCTCTCGCCGATCCTGCGCACATCTTCCCAGGTGCCGAATTCCGGCGCGATGTCTAGATAGCTCACGGGGGCAAAACCCCGGTCACCGGAGGATGGGAAGGGCGGCAGAATGTGGATCCCGCCTCGGAAGAGGCCAGGGAAGTATGTCTGCATGACGCGGCCAAGCGCTCGAAGATTCCCTCCGAGCGAATCCGGATACGTTATCAGTTGAACTTCGTTCTTGACCGTCATCCTACTTCGCTACTCAACAGCGATGACTTCATAGTCCTTCGTGATCACAAAATCAGCCAGTTGCCTATGCCCGGCAATGATCTTGTGTTCCGTGCTCAGCACTTGCTCCGTGAACGGATCGCCCACTTCCTTGCCCCGGTTTCTCTTCTGGCGGTCTTCCAGGGTGTCCATCCAATTCCTGGCGATGAATACCCTGGTATCGACATGCTTGAGCAGAGACGTATAGGTTCCTTCCGCAATCAGGACGCCGATCCCATCCAACGTGATGGTCTCTTCCTGGATTGTGTTGGCGTCGTAGTCAACCAGCGGTTTGGCTATTTCCCTCTTCCCTTGAATGGCGGACAGCAAATTCTGTTCCATGAGATCTAGCCTCACTTCTACATGAGGTCCAAGCCAATGCGGGTCGTTTCGCCTTTCCCTGTCATTCGACTTTGGCGGGAGGACGAAGTAATCATCCTGTCCCAACACGACAGATCGGATACCGTGTGTCTTTAATTCATCTGCAATGGCCCTGCCGGTTTCGGACTTGCCGCTGCCGGATTCCCCTGCGACCGTGATCGTGTATCTTGTGCTCTTTCGCCGGATCGCATCAATGATCTGTGGAACGATCGCGCCTGCCGCTCGTCGGTGGCCTTCGTGGAGCACAAGGACATCGCCCTTCATGATGATCTCCCTATTCCTGCATGGGCGGGTCTCTCCTGAAGACGGATGAGGGTTTGGAGTCCCTGCCCCCTGCCCTGGCGCGGGAACGGCCTGGCCGCCGCCCTCCCGCTCAGGAGGTCCGTGCCGCCGCCTTCGATGGCCCGTTCTGGGGAGGGGCCGCTACTCTCCATTGGGCAGCTGAAGCCAGAAGGTGGCGTAAGGCTTGAGTTCCAGTTCCGCTCCCAGGGAGACGATGGAGGAGGAGAACAGGTCGAGGCATTCCTTTCGGTAGTGCGGCGGGACAACGACGGACTGCGCGGCATGGCTCAGATTGCTGAGGACGAGCACGACATCATCTCCGTTCTGGCGCCGGTAGGCCGCCACCGTCGGGTTGCCGATCTCCACCCACTCCAGGCTGCTGCCGCCAAATGCGGCGTGTTCTTTTCGCAAGGCGATCATCTTCTGAGTGGTATGGAACAACGAGTGAGGATCGCTCAACTGGGCAGCCACATTGACCTTCTGAAACGCCAGATCTCCTTTGACGAGTTCCGTGTGTGGGGATCCGGTGGTGAAGCCTGCGTTGGGGGAGGAGTCCCATTGCATGGGCGTACGAAGGCCGTTCCGGTCAAACAGGTCGAGGGTATCGCCCATGCCGATCTCATCGCCGTAGTAGATGACGGGCGCGCCGGGCAGGGTGAAGAGGAGCGACTTCGCCAGTTCGATCCTGCGGCGGTCGTTGTCCAAGAGGGGCGCAAGGCGCCGACGGATGCCCAGGTTTAAGCGCATGCGGGGATCGGGGGCATACTCCTTCCACATCCACTGGCGCTCCTCCTCGGTGACCATCTCGAGGGTGA
>CAZBJQ010000115.1:0-8952 GCA_964492235.1 uncultured Anaerolineaceae bacterium | reverse complement strand
GATGAGGAATACACCCTGACCAAGGGAATCATCTCCAAGGAACGGGCCAACGGGGAATCGTCCTGGGCGTCGGTTGACTACGTCCTCGAGCACGATGCCAGCGTCAATCCCGGCAACTCCGGCGGACCGCTGGTCACAGAGGACGGCAAGGTCGTCGGCGTGAACTACATGGCGGACCAGACCACCAGCCGGTTCTGGGCGATTGCCGAGGATGAGGCCCTGCCGGTGGTCGAGCGCCTCAAGGAAGGCGAGGATGTGAATTCGATCGGGGTCAATGGGGAAGCATTCGTCGACGCGGAGTCGGGCTTCTCGGGCATCTGGGTCGCCTCGGTCGCCTCTGGATCGCCAGCGGACAAGGCCGGCGTGCAGGCCGGCGACATCCTGACCACGCTGGAAAGCATCTTCCTGGGCACGGACGGCACGATGGAGCAGTACTGCGGCGTCCTGAAGAGCCACACGCCGGACGACACCCTGGCTCTGGAAGTCATCCGTTTCGCCACTGGCGAGACGCTGGCCGGCCAGCTCAACGGGCGAGAGCTTGCGACCAGTGCCGTCTTTGACCCCGCTGCCCCAGCCGAGGATCCTGCTCAGCCCAACGCAGCTGGCTACGTCGATGTCGCCGACGCCTACAGCTCGATCGCCGTCGAGATCCCCGAAACATGGGCCGACACCGACGGCTCGGAATGGATGGACGGCAATGACGTGATTGGCGCCTCGATCTCGGCCGCCCCCGATCTCGACGCCTACAACCGCACATGGGACGCGCCGGGCATGTTCTTCGGCGTATCGGACGACCTGGCCCGTCTGGGCGGCCACGTCCAGATCCTGGATGCCATCCGGCCGGACTACCTCGGCGACTGCAAACTCGATGGCCGCTCGGATTACAACGACGGCTACTACCGCGGCAAGGCCGATCTGTTCTACAACTGCGGCGGCCCGGGCGGCGCCCAGACGTTGGTCCTCTCAGCCGTCCCGACCGACAACTCGCAGGCCTTCACCATCTTGCTCATCGTGCAGATGGTGAATCCGGAGGATGAGGATATCGCCATCCACGCCTTGGACACCTTCCGAGTGATCGGTACGCTGCCTTAGGTCCTTCGAATCACCGATCGCATCCTTCAGGGTGGGAGGCCACCGGCCTCCCACCCCGCGGAGCCACAGCCCATGAACAACCGGGAAGAGAAGTACCTCTCCTACATGCTGCGACTGTGGCAGGCGGTCTCCGAGGCGGGCGGCTCGTGGCGGGCATCGCTCGAGGATCCGCGCACCGGCCAGCGAACCGGCTTCGCCGAGTTGGAGGATCTGTTCGGGTACCTGGCGAAAAGGACCCGAGGAGAACAGGACGACGATGCGGGGCGAAGGACGGAGGGGGCGAACCCCGAGACCGGTGAGGGCTCCTGAGGGGGCATGCAAGGCTCGTAGGTCAGGTTCAACACACACGGAATGACTTCCTCCCCTGCCGGCTCCGAGGCCTGAGCCGGGGAGGTCCTCCATCGGAGGGGGGATAGACCATGTCGAGGCGATCCTGGATCCGTAACGTACTGTTCGCGCTGCCGATGCTGCTGGCCGTGGCTTGTGGACCCGCTGGCGGTGAGGTTGGCCCAGCGGCTCCTGCCAATGAGCCAGGACCGGTCGAGCGCTTCACGGCCGAAGTCACCTCGCCGGTGAGCGTGATGCTCCGCTGGCCGGCAGACGCCGACGCCACCAAGTACGTCATCGAAGTGAAGTACGGCGAGCAGGACTTCCTCCCGCTCGCCGAGGCTGCGGCCGGCCAGATGTCCTACGAGGACATCCCTGCGCCCGACGGCATGGACTTGACCTATCGGCTGAAGGCGGTCAGCGCCGCCGGTGAGAGCGAGCGGGGGACGGCCGAAGTGACTACCCCGGTGCAGGAAGCCAATCCCCTCACGGTTCAGGCTCACGAGTACGAGCCGACCTTCTGGGAACCTCCGGAGGTCGATCTGACTGACCCGAACTTCGATCCCAGCAGCCTGTATCCGCCCGGATTCGATCCCGAAGATCCCGAGGGCTTCGATCCCTCCAGCATCATGGTGGTTCCTTCGGCCACAGCGTTGATTGGGCCCGAGGGCGGGTCGGTCTCGGTGACCAGCCCGGACAACGTGACCTTCACGCTGGAGGTTCCCCCCGAGGCGCTGGACGAGGAAGCGCCGATCACTCTGATGCCGATTCAGAGCATCGACGGCCTGCCGCTCAGCGGCGGGCTGCTGGGGGCCGTGCGCATCGAGCCCGAGGGTCTGTTCTTCGACTTGCCGGCGATCCTGACGATCGAAACCCCGGACGGGGGGGCGCTCTCGCAGGAATACCAGGCCCTGGGGTTTGCCTTCGAAGGGGAAGGGCAGGAGTTCCACCTGTATCCATCAGCGCCAGACCCGGGAACAGCCCGGCGGCCATCCACCACAGCCCATCTGGCGCGGTGGATGGCTCGTCCGCTGGCGGCCGGTCCCCTGGCAGCGATCGCTGCGGCCCAGGCCAGGTCGTATGGCGTGGGCGCCGGCACGCGGGCCGATGCCCAGCGTGTGGTGCGCAACCACCGGCCGACGGCCAACGACGCCGCGATCGCCAACCGGCTCGCCTATGGACAAGCCGAGGACCCCGAGCTCCATCCGCTGGCGTTCCCAGGTCAGCTGAGCGCCAACCGGATCCTCGAAAGCGCCAACAACGCCATCTCGTGGAACCAGGTGATGTGGGCCCTCGACAACTTCGAGTTCCACAATCAGTTCTACGGGAACGACAAGGCCAGCCAGGCGACCCGGGAGAAGATCTGGGACGTCCTCCTGGATCGGCTGAACAAGATGCTCGAGTACAACTTGAAGAAGTGCTTCACCGTCGAAGACTTCAACGCCCACGCCTTGGCTGAGCGCATGACCCACCCCAAGCCGGGCACTTTCGGGGCGCAGATGGCGCAGCGCTTCAAGCAGAAGTACGGGGATCAGGTGCTCAAGGACGTGATCGAGTCGGCCAAGAAGTGCAATCTGGAGCTGAGGATCGACTCCCGGATCACGGCGCAGTTCCCGGACCTGGGCACGTTTGAGGTCCCCGTCCGGGGCAGTCTGCCGCTGACATGGCGCTGGAACGGCCGGGTGTCCTACCTGACGGGTCAAGGCACGATACCCTATCAGGAGATCCGGATCCGCCCCGAGGCCTGCGCGCCGATGATTGCCCCAGCAGGGACCGAGGCCTACGTCACGCTCAGACTGACGCCCGTGTTTGCCGAAGGTGGGGGGCTGGTGGACTTCACGCTTTCCTTCGAGGTCAAGGACAAGAAACCGATCCAGTTCTCGGAGCTCAAGTGCGAGGACGCCAGCGTCAAGCCGCCTCCGGTCGGGGGAAAATCGTTCTGGCATGGACTGTTCACGGCGGCCCATTTCCCGGACCTGGACGTCATCGGCTGGACGATGGAAGCCGAAGGTGAGAAACCCGCGGCGACGAAGAAATGGGGCCGGGAAGGGTTCCAACCGTCGATGGGATTTGGAAGGTGGAGCGAGACGTCCACCTTCGAGCTGCGCACCACGCCGCAGTGATCGGGCACAGGTCGGTGAGCGGGGCAGCCGGCTGACCGGTGCACAGGCGCCAGGCTGGGGACTGGGGTTCGAGAGGTCCAACCCCCTGACCGTGATGTTTCGTGGCTGACGCCGAGCGCCGCTGGTTGGCCCGCAGACGCATAGGATCGGCGAAGTGGCTCAGTCCTCTTCCGCCGGGATCGGAAGGTTGAGGAAGCGCGTGGAGCTCAGCATGACAGAGAACGAACACAGAGGCGAAAGGTCGGCCGGGGAGGTAGTGATCGCGGCAGTGATGGCTGTAGTGCTCGTGGCCACCGCGGTCGCCGCCTGGCGCACCAGCGATCTCGGCTCACGCGCCGGCGACGCGGAACGCCAGGGGCTGATCGAAGCCATCAAGACCGAGGATCTGGTCAATGCCGACTGGCGCCAAACCTACGAGGAAGCGACACACGCCCAGCGCTACCTCGTGAGCGAGGCCGAGGTCGAAGCACTGGAAGACAGCCCCGATGCCGGCTTTGCGGCGGTGGGCGCCAACATGCGCACCTACATCCTGCCCGGCATGGCTCTGCTGGCCGAGCCGCTCGCAACCGATCCCAGTTATGCCGGCGAGGACGGCTCGCTGAACCTGATGGCCCGCTTCAACGACCTGCAGGCCCAGAATGCCGGGCTGGGTGACCTGGATCCACAGGCTGCCTTCCTGCTGGCCGACCGCTACTATGCCGAGCAGCGCTGGCACGCCGTTGGCGCGGTACTGCTGGCCTTGAGCCTGTTCTGGCTGGGCCTGGGCGAGATCGCCCGGGGCCGGCTTCGCATCGTCAGCCTGATCACCGGGCTGGCGATCTTCCTGTTCGGACTGGCCTGGCTGGGAACCACCGAGATCGTGTGGGCGCTGCTGCGCCTGGCGGACGCATGACCGATACCCCCGCACCCACCGAACGCTGGCGCACACTGGTGGTCATCCTGACCATGGCCGGGACCGTCACCGCCTCGATCGTGGCGGGCCTGCAGGTGGACGCCAACATCCGGGCGGACGCCGGCAACCGCGACTCGCAGTACTACGCCATCCGCGCCTCGGGCGAACTGTTCCGCCAGGGGACTCGCTCGGACTACGACGTGGCGACCCTGGCAGCGCTGACGACGGACAGACAGGAGAGCCTGGCCCTCGAGATCACCGGGTTGGAGCAGGAAGCCGAAGGCGCGCTGGGCATTGCCGCCTCGGTGCGGGCCCGGGCGGCAATCGCGGCGGCGCGAGCCGAACGCACCCAGGCGCTCTCGGTCTTCTACACCGATCCGGCCTACGCCGCCTCCGAGCCGGACGGCCTGCCGAACATGCAGGCCTACCTCGATGACTCGTTCGCTCCTGCCAATGAACTCGTCGCCGTGCAGAACCAGGCCGCCGACGCCTACCACAGCTGGAGCCGGAAGGGCGACGGCTACGTCGCCGTGCTGGCACTGCTGGCGGTGGTGCTGTTCATGTTCGGCCTGGCGCAGGCGGCAAGTGTGCGCACGCGCCGCACGTTCACCGTGTTCGGCGCCCTCGTCCTGGGCGCGGCCCTGGTCTGGGCGATCTCGATCCTGGCTGGCTCATGAACCGATGCCGCCGCGAGGCGCGCCGGCAAGCCACCTGTCCCGGCGCGGCCGCGGGAGTGCTTCGGCGAGGTTCGGGCGGCGGAGCGGGCGGGCTGGATCGCCCCGGCAGCTGGGCGCGCACCTGGCCAGCTCACAGGTGGAGAGTCTGACCCCGGTAGAAGGCTGCGTGTGGGCGCACGACTGCCAGCCGGGTCCGGGCAGGATCCACCGGTTTGCCGGCCAGCATGCGTCGACAGGTACGATGGAGCCCGACCGCACGCGAGTCGCACCAAAGCGGTTCCAAGCGAAAGCCGACCGGCGCGTGATCGACAGGGAGGTCACCGTCCGGGGTCTGCCAACAGAATGGAACCAGAGCACCCGAGCCGGCTGGGACATTGCCAGGCTCACCCAGGGGATCGCACCGCCCGGCGCCAGGCAACGCACACGATACGGGCATCTGTGCTCGGCTCAGGAATAAGCCGAGCCCGGATCACGCGGAGGATGGAAGCACCATGACAAAGAGAATGCGTTCGGGCTGGATGATCTGGCTGGCCATGGGCGTTGTGCTCTCGGGCTGCACCCCGGCGGGGCCGACACCTGCGGAGGGTCCGCTGTCGACGGCGGCTGCGCCAGAGGGCAAGCCTTCAGTTGTCGCCGCCGCAACTACGGCTCAAGCGGCGCCGCCAACGACGGATGCAGGTCCCACAGCCACACCTGCACCTTCTGCACTGAATCCCGGTGGCCCGTACGTCCTGTTTGAGGGTGATGACGGAATCTGGATCGCCAACCCAGACGGTTCCTTCCTCACACGCCTGTTCGATAGCGGGATCGGGCCGGCGGACCTGCACCGGGCTGTCTCTCCGCAGGGAGATCGGCTGGCCTTCACCTCGAAGTCGCAGCAAGGCCCCGTCTTGATGGAGATCTCCCTTCCGGACGGCGCGGCGCGGGTGCTGGCCACGCTGCAGACCGTCCAGCCCGAGGAGGTGGCCAACCATCCCCTCACGCAGCAGGCGTTCGCCTACTACGCCATCACCCAGTATGACAACGTCGCCTGGCATCCTACAGATGGACGCTACCTGGCGTTTGTCGGGGCCATCCAGGGTCCCACCTCGGATCTCTACCTGTACGACATCGCGACGGGCGAGACCACCCAGCTGACGGATGGCGGCTCACAGGCGCTCTACCCGACCTGGTCACCGGATGGCGAGTTCATCCTACACTTCGGCGGGCGGTGGGTGCCGCCCTTTGGCGGTGCGATCGTCGGCTACAACCAGGCCGACGGCGCCTGGGCGGTACGGGTCAGCGACGGCGCTGTCATCACCCAGCCGGCCAAACTCCAACGGCCATGGAATCTCGTAGGCTGGCTGGACGGCGGGCACTACCTGGCCTCGGAAGCTGACGAGGAGTGCGGCGAGAGGAACCTGCTGACCGTCGCCGCCGGGGAAGGGAAAGGTGCCCTCATCTTCGAAGGGTGCTTTGCCTCCTATGCCGCCCTCTCCCCCCTCAACCACGCTGTGCTGATGTCGAGCGCCGAGTGCGAATCGTGTCCCCTCGGCGAAGGGACTTACCTGATGATGCCCGGGGAGGGTGCTCCGCAGCTTGTGGTGGAGGACAGGGCCTGGGGAATCGACTGGCTGCCGGAGAGCAGCGCCTTCAATGTGTATCCGCACGGCCTGATCTCGAGCGAAGGCGAGATGTTGTCCACTCCGCCGCTGGCGGATGCCTCCTACCACCCGACGCTCTCGGACCAGGGCTTCGAAGCCTGGGAGGTGATCGAGAGCCAGCAGGGGCGGGTCGTTGTGCGCTCACCAGGGGACGACTTCCGCACGATTCTGGAGGCCGATGTGGCGACCATGATCTGGGATCCCGTGCAGGGCAGCACCCTGCTGGTGGCCGCCCAAAACGGCACGCTCTATGCTGCCTCGGCGCCGGACTTTGTTCCCCGCGTCGTCGGTGATCTGGGCAGTCGGGTGGCCCAAGCGGCCTGGATCCGCTGACGGCCAGCGTTGACCACGCACATCGTCCCATTCTCACACAAGCCCCCAGAGCTTGCGGCTTCGACTGAGTCCACCTAGAATTCGACTACGGCCGCAGGCAGTCTCCTTGGCCCCGAGATCGACAGGTAGATTGCGGGTGCACATCAGGTGCGCTCGTCCCCCTGGCGACAACCTCCAGCCGAGGGGCAGAGATGGCTGATGCCTGTTCGGCCGCGTACGTTACGCGGTCGGAAAGAGGCCCCTGAGATCCGCGCTCCGTGTTGAATTCGCCCGGAGCGCGGCTCAGAACCGGGCTTGCAGGCGGCACTGTGGCGCGTCTCGAACTCGCACTTCTTGGGTCCCCGATCATCAGCCTGGACGGCCACTTGGCCGATGGATTTTCCCTCCAGAAGGCCAGGGCTCTGCTGATCTATCTTGCCGTCGAGGGCGGACGGCCCCACGCCCGCGAGTCGCTCGTCGGGCTGCTGTGGCCGGAGTTGCTCGAAACGGCTGCGCGCACAAGTCTCCGCCAGGCGCTTGCCAACTTGCGCGAGGCCATCGGAGACGAACAGGCACAACCATCCTTCCTCACGGTCCGTCGCGACTCGATGCAACTTCACGCCGCCGGCGACTACTGGATCGATGTCGTGGCCTTCGGCAGCCTGCTGGACGCTTGCGAGGCGCACCGGCATCGAAACCCCGTGCGATGCACCTCGTGTGCACGCCGGCGGGAGCAGGCCATCGGCCTCTACCGGGCGGATTTCCTCGCTGGATTTCATCTGAGAGAGGCGGATCCCTTTGAGGAGTGGGCCGCCATCCAGCGCGAGCGCCTGCACCGGCGGATGGCCATTGCGCTGGAACAACAGGCGGCGTTCTATGAAGCCGTCGGCGAGATGGAGCAGGCATTGGGCACGGTCAGCCGTCAGCTCGACCTCGATGCGTGGATGGAAGAGGCGCATCGGGAGCGGATGCGGCTGCTGGCGGTCTCCGGCAGGCGAAGCGAGGCTCTGGCGCAGTTCGAGGCCTGCCGCCGCGTGCTGGCCGAAGAGCTCGGCGTCGAGCCGGCGCCCGAGACCGTTCGGCTGCATGCACTGATCCGTGATGGAGTCCTGCCAGCACAGGCGGTTGAGGAGGCGGTGGCAGCGAAACCCTTGCCTCAGCCCTCCACACCGCTTGTGGGTCGGGAGCGGGAGATCGGCGAACTCGCCGATCTCCTCGAGGACCCCGCCCACCGACTGGTGACCATCACGGGCGTGGGAGGTGCGGGCAAGACCCGCCTTGCATTGGCGGTCGCCCAGCAGGTGGGCGGGTCCTTCTCTGGTGGAGTTGCATTTGTCCCCCTGAGCATTCTGGACGACGCCGCCCAGATCCCGGCCGCAGTCCTCTTGGCCCTGAATGCCGCCCAGGCGACCCAGCCGGACCCTCTGCAGCAAGTGCTCGAGGCACTGCGGGACAAGGAAGTCCTGATCGTCCTCGATAGCCTGGAGCATCTGCTGCCCGCAGCCAGGGAGATCGTGATTGCGTTCCTCAAGGAAACCCGCAAGGCGACGGTGCTGATTACCTCCCAGGAGCGGATAGGTGTGCAGGCTGAGTTGTGCTTCAAGCTGGAGGGGCTCGAAGTCCCGGCTCAGGCGCCAGTGCGTGACATCCGGGCGATCGAGTCCGTCCAGCTGTTTCTCGAGCGCGGCAACCGCGTCAACCGCCAGCTGGAGGTCGATGAACGGCTCCTGGCCGACGTACTGCGGATTTGCCGCCTTGTCGAGGGTGTCCCCTTGGCCATCGAGCTGGCGGCATCGGCGGTAGGGGTTCGCACTTGCGGTGAGATCGCCGACGGGTTGGAGGCCGACATCCGGAGCCTGGCGACCCAGCACCACGACCTGCCGGCG
>CAZBJQ010000114.1:0-8954 GCA_964492235.1 uncultured Anaerolineaceae bacterium | reverse complement strand
GGCCAATGGCTCCGGTCTGGGTGAAGATCTGGTCTCGCAATTGGCGCATCTGATACGGAACCTGCCGCAGGACAGCCGCCCCACCGGCCAGCGTGTGGAATCCCACCATGTTCGGTGGCGCGATGACGCCCCGGCGAATATTCGCCTTGGGTGTCTGCACGGCCAGCCAGCCCAGGGAGATCATCTGGTCCAACGTCATGTTGCTGCGGATTCCAGCTGCGAGCTCCTGATACAGCGCCGGCGCCTTGGTCACCAGCGTGGGGACCATGTCCAGCCCCACCACCCGGTCGATGATCGCCAGCGCCACCTGCTGCTGCCGCTCGGCGCGTCCGAAATCGTCCCCCGCCCCCTTGCGCACTCTCGCATAGGCGAGCGTCTCTGCACCATCCAGTCGATGGGCCTTCGGCGCCAGGATCTTGCACGACCGCCCGATCGGACAGATCTTGATCTGATCGGTCACCAGGACGTCAACCCCGCCGATCTCGTCAATCATGCGCTCGAAAGCCGCGAAGTCGATGACGGCAAAGAACTGGATCGGGACCCCGATCGCCTTCTCAACCGTCTGCATCGCCAAAGCGGGGCCGCCTCCGGGCAGGCGGTTGGCCTCGCCGCTCGGGAAGGCGGTGTTGATGCGATTGTGGCCAAAGCCGGGGATCTCTACCCACAGATCGCGGGGGACCGAGAGCATTCCTGCGGTCTGCGCCTGCGGGTCAAGCGTAACCAGCATCATGGTGTCTGTTCGGGCTGGGCCTTCGCCGGCGATCCAATCGCGGTAGTCCAGACCCATCAGCAGGATGGTCACCCGCTCCACACCCTGCCACGGAGTGGGGATCACCGATGGCGGCATCGCGGTCGCGGTGTCCCCGGGCTGCAACGGCCCGGTCGCCGAGCCCCCCGGGCTCGGCTGAAATGGGTTGAGAGCGAAGTTCGACCAGGTTCGGGAAAGGTCTCGCACGATCAGGTGCGTGGTCAACCCCAGCAGCACGACCGCCAGGGCAAAACCAGCCGCCAGCAACCGGATCGCCCAGGTGAACGCCGGACTCTGCGGTCGCTTCCCAGGAGGATTTGGCGGGATGCCGGTCGGGGTCCGAAAAGGCTGGGTCCGGTCGGGCGCCGGCCGGGCTGGGTTCCTGGTTGTCTTCATGGCGGCAACAGGCGGACATTATACGCCTATGGCGCGGCGCCCTCGTCGGGCTGGACATCAAGCCCGGGACCAGTTATGCTTTAGCCTTCTTAACTAACAAGAAAGGTGAGGTATGGGACAACCTCCTTCCCTCGAGCAGGCTTTGCGGGATTGGGCACAGGTGTTCATGCACCGATCGGTCCGGGAGTTCCAGGACTGGATCAAGGAGTCCGGCTTGTCGCACTCGCAGCTGGCAACGCTGATGCAGTTGCACCGCGGCGGTTCCTGCCCGGTGACCGGGATCGGGCAGGACCTGGGCGTGACCTCAGCCGCCGCCAGCCAGATCGTGGACCGCCTGGTCCAGCAAGGCCTGCTCTCACGAACGGAGGACGAGCACGACCGACGAGTGCGTCAGATCACGCTGACCCCGGCCGGACATGACATTGTCCGCCAGGCGATCGAGTCGCGTATGGCCTGGATGCGTCAGCTGGTGGGCGCCCTGCGGCCGGAAGAGCAGCAAGCGATCATCGGTTCACTTGACCACCTGACACGCGCCGCACGGGCGCTGGAGGAGGACACGGGTGCGTTCCCCACGAAGAACAGCAAGACACTCCGCAGCTGACAGCCCGGCGCGCAGCCGCAGCTCGTTCCGCCCGCTGGGCCGAGCGATCCGCTACCTGGGCCACTACCGGCGAGAGACGGCACTTGCGTACGGAGCCATGATCCTGGCAACCGCCGCCCAGCTGATGGTGCCGAAGTTGATTCAGAGCCTGATTGACAGCCTGACCCAAGGGCTGGTGGCCTCGCGTCTGGAGTCTCTGCCTGCACAGGCGCAGGCCGCGGCCGCCTCCGCCATGGGGCTCGCCAGCGAGCAGGTCGCCGCACTGCAAGCCGACCCGTACAAGCCCTTGCTGCTGACAGGCGCGTTGATCCTGGTCTTCGCCGTGGTGCGCGGGCTGTTCTCCTTCTCGCAGGCTTACATGGGCGAACGCGCTTCGCACAGTGTGTCCTTCGACCTGCGCAACGACCTGTTCGCCAAGATCCAGCGTCTGTCCTTCAGCTACCACGACCGCAACCACACCGGACAGCTGATGATCCGCGCCACCGACGATGTCGAGAAAGTGCGACTGTTCATCGGCCAGGGGTTGCTGATGGCCGTTCAGTCACTGCTGCTGTTGACGGCGACACTGCTGATCCTGAGCGCGACCAACGGCCGCCTGATGCTCGTGATCCTGCCCATCCTGCCAATCGCCATCCTGCTCTTCATGGTGATCGGCGCTGTGGCCCGGCCGATGTTCGAAGCGGCGCAGAGTCGGCTGTCTGCGCTCAACGCTGTGCTGCAGGAGAACATGGCCGGCATCAAGGTCGTCAAGGCCTTCCATCGAGAGAACCAGCAGAGCCGGCGATTCGAGGCGGCGGCCGATGAGTACATGTATGAACTGCTGCGGGTCATGCGTCTGATGACCATGGTCATGCCCACGCTGTTCCTGATCGCCAACCTGGGCCAGGCGTTGATCCTCTACTTCGGTGGACGACAGATCATCAACGGCACACTCACCCTCGGGGAATGGCAGGAGTTCAGCCTGTACCTGGTGTTTGTCTTTCTCCCAATCGGCCAACTTGGTTTCATCATCACCCAGATGTCCCAAGCCTCGGCGTCTGCCGGCCGGGTGTTTGAGATCCTGGATGCTGCCAGCGACGTCGTCGACTCGCCGCACTCCCTCCCCCTTCCCCGAGTCCGGGGACTGATTACATTCGAGGCTGTCTCGTTCCGCTACTTCGGAGGCGGCCAACCCGTGCTCAACCAGGTATCCTTCCAAGCTGAGCCGGGGCAGAAGATCGCTTTGCTCGGAATGACCGGGTCGGGGAAGTCCTCGATCATCAACCTGATCCCCCGCTTCTACGATCCAACCGAGGGCAGGGTTCTGATCGATGGACACGACCTGCGGGATGTCACGCTCGAGTCACTGCGCGCCCAGATCGGGATCGTCCTCCAGGAGACCACCCTCTTCACCGGCTCGATTCGGGATAACATCGCCTTTGGCCGCCCGATGTCTCCCCTGGATGAAGTCATGGACGCCGCCAAGGCCGCCTCCGCCCACGACTTCATCAGCCAGTTCCGTCAGGGGTACGAGACACCGGTCGGAGAACGCGGCGCCACCCTCTCCGGTGGACAGAAGCAACGGATCGCCATTGCCCGGGCGCTTCTGCTCGACCCGCGCATCCTGATTCTGGATGACGCCACATCCAACGTCGACCTTCAGACCGAGCTGGACATCCAACGCGCCCTGGATCGCTTGATGCAAGGCAGGACGAGTTTCGTGATCGCCCAGCGTATGAGCACCGTCCTTCAGGCCGACAGAATCCTGGTGCTTGACCAGGGGCAGATCGTTGCCCAGGGCCTTCACCACGAACTCCTGGAAACCAACGAGCTGTATGCCGAGATCTACACTTCGCAGTTGGCCGAGGACATACCGGTCGAGGCTGAGACCGTCGAGAGCCTGCCGATGCGAGAGGAAGTCTGAGATGATGCGAGACAGGCACGGGCTGTTCGAGGTGGAAGTCTCCAAGCCGAAGAACGTTTCTGCCACGCTCCGACGATTCGCCGCCTACTTCAAGCCCTACTGGCCACAGTATCTGCTGGTGCTGCTGCTGATGGTTGTTGGCACCTGGAGCCAGGTGATCGCGCCCCGGCTCTTGGGGCAGGCAGTGGACTGCTATTTCACACCGGCGGCCGCCAGCTCGGCGTTCACCCAGGTTCCCGAGCCGCTGCGTCAGGCCATGGCCTCGTTTGCCGCTACGCAGTCGTCCTCGGCTGCCAGCAGTTGTTGGTACGCCCCGCCCCAGCCTGGCCGGACCGCGGAGGACTACCTCTCCGGCCTGGCCGGGTTGACAATCCGCCTGGTCGCGATCTTTGCGGTCGGGGCGGTCTCGGTAGGGCTGATGTTCTACCTGATGACGTGGTCGGGCCAGCGAGTGCTGAAATCCCTGCGAGTCGATGTCTTCAAACAGATCATGCGCCTATCGATCGGCTACCACGTCCAGCACGAGGCCGGCGACACGATGAGCCGGGTGACCAATGACGCCGATACGATCCAACAGGCGATCAGCTTCGCTCTGGTTCAGGTCGTCAGCGGCAGCATGCTGATCGCATGGATTTCGTACGCCATGTTCCGGCAGAGCGCCGCCTATGCTCTGGTGGCGCTCTCGATCCTGCCCTTCATGATTCTGGCGACGGTTTGGTTTTCTTCTCAAGCCCGGCGTGCCTTCCGCCGCTCGCGTCGCGAAATGGGGTCGGTCAATGCCGAACTCCAGGAGAGCATCTCCGGTGTGCGGGAGAGCCAAGCCTTCGGCCGTGAAGACGAGAACATCGCCGCATTCCGGCAGGTGAACGCGGCGAACCGGGATGCCAACATCCAGGCGGTGGCCTTCACTTCTGCTCTGGCGCCCACGCTGGAAGCACTGGGCTACGTGGCCTTGATGCTGGTGACTGTCGGCGGCGGGGTCGCCTTGCTGCGCGGGGGTGGACTGCTTGGATCCACCGCCTCGTTGGGTTTGATCATCACTTTCATCGCCTATGTCCAGCGATTCAACCAGCCGGTGCAGCAGATTGCCGTTCTCTGGACCAACATCCAGAGCGCCATTGCCGGCGGCGAGCGCATCTTTGGTCTGCTCGATGTCGTCCCCGACGTGCAGGACAAGCCGCACGCCGTGGAGCTTCCCCCCATCCAGGGGAGAGTCCTCTTCGAGGATGTCTGGGCTGAGTACGAGAAGGGCGTCACCGTCCTTACGGGGATCGACCTGGAAGCCAAGCCCGGCCAGACCGTCGCCATCGTCGGCCCAACCGGTGCTGGCAAGACGACGATCATCAACCTGATCCCTCGCTTCTACGATGTCACCCGGGGTCGAGTGACAATTGACGGCTACGATGTGCGGGATGTGGCGGCCTCCAGCCTGCGGCGGCAGATCGGCGTCGTCCTGCAAGACAACTTCCTGTTCAACGCAACGATCCTCGAAAACCTGCGCTTCGGGCGCCCGGAGGCGACGGACGTGGAGGTGATGCAGGCTGCGCGCCTGGCGCATGCTGATTCGTTCATCGAGCGTCTGGCCGAAGGCTATCAGACCACCCTCGGGGAGCGCGGAATGGGTCTGAGCCAGGGACAGCGACAGCTGCTGGCAATTGCCCGGGCCGCCCTGGCAAACCCGCGCATTCTGATCCTGGACGAAGCGACCTCCAGTGTCGACACGCGGACCGAGCGCTTGATCCAATCCGCCCTTGTAAGCCTGATGAAGGGGCGGACCTCCTTTGTCGTGGCCCATCGATTGAGCACGATTCGCAACGCCGACCAGGTGTTGGTGCTGCAGCAGGGACGGATCGTGGAGCGAGGAACGCATGAGTCGCTTCTGGCAGGGCGCGGCATCTATCACGGGCTGTACATGAGCCAGTTCCGCCGTCAATCCGAGGCGGCTCCCAACCCGCCCGGAGGACTTGCCGCCTCCCCGGCTTAGCTTGTGCCCTAGACCTGCGCAGCGGCACACACCGCACAGGCGGTATGGCCAACTGGACCGCGTGAAAGCCCTGGTACGCCTGGCATGCTCCTTGCAAGCGCCAGGCTGAAATGCCTGGCTCGAGCAGGCGCCGAAGCATCCCTTCCGGCTTAGCCCGGCGGCATGGTGGCAGAAGGCAGGCGGATGCGGTAGAGTCGACGAGAGGAGTGGATTCCAGGTGCGGCTCTGCGACTATTGTGCCCTCGAAATCCAAGACGAGGCGGTGTACTGCCGATACTGCCACCGCGAGCTCAAGCCGTATGCCGGGATCCAAGGCAAGAAGCGGTGCCCACACTGCGCAGAGTGGCTCGACGCACTGGCTCTCGAGTGTGAGTACTGCGAACATGAGCTGGCCCCAGCCTCCGGTCCTCTCCTTTCCATGGAACCGCCCTCCCCCACCCGCCGAACATGGGATCCGCGCGATGTGCTTGAAGATGAGAGCACCCCGGCCGAAGACAGGGCGGTGGCTGGTGCAGCCGCCACTCGAAGTTCTCGGTTCTTCGGCCTGGGAGCCAAGGCCGAGCCGTCCCGCGTTGCGGACGAGGCTGAGATCCTGGGATTGGACACAGAGGCGGAGCAAAAGCCGAGGCGCACCGGCCTGTTCGGTAGAGGCCGATCCCGCCCCGAGCCCGCCTCGCCCGAGCCTCTTACCCCACAGCCGGCCGTTCCGGCATCGCTGTGGGGCACGAGCTATGCCGAAGAGACGCCTTTCACGCCTTCAGCGGACCTGACAGCCCGGGGTGGTGGAACCGTCCCGCCGGCGCCGCCCGCGCCCGCCCCTGCCGGCCGGAGGCGGAACATGTCGACCGCCCTGGTTCTGATCGCCCTGGTGGCACTAGTGACCGTGATCGCGCTCGCCCTGTTCCAGTTCGGCCTGCCAAACCTGCCTGCCCTAACACTACCGACCGCGCCGACGGCGACCCTGACCCTGCCGACCGCGGCCGTCCTGCCGTCAGCAGCTCCGGAAACCCCGGCCGCGGAGGGAACCCCGGCCGAGCCGGCCGTCGCCAACTGCCTGCCATGGGATGAGGTGACCCTGGCTGACACGGGCAAGACGCTGTGCGTCTATGGGGAACTCAAGCGCTGGTTCGCCGTGGATGAGATCCCGTTCGTCGCTCTTTTCAGCGAGGAACGCGGGTCGTTCGCCATCGTCGACCGGACGACCGTCCACTATGAGGCGGATCCCGGGGTTTGCGTCATGGCGACAGGTCGGGTCGAAGTCATGGGCGGCACCCGCCCCTACATCAACGCCAACGGTGAACTGCTGACCTGCCGCTAGATCCCCGTCGCAGTTCTTGGCTCCCTACTGCCCCTTGAGATGTGCCTGCCAGGTCCCATCGAAATCCGAAATGGCGTCGGCCGTCAGGATGTTGTCGGCCATCGCCTTGAGGACGTCAAGCGGCAGGCTCAAGTGCTCGGCACCGGCAAGTCGCGCCTCCACCGCCTCGGCGGGCGTCTTGATCCCTGCGACCAGCAAGGCGCAAGCCGTCCCTTCGATGGCAGCCGCCATGTCGGCCACGACTCCCGGGCCATTGCCCACAAATCGTGTCAGCCGGTTGATGTAGGGGATGGCGAAATGCGCCCCCGCCTCCGCCGCCAGGAGCGCCTGGCTTGGTGCGAACACACCGGTCATCGCCACGGTCGCTCGCGGGGAAAACTCGGCAGCGAATATGAAGCCCTCCAGAGTCGCCGGAACCTTCAGACCGACGTTTGACCCCAACTCAAGGAACGGCGGGGCCTCCCTGGCCATCGCCTCGGCCGTCTTTTCCATCATCTGGTAGAAGACCGTCCCGCTGAACAGGTCAGCCAGCGCCCGGATGACGGGGATGGGGTCACGATGTCCGGCGCGTGCCAGCAGCGCCGGGTTGGTTGTGCAGCCCGAGACAAAGCGCAGGTCGGCTGCTTGCTGCGCTTCCTGAAGATCGGCCGAATCGAGGTACAGCGTCATGGAGCCTCCCCACGTTGCGGGTTGAAGGCGCAAACACGTCCGCGCCCCATCGTAGCCCAGCGCACAAGTTGGCACAACTGCCGTTCGTCCGCCGTTCCTGGCAGTACCTTTATTCAGCCTGCCCTGTGTGGTCGCCTGGTAGGATTCCGATATACTGCATGCAGTAGGATGCGGCTGGAGGCGCGGGGAACGCCGCTTGTGAGCGGCCCGGCTCTCGCGCTTCGGGGTTACGCGTCAACCCGATTCCAGGAGAAGGCAGATTCGTCAAAGGCAGCCTCAGGATCCGGCCGTGCGTGAGCCGGGTCCCTTATCCGCAGACCTGGCAGCATCGAGCCGAGGCCACCCGTGAGCGGCCGCTCCCTGATTGCCCCTGAGTTGCGTGAAGCGCAGAGAGTGTTCGGCGATTCCATCGCCTGGAGCCGCGTCCGCCTGATCGAGGATGCTGCCTGGCCGCGCCGGCTGGCAGGCGTGGGCGCCAGGCTGCGCCGCCAGCCGCCGCCGGCACACAACGCCGTCACCCTGGGCCATCAGATGTACTTCTCGCGCCGTTTGGAGACCGGGGACGATGTACCGGCAGCGCAGCGACACAGCGACCTGGCATGGCTGATTCATGAGCTGACACACGTCTGGCAATACGAGCGGCTTGGCCTGCGCGTGCTGCAGGAAGCCGCCGGCCTCCACCTACGCCCAGGAGTGAATCCTTATGACTATGGCGGCGAAGCGGGGCTGACGGCCGGGCCGACCGAGAAGAGGCTCTCAACGTTCAACGTCGAGCAGCAGGCAGACATCGCCCGCGACTATTACTTTCGCCTGGCCACGGGCCAGAACACGCAGGCCTGGGAGCCGTTTGTGCGGTCGCTCCGGAGGGCGTAGCCTCGCCTTACTCGTTGAAGAGCTCGCCCACCGACCGGCCTTCGTGCGCACGGATGATCACCTCCGCCAGCAGCGGGGCAACGGACAGCACAGTCATATTCGGCAGGTGCCCATCTGCCGGCAGCGGCAGGGTGTTCGTGGTGACAATCTCGACAATCGGCGTCGCGGCCAGCCGCTCAACCGCCGGCGGCACCAGCAAAGGATGAGTGAACGACAGGTAGACGTCGCGGGCGCCGTGGTCCTTGACGATCCTCACACCTTCGGTGATCGAGCTTGCCGTCAGAACCTCATCGTCCACTAGAATCACGTTCATTCCCGCCACGTCACCAATGATCGTTGTGGCCGTCGCCCGCGAGTCGTTTCCTGTTCGGCGCTTCTCGACGAAGGCCAGAGGCGTGCCCAGTTTGGCGGCGAAATTGCGCCCTTTCTTGGCAAAACCAAGATCAACTGTCGCCACGACAG
>CAZBJQ010000113.1:0-9052 GCA_964492235.1 uncultured Anaerolineaceae bacterium | reverse complement strand
CCAGGTCAAGGGCCTGCTGGTCGTAGAGATGAACGCCGGACAGATGCTCGACGACGTGCGGCTGGGTGTGGAGGGACGCGTCCCTATCCGGTTCTACGGTCGGTTGGGTGGCATGGTCCCGATGCCGGATGAGGTGTATGACGAGATCCTGGCGCTGGACGCTTCGGTGCTTCAGGCTGTCGGCGACAAGGAGGCTGTCCGATGACCGAAACCGGCCTGGTCGAATCCTTGATCTACACCAAACCCGGCTCCCTCACCCCGATTGGGACCCACTACTGCCCGGGATGTACCCACGGGATCGCGCACCGGCTGATCGCCGAACTCCTGGACGAGATGCGCTTGCGGGAACGGACCGTCGGGGTGGCGCCGGTCGGCTGTGCGGTCTTCGCGTACAACTACTTCAACACCGACTTCGCTGAGGCGGCCCACGGGCGCGCTCCAGCGATGGCCACCGGCATCAAACGCGTGAATCCGGATAATCTGGTCTTCACCTATCAAGGTGATGGGGACCTGGCTTCCATCGGGGCCGCCGAGATCTTGCACGTCGCCGCGCGCGGCGAGAATATCACGGTCGTGTTCATCAACAACGCCATCTACGGAATGACCGGGGGGCAGATGGCGCCGACGACGCTCCCTGGCCAGAAGACCACGTCTTCACCTCTGGGCCGAGATGTCGAAACACAGGGTTTCCCCATGAAGATGTGCGAGGTGCTCTCGCAGCTGGACGGCAGTGCCTACATCGTGCGCCGCAGCCTGCACGACGTCGCCAACATCCGCAAAGCGAAGAAGGCGCTGCAGATTGCATTCACCGCCCAGATGCAGGGTCTGGGCTTCGCCATGGTCGAGCTGCTCTCGAGCTGCCCGACCAACTGGGGGATGAAGCCGGATGAGGCGCTGCACTGGATCGAAGAGCACATGATCCCGGCCTATCCCCTGGGTGACTACAAGGTGCATCCCTCGCTGGCCGAAGGGCGGGCGAGCGATCGGAGCAGGTGATGCAGACCGAGATCGCGGTATCCGGTTTTGGCGGCCAAGGGGCGCTCTTCGCCGGGCAGCTCTTGGCCTTCGCCGGTATGGACAGCGGCAAGCATGTCACCTGGATCCCTTCCTATGGCCCGGAAATGCGCGGCGGGACGGCCCACTGCACCGTCATCGTCAGTGACGAAGAGATCGGCTCGCCGGTGGTGCGCAATCCCAAAGCGGCCATCGCCATGAATCTGCCCTCCCTTGACAAGTACGAGACTTTGGTGAAACCGGGAGGCGTCCTGGTGGTGAACGCCTCGCTGGTCGACCGGACGCCGACGCGCAGCGAGATCGAGTGGGTCATGGTAAAAGGCAATGACCTGGCTGAGGAACTGGGCGATAAGCGTATGGCGAACGTCGTTCTGCTTGGGGCTCTCCTCAGCCTGCTTCCTGTGCTCACCCTCGAAGAAGTCGCCGAGGCCTTGCGCAATCATATTCCGGCTCACCGCCGATCTCTTCTCGACTCCAACCTGAAAGCGCTCAACGAGGGCGCCGCCGTCGCCGAGCGCCAACGCCTCAAGACCTGAAGCCATGGACTCGGGGGAGAAAAAGCGCACCGGCGGCAGCCCGCCGGTGCGCTTCGAATGTCCTTGGGCCGCATCCGAAGAAGTCAGGCGACCGGGGCACCGCACTTCGGGCAGCGAGCCTCCCCCGGGGAAAGCAAGGCACCGCACTTGCGGCATGCGGCAGGCTGAGCCGGACCGAGCGGGGCGCCGCAGGCGATGCAGGCCGGCACCCCCACGGGATTGGCGGTAAGACAGTGGGCGCATGTCAACCGTCGCAGGCGCTCGGAAAGCTGGTGCGAGGCGCCCAGCGTCTCGGCGGTGCGGTCGATCGTTTCCCAGACCCGATCGGTCAGCCCCAGGGCGGCGATGTCCTGTGCCAGATCGTCGACTCGGCTGACGAAGGTGACGGGCTTGAGCAGCGTCATCAGCGCGGTCACGCCCAGGCTGGCCGCCACGCCGAGCGAATCTTGGCGGCCCATTCGAACCATCACCCCATCTTCGACCGCCGCCAGCTGCACCGTCAGGGCAGTGCGCCCGCCGGACGACGGCCGCTGCGTGCTGGCGATTTGAACGACCACCTGATCCCCGGTGCCGATCTGCTGTGCTTCCAGGTCTCCATGACCGAAGGCTGCCACCAGCGCCTCGCCGAAATCCGCTGGGGCGATCTTGCCATAGTACACTCGCTGTTCGACCGGTAGCTGCATCGTCCACGCCTCCCGACGGCGTCGGCGTAGTATAATGCCCGGCCGCACGGGGAACAACGCCTCCACGATGACTCGCGCAGGATCGCGGATTCTATTGGGCTTGCTCTTCCTGGCAGCTGCCGCCTGGACGGCGAGGCGCGCTTCGGCTGCGCCATTTCCCCAGGCGCCCACGGTCACCAGTACCCCTGGCGGGCCTAGCATCCTCGTCCCCGACCAGGTCAACGTGCGGCTGGGGCCGGGGACAGACTACGACCAGGTGGGGGTGCTGAACTCCGGCCAGGAAGCTCCGGCCATCGGCCGGTCGCCCGGTGGCGACTGGATCATGATCACCTACCAGGGGGTGCCGGGAAACGTGGCCTGGGTGTATTCGCCGTTGGTGACGCTGCTGAATCTCGGGGCGGGGGTCCTGCCGATCGTCGAACCACCGCCCACGCCTACCCCTCGCATCACGCCCACCATCGATCCGACACTGGCTTCTCAGTTCAACCTCGGTGCCGGCCTGGCCACCCACCTGCCGACCTTCACGGCCCCACCGCCGCCTGTCTATCCCACCTATGAGCCGGTGACCTTGTCCCGCACCGGGATACCGCCTCTCCTGCCCATCGCCGGACTGGTCATCATCGGCGCCTTTGGATTGCTGGTCTCGATCCTACGGGGGCGCTAGATGGTGGCCGCAAGCGGCGCGGTAAGACAAGGAGCATGGCGACTCGTGGGACTCTCCAGGATGATGTGCTTGCCGGAGCGCTCTTCGGCGGCCGCCTAGGCTCATTCTATGGGCTGCCTTCCCGGCAGCCCGGCATCCTCCTCATGCCAGAACGCGATCTCGTCCTCGCCGTGCATCCAGCACAGGAAGACAACGCGTCCTTGGCGCAGGGAGGGGAAATCCAGCAGCCCCAAGGAGAGGTCCTTGACCAGGATCCCCTCGGATCGGATCGTGGTCAATGACTCCTGCATGAGCTGCATCCACCGGACAGTCTCGGCAGCCAGCCGGCTGCCCCCGTTGCCTCCAGTCTTGTCGGCCAACGCCTCAAGCATAGGTGCCAATTCCTGCAGTCTGCGGTAGGCCTGCACCATCTCGGCGACTGCGGGACGCACCTGAGCCAGCAGGCGGCGAGCTTCAGCAGGAGTGAACACGATGGGGTAGGTGTCTGGCATCGTCCGGGTCAAGAGGCAAACGCAGGTCGCTCGGCGACCTGCGTTTCAATCGAAGATAGCGCAAGCTGTTTACCCGCAGCCGCAGCCGCCGGAGGAGTCCTGGGGTGCCTGGCCGCTGGTGCGGAAGGAGTGGCCGCAGCCGCAGGAAGCGACCGCTTGGGGATTGTCGATCTTGAATCCGCCGCCCATCAGGTCGTCGACGTAGTCAACCGTGCAGCCGCCGAGGTATCCGATCGAGACTGGATCGATGACGATGTCCACCTGATTGGCGCGAAAGCGGAGGTCGTCCTCCCTCGGCTGCCCCTCAAGCGCCATGCCGTACTGCAGGCCGGAGCAGCCGCCCCCGGAGACGAAGAGACGCAGGGCATAGTCGGGGAGGTTGCGCTCGGCCAATAGGCTATGCACGCGAGCGGCCGCCGTTTCTGTCAATGTGATGCTGTGGGTCTGGATGTCCGAAACCGAGATGGTGTCCACGGTGGTCTACCCTCCACGCCCGGCCGGTCCAACCGGTCAGGAATTCTTAGTAACAATATCTATTTTATCCATGAGGTGGGTGATCTGTCAACCGGCAGTTGGAAGACGCAGGAAGCATCTCCCCGGGCGATGGAGCCGACCGGGACAACTTCCGCAGCCAGCAAGCCCCCGAGAAGCGCCGCGTCGAATCGACAGAGAAGGGGTACCTGGCGAACGGCGGAGGCATAAGGACAATGAGAGAAGTGGACCTCCCTAGCCAGGCCCGGAGGCTGCAGAGTGGGAAAGTAGCCCCGTTCCTCGAGCACGCTCAGCGCCTGCGGCCACCGCTGTTCCGGATCGCCCGACCAGCCGGTGCACAGGTCTTCGCCGAACCGGCGGCCACAACCCTCGAGTATGTGGATGGCGTCAGGGTCGCCCAGCGCCTGAACCAGCGGGGCGAGCACCACGGACACCAGCTCCCCGGAGTTGTCTGGGAGGTGCTGGTCGGCCAGAGGCGACAAATGGTAGACCTTCTCGGGTCGACCCGGCCCGGCCTTGTGCCGGGGAGAGGGGGTTTCGACCAACCCTGCCTGCAGCAACCAGGCTAGGTGGTGACGAACGGTCACAGGCGTCCGCCCCAGGGCATGGCTGAGCTCGAGGACCGTCGCACCTTCGTTGCGCTTCAGGTGGTGCAGGATCGACTCCCGCGAGTCGTGCGACATGCGGCGCATTCTAGGGGGTGGCCGGCTTTTTGTCAAATGACATCGTCGAAATTCCGGCGAGTCTTGACAGCCCTGTTCCACAGGATATAATTCCCCCCTGGGGGCCCAAGATCCCGAGTTCGAGGGCCCCCCGCCGCGAGGAAGGGCCAATGCCTGACGACTTGCGCAACCCCGAGTACTCCGTCCCCGAAGAGCTGCGCGGGCAGGTCACCATCACCACGCTGGATCGTATCTACAACTGGGGCCGCCGGGGCTCCGTTTGGCCGATGTTTTGGGGACTGGCTTGCTGCGCCATCGAGATGATCGCCACCGCCACCAGCCGCTATGACATGGCCCGCTTTGGCATGGAGGTTATGCGCCCAAGCCCACGCCAGACGGACCTGATGATCATCTCCGGCACCGTCACCAAGAAGCTGATCCCGCAGATCGTGCGCCTGTACAACCAGGTTCCGGAACCGAAATACGTAATGGCCATGGGCGCCTGCGCCTCGGGCGGCGGACCGTTCAAGGAAGGCTACAACGTCGTCTCCGGCGTCGACCAGTTCCTCCCGGTCGATGTGTACGTGCCGGGCTGCCCACCTACGCCGCAGGCACTGATCCACGGCTTCCTGACACTGCACGCCAAGATCTCCGCCCAGCCGATCAAGGCGATCCCCGGGTACAAGAAGGGCCCGATTGAACCCCTTCCGGTCCCTGTGCTCGGGCCGGATCTGATCAACCTACGCGACCTGCCCAAGATACAGATGGTGCCAGCCACAACCGAACCGGATGCAGCCTGACCGTGGCGGGCCAGCAGCGCGTGAGAGGTTGCCCCCGATGACCGATCAGCAGGTTGACATGGGTGTTGACACTCTGACAGAACGCTTCCCTGGGGTCGCCACGAAGGATGAACGTCAGGGGTATGGCGGCTACCTGGTTACGGCGCAGGACCTCTTGTCCTTCGCCACATCGCTTCGCGACCAGTTGGGCTATCGCTACCTGTCCTCTATTACAGCCGTGGACTACCTCGCCGAAGACCTGATGGAGGTTGTCTATCACGCCTACCGCCTGGAGGGCGGCCCGGCGGTGGTCTTCAAGACCAGGTTGCCGCGGGCCAACCCGGTGGTGTCGTCCCTGGTCCCCTTGTTCCCTGGGGCCGAGTTCCAGGAACGGGAAGCCTGGGACTTGTTCGGGATCCGATTCGACGGCCACCCAGACCTACGGCGAATCCTGATGTGGGAAGGTTTCCACGGGCACCCGATGCGGAAGGACTGGCGTGAGGCCTACTTCGAGGAGGAAGGCAAGCCCTTCAAGAACCGTTGGCCGGAGGGGCAGGTCTTCAGGATTGAAGACAAGGTGCCCTACGGTCACAACGTCAGCTACCCCTCGGAGTTTTCCCCCGAGGGATGGGTTCCGGAAGAAGACGTGGCACTGTACGCCGGCCTGGGAAAGATCAAGAGCAACGGTGGCGGCGCCGATTTCGATACCGAGCAAATCGTCGTCAACCTGGGACCGCAGCACCCTTCGACCCATGGGGTGTTCCGCATGGTCGCCCGGCTGGATGGCGAGACGGTCATCGACCTGCGGCCGGTGATGGGTTACCTCCACCGCAACCACGAGAAGATCGGCGAACGCAACACGTTCATCATGAATATGCCGTTCACCGACCGGCTGGACTACTTCTGCTCGATGAGCAATAACTTCGGCTATGCCCTGGGCGTGGAGAAGTTGATGGGGATCCGGCCGCCGGAGCGGGCGGAGTACATCCGGGTGATGATGGCGGAGCTGACCCGGATCATCAACCACATGCTGGCGATCGGCTTCCTGCTGAATGACCTCGGCGCATACTTCACACCGGTCATGTATTGCTTCAACGAGCGGGAGCTGATCCTGGACGTCTTCGAGGCGGTATCGGGCTCGCGTATGATGTGCAACTACTTCCGCTTCGGCGGCGTGGCGCGCGACCTGACGGAAGAAACCTACACCATGGTCAAGGACCTGGTGTTGGAGCGCCTGCCGCGCAAACTGGATGAGCTGGAGCGGTTCCTGGTCCAGAACGAAATCGTTCGCCAGCGCTCCATCGGGGTCGGAGTCCTTACCCGCGACCAGGCTATCGGCCTGTCGGCGGCTGGACCCGTTCTGCGAGCTTCCGGGGTGCCGTATGACGTGCGCCGGGCCGAGCCGTACTCGATCTACGACCGTCTGGAGTTCGATGTTTGCGTCCGAACGCACGGCGACATCTACGACCGCTATCTGATCCGTTTCGACGAGATGCGGCAGAGCCTGCGCATCTTGCAGCAGGTCGTGAGGGACCTGCCCTCGGGCGAAACCATGACCGGCAAGCCGCAGTACCAGGTGCGAGTCCCGGCCGGTGAGTCTTACGGCCGGGTTGAGAACCCCAAGGGCGAGCTTGGCTTCTACCTGGTCTCCACTGGCAAGCCGAATCCGTATCGGTATCATGTGCGCTCGCCCTCGTTCATCAACCTGACTTCGTTGGCGCAGATGTGCCGCGGCCAGAAGATCGCCGATGCGGTGGTGATTCTGGGATCGATCGACATCGTGCTGGGAGAGGTCGACCGCTAGGTCGGCCTATCCGGCTTTCCGGTCGGTGGAGCGGAGCATGTATGGGAGCGGCGTGATCAAGGGGCTGCTGGTGACCGGGAAGCACTTCCTCGACACCTACATCGAGGATATTCGCTACCTGGGTCGTCGGTCTGAGAGCTTTGCCACCCGGCAGAGCAGCAAGGCCAAGGGCGTGTTTACCGTCCAGTACCCGGAGGAGCGGCTGCCGGTGCCGGAGGAGTTCCGCTTCATCCCGTTCCTTGTGTACGAGGAGGGCCCTGACGGGCAGCGGCAGGATCGCTGCACTTCGTGTGGCATTTGCGCCAAAGTCTGCCCCCCGCAGTGCATCTGGATCGTGCGCTCAAACAACCCGGAAACCGGCAGGCCGATCCCAGAGCCGATCGAGTTCTTCATCGATGTTGACGTCTGCATGAACTGCGGACTTTGCGCCGAGTACTGCCCGTTCGATGCGATCAAGATGGATCATGACTTCGAGTTGTCCACTTACAACCGTATGAAGACGAACATCTTCAACAAAGAGCGGCTGTCGAAACCAGTCTCCTACTATGCCTCGATCCGGCCGCGCAACTACGCCCGGGAAGAGGCGATCCGAGCGGAGAAAGAGGCCGCCAAAGCTGCCAAGACGGCCTGACCCACCACGGAGTGAGCCGTGTATCAGGACGATACCGACATCCTGTTTCCAATGCGTGTGGCGCCCACCCTTCGCGACTTGAGGGGGAGGACCTGGCGTGAACTGGTCGACCGGGCCTGCTGTGCGCCGGAAGCCTCCGAGGACCAGTTGGCTTTCTCACTTCTATTGATCCGGCTGAGTGGTTGTATCAGCTGCCACACCGACTCCTTCCGGGCCATGCGCGGCTGCACCGCCTGCGCCTCCCAGTCCGTCCGCCGGTTCCGCGGCGATGAGGGGGAGCTAGTGCGCCAGTTTGAGCGCGCCCGGGCCGAAGTGATCGGGTACCTCACCCCGGTCCCGCGTGTTCCGCCGTCCTCAGTTCAGTGAGACGGCCACCCGCCGGAAACCCGCCCTGGCCGCAAGCCGCTCCGCCTCCGACCACTCTCTCGTCGCGCAGTGGCCGACGTGGGATCTGCGGTCTGCGAGCCTCGGATGACCTCGCAAGGGGAGTGACAGAGCATGACCAAGGATCCGAAACCAACCCAGCCCATGATCCTCAAGGCGCTGGCAGACGTGCAGGAACCTGAGCTCGGCAAGGACCTGGTATCGCTCGGCATGATCAAGGACCTGTCGATCCAGGGTCGGGATGTCTCCTTCACCCTCGAGCTCACGACGCCGGCCTGTCCATACAAGAGCCGCCTGGAAGACGAGGCACGCAGGGCGGTGATGTCGGTCGCAGGTGTGGAGAAGGTGCAGGTCCGCATGACGGCCGCAGTCCGCTCCGACGGGAGGCTGAGAGGCGAGCCGGGCATGCCGATCCGCAACGCCCTGGCCGTTGCCTCCGGCAAAGGCGGGGTGGGGAAAACGACCGTTGCCGTCAACCTCGCCGTGGCCCTGGCCCAGGCAGGCGCCAAGGTCGGGCTGCTGGATGCCGACATCTACGGTCCGAACGTGCCGACAATGATGGGCATCGTGTCCCTCCCCGATCCGGTGGGGGGGAAGCTGGTGCCGGCGGAGGCCTTCGGAGTCAAGGTGATGTCGATCGCTTTCCTGGTGCCGCCGGGCCAGCCGCTCATCTGGCGGGGCCCGATGTTGCATTCCGCCATTCGGCAGTTCATCTCCGACGTGGCCTGGGGCGATCTGGACTATCTTGTCGTCGATCTGCCGCCTGGGACAGGGGACGCGCAGCTCAGCTTGACACAGATCCTTCCGCTCTCAGGCGGTGTGATCGTGACCCTGCCTCAGCAGGTTTCACTCGAAGACGCGCGGCGAAAGGAACTTTTAAAAGACTAGCGGGAAAGAAATTCACATCTTCTT
>CAZBJQ010000112.1:0-9097 GCA_964492235.1 uncultured Anaerolineaceae bacterium | reverse complement strand
TGACGGGGGGGAGGGCTTCTGTTCCTTCACGATCGCCAGCCCCACCGGCGAGGGCATCACCAACCCCATCAGCTTCAGTCGTATCCGCCGCTGCACTTTGAAGGACGCCTTCAGGATCGTGTGATGCCATGACACCTCGCAGGGCCAAGGTCCCAACATCCGCCATCGAGCCCGCCCTGGCTTTGGTGGAATTCTCCAGCATCGCCGTCGGGATGCAGGCTGCCGACGCCATGGTCAAGCGCGCTCCGATAGACACCATCAAGGCCGGGACGGTGCACAACGGCAAGTACCTGGTCTTGATCGGCGGGGCGGTGGCCGACGTCGAGGAATCCCTGGCAGCCGGGCGGCAGGCCGGCGGGGGCGATGTGCTGGACTTTGTCTTGCTGCCTCACGTGCACCCTGACGTGGTCGCAAGGATCGGCGGCGCCCGCCTGCCGGAAAAGGCCGACGCCCTGGGGGTGGTCGAGACGACTACGGTTGCGGCCGCCATCCACGCCGCCGACGCCGGGGTCAAGGGGGCGCAGGTCTCGCTGGTCGAAGTCCGTCTGGCAGATGGCCTGGGCGGTAAGGGGATTGTGCTGTATTCCGGGCTGGTCGCCGATGTGGAGACGGCGGTCGCCATCGCCATCGGCGTGCTCGAGCGGCCGGAGCTGCTGGTGCGCCGGGTGGTCATCCCGCAGCTGCACCCCGGGATGTGGGAGAACGTGGGTGAATCGACCTGGTTTGGAACACGTGTGATGGGGCAGCTATGAAATTCGCACGAGTGTGCGGGACGGTCGTTGCGACTCGCAAGTACGAGGGCCTGGAAGGCGTAAAACTCCTCGTCGTCCAGCTGCTGGACGAGGAGCTGAACCCGGAAGGACCTCCTCAGATCGCCGCCGACGGCACAGCCCAGGCCGGCCCAGGCGAACTGGTGTGCGTCGTCGGCAGCCGGGAGGCGGCCCAGGCCTTGCCTGAGGTGTTCGTTCCGGTCGATCTGGCGATCACGGGGATCGTCGACCAGGTCGATGTCGAGCGCGGCCACCGTCGGTCGCAGCCCACAGCCATTTGGCAGGTATCGGCGGCGGCAGAGGACTGAGGATGTATATCGGGAAGGTGGTCGGCACCGTGGTCTCGACGATCAAGATCTCCCATCTCGATGGCCGCAAGCTTCTGCTGGTCGACCAGCTCGACCTGGGGGGCGGCGAAACCGGAGCGTACGACATCGCCGTGGACGTGGTGCAGGCCGGCCCTGGCGACACAGTGTTGGTGATCGACGAAGGCAACGGCGCCCGCCAGATCCTCGGACTGGATCCGGGCGCGATTCGGGCGGTGATCGTCGGCATCGTGGATCAGGTTGCGCTGAGCCTGTAAGGGTCACGGCGCGCCACCGGCGCGTCCGGGCTCGAAGCCTCTCGGGTTGAAGGTGACATTCACAGGCCCCTCTGGGCAAGTCCTCGTCCCGGGGGCATTCCTCGAACGAGGAGAAGTCAGGTTTGTGCCGTGCTAACGGCCGTGGGACACTGCGCGCTGGACGAGGTCGACAAAGTCCGGCTTCAGGCTGGCGCCACCAACCAAAGCGCCGTCGATCTCGGGCATGGCCATGAAGTCGGCGATGTTGTCAAGGTTGACGCTCCCGCCATACTGAACGCGAACTTGCAGGGCGGTTGCCTCGCCGAAGCGCTCAGCCAGCGGGGCGCGGATCGACAGGGCGATCACCCGGTTAGCGTCCACCGGTGTAGCAGCCATGCCCGTTCCAATCGCCCAGATCGGCTCATAGGCAACGACGCAGCCGGCGGCCTGATCTGCCGTCAGGCCTTCTAATCCCGCTTGAACCTGTGCTCGCACGAAGCGATCGGTCTCGCGCCGCTCCTTCTGGTCGAGGTTCTCCCCTACGCAAAGGATCGGCGTGATGGCGTGGGCGAGTGCAGCCCGCACTTTGCTGTTGGTGGAGGCGTTGGCCTCGAGGTTGCTTTGCGTTGCCCGCCGCTCGGAGTGCCCGATGATCACATACTGGCACAAGCCTTGGAGCATCGCCGGGGCGATCTCGCCTGTCTGAGCGCCCTCGTCTTCCCAGTGCATGTTTTGCGCGCCAAGTCCAATCGACGTGGCTGCCAGAGCCTCGGCGACGGCATGCAGTGCCGTGAAGGGTGGACAGACGACCTTGTCCACGCCATCGATCTGGTTCAACGGGTGCCGGATGCTGCGGACGAACTCGACGGCCTCCTGCGGGCGGCCGAGATTCATCTTCCAGTTGGCGGCGAGGATTGGTTTGCGCATCGTCGGGGGCTTTCTCCTTGTAGTGGCGCCAGCGTTCAGCGCGCGCTGTTCCGCTGCCTCGGACAGGCTTAGAGGCCGGGGGGCATCTGCGACCCGGCCGTTCTCCGAACTACCCAGCCATCAGGATCGGTCCCAGCGATGCGGCATAGGCGGCGCTCTCTGGACTATCGGTGATGAACTGAATCCCGTCGGGGGAGGATACGCCGAGATCGAGCTCGACGGCGCGAGCGATTTGTTCCAGCTGGAACACCGGTCCGGCGCTGACTTCGTTGGTTGTCCCGTGCAGGCGCAGCAGGGCGACGCCGACTGCATCCAGCGCCACGCGGTCACTGCCGGCCAGGACCACCTGCGCCGCGACTCGGGTGCCCGCGTCCGGGCCGCCTCGAACGAAGGCCTCGACGCCGTCGATCACGGCCAGCGCTGGGGAGAAGGCAGCGTTGATCTCGGCGATCATCGTTCGCTGGTCGGCGGAGGCATGCAGCTCCTGCATGTAGTTGTAGCCCTCGCCGGGCACGCTCTTGGCGGCCAACCCGACGGCGTTCTTGAGCGAGAGCGTGAAATGCCCGCCGTAGCGGTGTGTCTTGAGACAGCAGGCCATGACAATGCCGTCGGCGTCGAGGGCCGCTCGGGCCAGGGCGAAGCCGCGCGACCAGTGGGTTCCATTTGCAGGCTGAGACACCCAGCCATCGGCAGCCAGGTCATCGAACACAACCGTCTCCAAACCGAGATCGGCCGCCAGCTCAAAGACGCCGAGCGTGTCCATGACACGGCGGGTGTCACCCATGCCGCTGCGATCGCCAATCGTGATCGAGGCGGCCCCCGCCTCTTGCAGCCATGCGGCCATGGCGCGCAGAACATCGGGATGAGTCGATCCGGGCGCCGGGTCCGACGAGTTGAAGTTGGGCTTGAGCAGCAGGCGCTTGTCCTGGACGGGGTTCACACCCAGCAGGTCGAGGGCGCGCCGAACACCCGCTGCCCGGTCAGAGGTCTTGACTAGCGCAACCACGCCCTTCATCGAGGCCGGCGTCGGCGATGGTGCCAGAGTTGGGTTGGTCAATGGCGTCGAAGCTGGCATCCATGCCTCCTGTGACGGCTGAGGCGAAGGGGCGGAAGGTGAGGGCGCCGAGAGGGCGAGTCGTCGGCAGGCGAGCGAGGCGCACGTAGCCGCGGCCGCCGGGCCAAACGCCTGCAGGAACTGTCTGCGGGAAATCGGTTGCATAGGCGGCATCAGCTGGCTACGGTGCTCCTGGCTGCCGTGCGAAGTCCAGGCTGCGGATTCTACCTTGTCGAAGCTGACCGTGCATCCCCCAGGCGGAGGCACGGCTTACCTCGCTGGCGCTGGGCCGTCGACGGGAGATCGACAGGGGCCGCTCCGTGCGGTGACCACGGCCTGGGCGGCCATTGACAGCCTGCGGCCTGTCGGGTATACTTCAGTCTACTATACTTGGATCGGCAGGCACACCGCTCCTGGTCTGGAGCGGTGTGTTTTCTTGTAGCCGGACCGAAACACAGAGGGACATAACAGATCCAACATGAGCTTTTCCGCGTTTGCTTTTCACAACTCGATCGATGCGGGGTTGGCCGATCTCGGCCATGAATCGCCGACCCCGATCCAGACCCAAGCCATTCCGCTTGCGCTGGAGCGAAAGGACATCCTGGCCACCGCCCAGACTGGAACCGGAAAGACACTGGCCTTTCTTCTTCCTTCCATGCAGCACCTGCTGCAAGCGCCAAACGGCAAGAATCCTCGGATGGTCGTCCTAGCGCCCACGCGCGAGCTGGCGCTCCAGATCGCCGCCGAAGCCACCGACGTGGCGCGCAACACGCGCCTGCGCATCGTAGCCGTCTACGGCGGGGCACCGATCAAACGTCAGACGGACCAACTGCGTCGCGGTTCCGACATCGTGGTCGCCACGCCGGGGCGCCTGCTCGACCACATGCAGCGAGGCAACATTCAATTCCGCGACCTGCAGATCCTGGTTCTCGACGAAGCCGATCGCATGCTCGACATGGGCTTCCTGCCTGATATCGACTCCATCATCCGGCGCATGCCGGACGAGCGTCAGACGATGCTTTTCTCGGCGACGATGCCGGCGACCGTGGTCGGTTTGGGCCACAGGTATATGCGCAGCCCGGTGCGGGTCGAAGTCGCCACCGCCCGTCCGCCTGAGTCGCTGCGGCAGGAGCTGTACCCGGTTCCTAAGCATCTCAAGCGGCCGCTCTTGTGCGAGATGCTCACCCGCCAGGCAGTCACCAGCGCCCTGGTCTTCACCCGCACCCGACAAGAGGCGGAGAGCCTGCTGCGCAAGCTGCGGGAGACCGGCTTCTCCGTCACCGCCCTTCACGGTGACTACAACCAACAGGACCGTCTGCGGGCGCTAGAGGACTTCCGCAGCGGCCAGGCTCGAATCCTGGTGGCGACCAACGTCGCCGCCCGAGGCCTGGACATCGATGCCATCTCGCATGTCATCAACTATGATGTTCCAGAAGAGGCGGAGGACTACGTCCACCGCGTTGGGCGCACGGCACGCGTGGAGGAGGAGGGGGTGGCCTGGACGTTGGTCACGCCGGACGACGAACCTCTGATCGCCCGGATTGAGTATCTGCTGGGCGAGGAGATCGAACGCCTGCGCCTTCCCGGGTTCGACTACGATGTGCCCACGCCGGACTGGGCGCGGCCTTCGGCGAAGGCCTTGCTGCGCGAGGTCACCCGCCGCCAGTCGACAGCCGAGCGTTGGAAGTCCATGGCCCGCTGAGAGCCGCTCGGCCTTCGATCACGAACCGTCAACTTGTGATGGACCCGAGGCACATGCCTCGGGTCCTGTGCTGTGTGGACACGCCTGCCAGCCAACGAGCTCCACCCCCTGGGGGGGCTGGCGCGGCAACACAGGGGTCGGGTTTGTCAAAGGACGGATTCGAGGTTGAGGCCGCGCCATTCGGCCCGGGCGCGGCGCCACTCGGCTTCGCTTGCCGGCGGAAGCTTGACGTCGGCTTCGGGACGCCGGGTCAGGACAAGGGCGTGGTCCGGGCAGCCCAGTGTACACACACCGCACCCGACACAGCGCATGGCATCCACCCTGGCGAAGGTCTCCATCTCCAGCGCGCCGAACTGACAGCTTGCGACGCACAACTCGCAGCCGGTGCACTGCTCGTCGTCCACTTGGCACACGAAGGCAGAGCGGGCGATAACGTTGGCCACCCCCAGCTCGGCAAGCCCGCGCAGCACACCGCAGGAGCACGTGCAGCAGTTGCAGATGTACGAGATGCCCTGGGTGGCGTTGCTGACCGAGTGCACCAGTCCAGCCGCCGCCGCCCGGTGCAGCGTGGCCAGTGCCTCCTCCTTGCTCAGGGCACGCACGGCAGGGTTGTGTTCGAAGGCGCCGGTGCTCTGGCTCATCGCCAGGCAGACATCGACCGGATGGCTGCAGCCTTCGCCGATCAGCGCTTTCTGCTTGCGGCAGATGCAGTCCAGCACGCCCCAGGAGGCGGCGCCGGCCAGCATCTCAGAGGCATTCTCGTAAGGATGGATCTCAATGCCGGTGCGCAGGCTCTCGCCAACCGGGACCACTCGGTGAACTGGGGGCTGCTGCGCCAGCGCCTGATGGAAGGACCGGCGATAGTACTCCTCGAACAGCTGCGCCAGCTCGCGGTCGATAGACTCCACCTGCATTTCGTAGATCCCGACGACGAAGGGCATGGCGCCATAGACCAGACCCTTGCCGCCGCGCCCGAAGGCGATCAACCCGCGCCGGGCCATCGATTTCAACTTCGGCGCCGTGGCCGACGGATCGAGGCCTATCCGGCCGGCGATCTCAGCCGGGGTCTCGAGGGTGAGACGGAGCCGGGATGCAAGTTCTGCCTCCTCGGGGGTGAACAGCTTGGCAAGCAAGCGAAGTTCGACTCCATCAGGGGAGGGAGGGAATCCGTTGGGCAGGGCGTCCAGGTGGTTCGCGAGCCGGCGGTACGAGTTTTGTTCCATCCTGCCTCCTCACGCCGAGGTTGCACGGCGAGTATACCCGTACCATGCCTGCGGGCAATCTCCTGCGCGTAGCCATGCGCGGGCACCCAACGACCGCTGTCGCGGGATGCATTGACCGGGGTTCGACCGTAGAATACTCGGGCGCGGACAGGGCACAAGGCGACAGGGCGCGGGAGCCCCCGAAGCCTGCAGGGCTCGCAGCCTGCCTCGAGACGCCTATCCTGGGAGGTGCCGGCAACATGGCGGCTGATCCGATGGTCGATCTCGATGCCGTTCTGGCGCACTACGATCTTGGGCGGCTGGTCAAGCACGTCCCGGACCGACGTGGGACCGTCAACATATCCTTCGAGGTCGAGGTGCTCCGTCGAGGGCGACGGCACACGTACTTTCTGCGCAAGTACCGGCCCGGCATCGGCAAGGAGGAAATCCGATTCGAGCACGAGCTGATTGAGCACGTGGCGCGTCAAGGCACATGCCCCATCGCGCAGGTCCATCGGACGCGGCAGGGAGCGTCGTTCCTGGAAGTCCCGGGAGACGGTTTGCAGGGAACGCCCGGATACTACGCGGTCTTCGACTTCCTTCCCGGCGAAGACCGGTACACGTGGGTCGGCCCGCGGTGCACGCCGGTTGAATTGCACAATGCGGGGGATTTGCTGGCGCGCTTCCATGCTGCAGTCGGCACGTTCGAACCCACCGGCCGGCGGGCAGAGCCGAAGATCGCGGCGCTGGTGGGAGTGATCGCAGACATGTGGGCGGCGGCGCCGTCCCTGTCGAAAGGCACGGTCTTCGATGCCTTCGTCGCTGAGCATTTCGACGAAGTGCGCCAGGACGTCCGCAGCACGGTGGCCAGGTTGCGCGATGCCAGGGTTCTGAGACTGCCCGAAGTCGTGATCCATTCCGACTACCACCCGGGAAACCTCAAGTTCGAAGGCGACCGGATCAGCGGCCTGGTCGATTTCGACTGGGCGAAAGTCGACCTGCGGGCGTTCGACGTCGGATTGGCGGTCTGGTACTTCTGTGCCTCCTGGGAGGGCGGCAGTGATGGGTCGATGCGCCTCGAGGACGTCCGGGCCTTCGTAGCAGCCTACCATGAGCGGCTACGTGTCCTGCACGCCCTGCCTGCGCTCTCACTTGAAGAGATGAAGCTCTTGCCCGATCTGATTCAGGCGGGGAACATCTACATCCTGTATTGGACGATCCGGGACTACTTCGGCAAGGACGTAGATCCCGCTGAGTATCTTGTCTACCTTAAGCACAGCCTCCAGACCTCACGCTGGCTTCGCTCCCTCACCAACCGCGCCGAACTGAGCCGAGTGTTGGGCGAGCTGACGGAGGACGGCTAGCGCCGAGTCCACAAGCCCGGTTCAAGGGGGGGCGCAAACCGAGGCGAGTCGGGTGACGCCGGGTACCCTGCATCACGGGAGTCCTTTGTTACTGCCTGCTGCCCCGGATGTCCCTCGGACAGATTGCTCACCCCGGCCCGGGCCAGGCACGGTCCGCATCGGGAGTTGGCCCGCCCATGCGGCGACTCCTCGATCCCTTCGGGGGACGCCCGGCAGGATCAAGACCGCCCCCCGCGCGCGGTCACCGGCATGCCATCTCTCCGTCGCCTGCGCCGCACGCGCTCTGCGAGCGTGACTCAGGCTGTTATAATCCAGAGGAAGTCAGTCCGGTTTAAGCAGGAGCGTGAACACCGATGAGCCAGGCGCCGCGCACGGTCGAACAGGTTATCGAGCCTCAGTATGTCATCGAGGGCGCCGATGTGCTGCTTCGCCGCTCCTTCGGCCCGCGGCGCGAGAACCTGTTCGACCCGTTTCTCTTGTTCGACCACTTTGCCTTCAACGACCCGATCGAAGGCCCCATCCTGGGGTTCCCGACCCATCCCCACCGGGGGATCGAGACTGTGACCTACATGCTGGAAGGCAATGTCCGGCATCGCGACAGCCTGGGCAACACTGGCATCATCGGTCCAGGAGACGTACAGTGGATGACCAGCGGGCGCGGCATCATGCACGAAGAGATGCCACGCCGCGGCCCGTCCGGGCTGATCGTTGGGTTCCAGTTGTGGGTGAATTTGCCGGCCGCCCGCAAGATGAGCCAGCCTCGTTACCAGGAGGTGAGCGCCGAGACGATCCCGATCGTTGAGGCGGGAGGGGCGCGGGTGCGCCTGGTGGCGGGGGAGTTTGCAGCTGGGCGCGGCCCGGTGACGGAGATCGCCGCCCGGCCGCTGTACATGGACGTCACTCTGCAGGCGGGGGCTGAGTTCGAGCTGCCCATTGTGCGCGGTCATCAGGCGATCGCCTATGTCTTCGACGGGGAAGGGTCGTTCGGCCTGGAGGCCGCCGGCGATGGCGTGCGGGTAGCGGCCGTCAACCTGGTGGTGTTGGGGGATGGCGATCTGCTGCGCGTCCGCGCCGGCGCCGCATCCGATGTGCGGTTCATGCTGATGGCCGGAGCCCCTTTCGGCGAACCCGTCGCCCCCTATGGACCCTTTGTGATGAACACGCCGGAAGAGATCCAGCAGGCGCTGGCCGATCTGCGCAACGGCACCTTCGTCCAGAACTAAACCCCGCATCGAAGGCTGCGCATAGCCAGAAGAGAAGACTGCCTCGCGCAGAATGGGAGTCGCACTCAGGCGGGGGGGGTCCAGCATCCTGGTGGCGGTCTAGCTGATTCCCATGTTGGAGAGATGAGGCAGGGTGCTTGGCCCTGCATAGGGCCGGCGCGAGAATGGGAGCTAGCCCAAGCCGCCGAGTGGCTCGCGTGCCAAGCCCGCAAGGGCGGGGTCCCCACGGGGTGCTTCGTGAAGCTCGAGGCCGTTGGGCGGGCCATACATCAGGGTATGGCCAAATTGCTCAA
>CAZBJQ010000111.1:4565-9151 GCA_964492235.1 uncultured Anaerolineaceae bacterium | reverse complement strand
ACGATGACCAGGCCGAGGCCGGATTGATCGAGGAAGCGTTGGAGAACCTGGCTTTCGTGGATGGTTCCGCGCAGATGTTGCTGTACGGAGTCGAGGAGGGTGACGAAGCCGAAGACGAGAGCGAGGGCGAAGCCGAAGACGGGAGCGAGGACGAAGCCGACGACGACAGCGAGGACGAAGCCGACGACGACAGCGAGGACGAAGCCGACGACGAGAGCGAAACCGCTTGACGACTTTGGCGCGGCTCTTTGCAGAGAACCTGCTTCCCGTGCTGATTGTCGCCGGTGTCGGCTACACACTGCAGCGAATCCTCCACCTCGATCCCACCCCGCTCTCCCGAGTGGCATTCTACGCCGCCCTGCCTGCCCTCTTGTTCAGCTTGCTCGTCTCGGCCGAGATCCAGGCGGCGGAAATCGTACGCATGATGCTCCTGGCAACAGCCATCATCGTCACCGTCGGTCTACTGAGCTTGCTTGTCAGCCGCGCCCTGCGCCTTCCCGCACGCCTGGCCGCGGCCTTCATCTTGAGTGCCACCTTCATGAACGCAGGCAACTACGGCCTTTCGGCGAACAACCTGGCTTTCGGGCAGCCCGGCCTGGCCTGGGCCAGCATCTTCTTCGTCACTAGTTCGATGCTCACCAACGCGGCCGGCGTCTACATCGCCACCGTCGGACGGACCTCGCCCTTCAAAGCGCTGCTCGGGCTCTTCAAGGTCCCTGCCGTCTATTCGATCCCGCTGGCGCTGGTCGTTCGCAGCAGCCGCGCCGGATTGCCCCCATTTGTGGCAAAGCCGATTGACCTGCTGGCCGCGGCTGCTGTGCCCATCATGCTCCTCCTGCTCGGCATGCAGATGGCACGCGCCGGGCTACCTAAACAGCGCCGCTTGATCGCTGTCTCAGCCGGCATCCGTCTGCTGGTCAGCCCGGCGATCGCCTGGATCCTGGCGCCTGGGTTCTCCTTGCCACTGCTCGCCAACCAGGTTGCCGTCCTGGAGGCCGCCATGCCCACCGCGGTGTTGAATACCATCATCGCCACGGAATTCGACAGCGAACCAGGTTTTGTAGCCGGCGCCGTCCTGGCAAGCACACTGATCAGCCCTTTGACGCTGACACCAATTCTTGCCCTGCTCGGGGCCTAGCCCCGGCCCCGACTCTCGCCCTCGCTCCGGAGGAGCAATGTCCGATCCACGCGCGCAACTCCATGCCATCGTCCACGGCCAGGTGCAGGGCGTCGGCTATCGCTTCTTCGTGCTCGACAGCGCTGCAATGCTCGGCTTGCGAGGGTGGACGCGCAATCTACCTGACGGAACGGTGGAAGTCTTGGCCGAGGGGGAGCCGGAAGCCATGGAGAGGCTCGCCATGGCCCTGCATCAGGGGCCCCGTGGCGCGCAGGTCACGGCGGTCGACCTAGAGTGGCGCGACAGCAGCCACGGGTTCCCCGACTTCCGGATCAGCCACTGACAGGACTGGCATGTTGCTGAGAAGCACTTTGCTCAGGGAAGAGACTCGCATGTGTGGTGGTTAAGGCTCCGCCCCTCCCACCACCTCATCCAGTCTCTTTCAGGAGGCATGGCGTTTCCATCAGCCCCCCTAGCGTCGCAGACTGGGGCGAGAGCCGATCCGTCCTGCGATTCCCCGGTCTTCACCGGACTCTGTGCGCCAGACAACGGAATCGAACCCTCCATCGGCTGAGAGACAGCTGCAGAAAGCCGCTCCGATCGCCGTCTCCTTCCCCACCATCTCGAGGTATTCCAGATACTGGTCCGCCTTTGTCTCGGCTGAGACATCGGCCCGGGGATTGGCGAAAGAGGTCAGCAGAAGGCGAGCCTGTGGGAAGCGCTCGAGGATATGCTCATACCAGCGCCCACCGGACGTATCCTGCATCTGCTCGCGGTTGTCCCAATACGTATGCACGCCGATCCAGTCCGCCCGGTCGGCGGCCGGTCCGGCTTCTTCAAGAAAAGGCAAGGCCGCTGCACGCCAGCCTGGCAGCCAGTCACCCGGGTCCAAGCCGGGGAAGCCAAGCCGTATTTCCGGCAACTCAACCTGCAACGCCGCGGCAGCCTCAAGCCACCAGTCGGCGAACTCCCTGCCATCGCGCCAGCCTCGATTCCAGCCGCCGAGCTGCAGGTTCGGCACCGCCCCCAACTCGAAGTCCCGCACGCCTTCTGCTGCCAGCCGGCGGACATCGGCAATCACGCGCGAGACCAGCTCCGATGCCGCAAGGGGTTCGCGCCCCACCCCTGATGGGATGCGGCCAACGAGAAGCATTCCTGGATGAATGCGAAGCAGCGACCTCAGCGTCTCCGACCGCTCCTGCAAGCCGACCTCCAGCGCCTCCAGACGGGCGCGAGCGACCAGGTCCAGGTCCTGCGGGGTCAGCAGTCCGACCGCACGCCCCACGGCCCCCACCAGACATCGCTCCGCCGGCCACCCCTTCGCCTCCGACTGCTTCAACCGGTAACCTTCCGGCCAAACCAAATATGGCGTGGGATCGATGATGTCCTTTGGATACCGGGTCTCGCCACGCGCCGTTGCTCCATCCCGCTTCAAGGTCAGGTGCAGGTGAGCTCCAGTGCTGGCCCCGGTGGAGTCCGCCTTGCCGATCAGCTGCCCCCCCTTGACCTCCTCCCCTACCCCGACCAGCGGCTTGGCGAGGTGGGCGTAGACGGTCTTGTAGCTGTCCCTATGCCGTAGGCGGACGTGGATGCCGTAGGCGTGGTTCTTGGCATCGCGAAAGACCTCGTAGACGACGCCGTCGAATGCGGCGTAGATGTTGGTGTTGGTTAGCGCCCGCATGTCGATCCCCTCGTGCCCGGGAAGGCCAAACCGGTGGTAGATCTGCGGATTGACGCCGAAGGGTTGCGTTACCACCGGGTAATCTGTAGCCCAGAGCACATAGAAGGGTCGCAGGCGCTGGCCGTACCGATCGTTGGCCTCGATTCGCTTCTCAAACTGGCGCTTGAGCTTCTCGGGGGAGACAGCAGGCACCGCATCCAATCGGATGCCGGGGTATCTCGTCTGGAACCAGGCCACCATGTCACTGCTTTCCGGAAACGCCTCCGGCGCTTCGGGGAACGTGATCACCTGGCGGGGCGCCATATACCTGGCTGCCGTGAGAGGCTCAGACGTCAGGTTCGCCCCATAGGCCAGGACGTATTCCTGACAGGCGCGAACCCACTCCCAGTAGTCCTGCCGCGGCAGCAGAATGATCTGAAACTCAGCCATCGATGGCCACCCTGCTAGGCGAATCCCAGGCCACGCGCCTTGAGAGATACGAACTGCCCTTGCCCGACAATGATGTGATCCAGGACCTCGATATCCAGCAAACGCCCGGCTTCCACCATGGTGCGAGTCAACGCGACGTCCTCCGGGCTAGGCGTCGGATCGCCGCTGGGGTGATTGTGAACTACCACCAGCCCGGCGGCATTCGAGCGAATCGCCTCGCGAAACACCTCGCCGATGCGCACGCTGGCCGCGTTCAAGCTACCCTTGTACACCTCGACCATCCGGATGAGCCGGTTGCGGGTGTCACACAGCAGAACGCGCATATGTTCCTGCTCAAGCGCCTGCATTTCGTAGGACACGAGTCGGGCAACATCCTGCGGGCTTTGCAGCGCCGGTCGCTCCCCCTGGGTCAGCATGGAGACCCGCCGCCCGATCTCCAGCGCGGCTTGGAGCTGTGCCGCCTTGGCGGGACCGACGCCGCCCATCGTGCAGAGCTGGTCGAAGGACAAGCGCTGTACACCGCCCAGCCCCCCGGATTGAGAGAGCATCATTTGTGCCAGCTGGACAGCATTCCTGCCCGGGTGTCCCGTCCGGATCAGAACCGCCAAGAGCTCCCCATCGGTGAGCGCTCCCGGGCCCAGCCGCTGGATACGCTCCCGCGGACGGTCCCCTGAAGGGATATCTGCAATGCGACGCACTTCGTACCCCGCCATGGCATCCCCCTCGTTCGCGGGCTCGCGCGAATATAGTTCACGCCTCTTCCGATGTCAACGCGGTCCCGAGCTTGCACCCGCTCGCAATCGGCATGCTATAATCGCCCGCCAAGAGGGGTCGGATGCCTTTTCAACCCAGCCTGGGGACATTGCGCGACGCGCTTCTTTTTGGCACGGCCTCTGTGGGCGCCTTTTTCGCCGCCCTCTGGCTCAGCCTGGTCTTCTGGACCTACCGGGACCTTGGCCGGCGCTCGCAGGATCGCCTGATGCGACTGCTGGCAGCGCTCATCGTCCTGCTGCTCGGCCCGCTGGGCGTGATCATCTACCTACTGCTGCGCCCTCAATCTACTTTGGACGAAGCCTACCAGCATGCCCTCGAGGAAGAAGCGCTCCTGAGCGAGATCGAAGCCCGGTCACAATGCCCCGGTTGCGGGGCGCGTACGCGGCCCGAGTGGCAACTCTGCCCTGCCTGCGCAACGCGCCTGCGCCGCCAGTGCGCCTCCTGCGGTCAGCTGCTCGAGCTTCCCTGGCGGCTGTGCCCGTACTGCGCCTCGCCAGTCGCCACTCGGGTCGAGAACGGGGCGGGCTCCCGCGAGTCTTCGGCCATCTCCTCCGGATGAGCTAGCACATGGAAGGGGCCATCCGT
>CAZBJQ010000111.1:0-4465 GCA_964492235.1 uncultured Anaerolineaceae bacterium | reverse complement strand
GCGAGTCTTCGGCCATCTCCTCCGGATGAGCTAGCACATGGAAGGGGCCATCCGTCGCGGGCCCTTTGCAGGAGTTGGACAGGAACAGCGAGGGTCTGGGCGAAGCCCAGACCCAGTTACATTCATCGCAGCTCCCATGACGCCGAGCCCGACCGGCCTAGCTGCTCGCCGCCTGCGTGGCTCTATTTCCGGCGAAGCGCCGTCCACCCAGCGTAGAGCGCCGATTCATCCAGCTCTTCCTCGATCCGCAGGAGCTGGTTGTACTTCGCCACGCGATCCGAACGCGCCGGTGCACCGGTCTTGATTTGCCCCATGTTCAGCGCCACAGATAGGTCGGCGATCGTGGTGTCTTCCGTCTCACCCGATCTGTGGGAAGTCACCGCACGCCAGCCGGCGCGTTGGCACAGCTCGACAGCCTCGATCGTCTCGGTCAGGGTGCCGATCTGGTTCAGCTTTACCAGCAGAGCGTTGCAGGCCTGCTCTTCTACCGCGCGACGCACCCTCTCCGGGTTGGTCACCAGCAAATCGTCTCCGACAAGTTGGATCCGGGAGCCAAGCTCCCGAGTCATCAGTTTCCAGCTTTCCCAATCATCTTGGGCCAACCCATCCTCGATGGAGACGATAGGGTACTGTTCGACCCACGACTTCCAGAAACCGACCATCTGCTCCCCGGTCAGTTCCTTGCCCTCCCGGCGCAGCACATAGCGGCGCTTGTCCTCATCATACAGTTCGGAGGCCGCAGGATCGAGCGCAATCGAGATCTGCTCCCCCGCCTGATAGCCGGCCTTCTGGATCGCTTCCAGGATGACCTCGACCGCCTCCGCGTTCGCCTTCAGTGCCGGTGCGTATCCACCCTCGTCGCCCACCAGAGCCGTGTAGCCGCGCGCTTTGAGAACGTCCTTGAGGGCCTGGTAGGTTTCCGATCCCCACCGCAGCCCTTCCGCGAACGTCGGGGCGCCAAGCGGCATGATCATGAACTCCTGGGCATCGGTCGACTGCCAGCCGGTGTGGGCTCCGCCGTTGAGGATGTTCAACATCGGCACCGGCAAGATGTGCGCGTGAACGCCGCCGAGGTAGCGGTAGAGCGGGAGCTCCAGCGAGTTGGCGGCGGCCTTGGCCACCGCCAGGCTGACGCCGAGCATGGCGTTCGCCCCGAGCCGGGACTTGTTGCCCGTGCCGTCCAATTCGATCAGGGCCAGGTCAATCGCGCGCTGCTCGATCGCGTCCCAGCCCAAAAGCAGTTCTGAGATTGCCGAATTCACATTCTCGACCGCACGACGCACGCCCTTCCCCCGATAGCGGTCCTTCTCGCCATCGCGAAGCTCTAAGGCTTCGTGGACGCCGGTTGAGGCGCCCGATGGAACGGCCGCCCTGGCCCAGCTCCCGTCCAGCAGGATGACCTCGACCTCGACCGTCGGATTCCCGCGCGAGTCCAGAATCTCGCGCCCGCTAACGGATTCAATAATGGTGCTCATGGGGCTGGGATCTCCTTGCTCTGAACGTCGAAGGGATTATACCTTCTGCATCGCGAGCAGGATGTGAAGATGAACACCGGGGACGGCTGAAGTTCGTCATCCGCCCATAAGTGCGAGAGGCCTGCATGTTAGAATCGCCGCATGCGGTCTAATTCGGTCTACCTGGACTACGCGGCCACAACCCCGGTCCACCCCGAAGTCCTCGAGGCGATGCTCCCGTTCTTTGATCGCGAGTATGGAAACCCTTCTTCGGTCCACGCCCTGGGTCAACGCGCCGAGGCCGCGGTTGAGCAGGCGCGGGCAGAAATCGCGGCCATCCTGGGGTGCCAGCCCGGCGAGGTGATATTCACCAGCGGCGGCTCGGAGAGCGACAACCTGGCGTTGCGAGGCGCGGCGTTTTCCGCTCGCTCCCGCAACGGCGCCCACCGCATCCTGACCACCCCCGTTGAACACCCAGCAGTGCTTCGGACCGCCGAACACCTGGCCGCGGTCCACGGCTTCTCTCTCGACCTGCTCCCGGTCGATCGCTACGGTGTCGTCGATCCTGACGATCTCCGCCGGCGCCTTTCCTCCGAGACAGCTGTCGTGTCTGTCATCCATGCCAACAACGAGATCGGCAGCATCAATCCGATCGAGGCTCTTGCCCGTCTGTGCCTCGACCAAGGTGTGGCCTTCCATAGCGACGCCGTTCAAGCCGCCGCCCACCTCGACCTCCGTTCCCTGCCCCTGGATGCAATGCTCCTGTCCCTGGGCGGGCACAAGTTCTATGGCCCCAAGGGCATCGGGATCCTCATACGCCCAGCCGCCTTTGACCTGGTTCCACAGATCGCCGGCGGGGGTCAGGAGTTCGGCCTGCGGGCAGGCACTCACAACGTCCCCCTAATCGTGGGACTGGCGGTGGCGCTGCGCCTGGCGCATGCTGCGCGCTCCGCCGACGCCCGCCGGCACGCCGCCCTGCGCCAGACTCTGATGGCACGCATCCCGGAGTCGATCCCCGATACCCAGGTCACAGGCCATCCGGTGCAGCGTCTGCCCAACCACGCCTCCTTCGTCTTCCGCGGTCTGGACGGAACAGCCCTCCTGGCCGCGCTCGACCGCAGGGGGTTCGCCTGCTCGTCAGGCTCCGCCTGCAAGACCGGCGACCCAAGCCCTTCCGGCGTTCTGTTAGCCATCGGGCTTGAACCAGCCTGGGCGCTCGGTTCTCTCCGCATCACGGTCGGCCATGGGACCGCGCCGGAGGATGTCGCGGAATTCCTCGACCTCCTCCCCGAGGTTGTCAGCCAACTGCGGACAGCCGCCCACCAGTGACCATATGTCGCGTGTAGTTGCCATCGCCATGAGCGGCGGCGTCGACAGCTCCGTCGCCGCAGCCCTGCTCGTGGACCAGGAGCCGCAGGTTTTCGGGGTCATGTTGCGCCTCTGGGGCGACCCTCGCCTCGGGCCCAACCGCTGTTGCTCTCCTGATGACGTGTCCCGTGCCCGGCGCACGGCGCACACCCTCGGCATTCCGTTCTACGTCCTCAACGCGCAGCAACGCTTCTGGGAGGTTGTGGTCGAACCGTTCGTTCGTGGCTATGCGCAAGGCGTCACCCCCAATCCCTGCTTCGACTGTAATCGCTCGATCCGTTTCGGATTCCTCCTCCGGCATGCTCTCGCCATGGGCGCCACCCACTTGGCCACCGGCCATTACGCACGAACCGATTTCTCCGAGGGCGCCTGGCACCTCCGCCGGGCCATCGACCTGTCGAAGGACCAGTCGTATGTCCTGTCTGTCCTGGGCCAGGAACAGCTGGCCCATGCCGTGTTCCCACTGGGGAATCGCTCCAAGCAGGAGGTGCGCACCTACGCCCGGCAGCGCGGCCTGGCGGCCATGGACCGGCCCGATAGCCAGGACCTGTGCTTCCTCGGGGGAACCGACTACCGGGCGTTCCTGGCCGAGCGAGTGCCGCAAGCGCGATCGCCGGGCCCGATCCTTGACCTGCACGGCAACACCATCGGAACGCACACCGGCCTGGCCGACTACACGCTGGGTCAGCGAAAGGGGATTCGGATTGCCGCGACGGCGCCGCTCTATGTGATTGAGAAGCACCTTGATGGCAATGCCCTCGTCGTCGGCCCGCGCTCATCCGTGGGTCGATCCGAGTTCCGGGTCGGCAACGTGCACTGGATCGCGGGCAAGCCTCCATCGGGTACGGGCCAGCTGAGGGTGCAGGTGCGCTATCACTCGCCGGATGTCCCGGCTACAATCGAAACGGTCGGACCGGACCAGGCGCTGGTCCAGGCGGGCGATCGGATTCCTGAGGTGTCACCCGGACAGGGCGCCGTCTTCTATTGCCGTGACGAGTGCCTGGGCAGCGGAGTGATCTTGCCGTGACGCTGCAGAGTATTCTCCTCGGTTTCTTGATTGCCACGGCCTGTGGGCTGTTGTTCCACGTGGTTCGCGGCGGGCCAGTTTCCCGGATTGGACTGTATGTCCTTGCGGCGTGGATTGCCTTCTGGGCGGGGCAGCTTTTGAGCCTGCTCACCGGGTGGGAGTGGGGTCGAGTCGGCACACTCAACCTCGTCCCGGCCCTAGCCGCAACCACAGTCGGTTTGCTGGCGGCAAGCATCTTGGCCGGCAGCCCTGGTGGATGGAAGCGCTTGCTCGAACCACGCGAAGAATCTGAGGACGCCGACCACGACAGCCACAGGCCGGGGCCGTTCGTCCCATGAGGGCCAACCCCCATGCTCAGGTGCTCAAGAACTCGCGATACGCCCGGTCTCGATTTACCAGCCGTCGCCTGGCGCGCTTTCTGCTCATCGTCTGGCTGACGTCTGCCTGCGGCGCTACCTCGCCTCCAGTCGCCTCCCCGACGGCGGCGCCACCGCCTCCCACCCCGTCTCCGACGCCGCAGATCCCATCGGTGTACCTCATCCATTCTCTGGGCAGCCAAGTGATAACCGATGAGGTCGTTGAAGCGATCAAGACCCTGGCAGAAGAGACAGGGCTC
>CAZBJQ010000110.1:0-9152 GCA_964492235.1 uncultured Anaerolineaceae bacterium | reverse complement strand
GCTCATTCCATGGCGACCACCGACCTCTTGGCCCTTGCACTCGAGACCGCCCCCCATGAGGATTTCCGCTGGACAGGATGGAAGCCCGTGACCCCGTCGCTGGCTTTCACCATCGTCGAGGATCGTTCGGAGTCCCTTGATGACATTGGGCCGGAGGCGTACTGCGCGATGTCGGGCTTGAGCCGATTGACGACAGTTGATTCCCTCTGCTACCTCACAATGATCCCCCTGCGAGCGCTGGTGCAGCTTGATCTGAAGGTTGGCGATCGGGCAGCTTGGTGCCCTGCTTGCTTTCAAGCTTGGAGGGACTACGGCATATCCCTCTACGAACCCCTCCTCTGGAAACTGCAGATTGCCACCGTCTGTCCCATTCACAGACAACGGCTGGTACAGATCTGCTCCAAGTGCGGAAAGTCAGCGACCAAGCTGGTTCCCTTGCGGCTTGTTGGCTACTGCGACAACTGCGGAGCTTGGCTGGGGGCCAGTTCTGACGGTGAGGCTGATGATGGTTTGGACCGGCCCGTTCGTCAGCGCTGGGATCGATACGTCGCTGACGAGGTCGGCCGACTGCTTGCATCCATGAGTAAAGGCCCTGTGCAGCTACACCCCGGGACCATTGGGGACAACCCCGCCCAAGGTGCCGACTCTCTCAGGAATTGGGATTGGGGTCCGCACCTTAGATCGTTGGGGGAGGGGATTGAGGAGAAAGCCTGCGAAGGCGAGGGCCGAACCTTGGACGCCCTCTTGCGCGCATGTGCCATCTTGAACATACATCTCCCGAGTCTCTTGCTGGGTGCATCGCTCGCCTCCACGATGGGGGACTCAATGCTACTATCCTACTTAGTGTCGCTCAGGGTGATGGAACTCAGTTGCTGGGCCACCAGTGGGGCCTCATTCGCCGGTACTGCCGCTGAAGCTGTGGGTCGCCATGTCGCACTACCCGTGCCGGCAAGCCCCCGGACCCCGCGATCGGTGGCGAGCCGGAAGGAACAACGAGGGCGCTCGGCAATTCCTGGCCCAGGCGTGGGCCACAGTGCGTCTGCGCATTCTCCAGAGTGTGGCGGAAACGACCCTCTCAAGTTCAAGTAGTTGACCGCCGTGGAGTCGCGCCCCCCAGAAGGGGGAGCCCCGGAACCCCCACTACGTAGGTGCCCTATCATCCGGCAATCGAATCGCCCAGATTCCCTGCAGATCATGCTCTGCCCGGACCACATAGTGCGCGCTCCGCGGCCAGATGCACTCACCGCCCCGGATTGACAGCGCGAGCCCTGAGCTTCAGCTCTTCCCGCCGGACGCATAAGGTGGCCGCTAGCGCGCGGACGCATATATTGGCCGCGAGTGCAGCCATTTTGAGGCTAGCCAAGGCGGTCCGGACGCATATGGTGGCCGTGAGTGGAATGACGCATAAAGTGGCCGTTTCGGCCACTTTATGCGTCCTGACACACAAAGGCTGGAGAGGGAGACAGCAGGTGCCCCAGGAGGGAATTGAACCCCCAACCTTGGCCTTAGGAGTGCCCTGCTCTGTCCTTTTGAGCTACTGGGGCTCGGGTTCGATTATAGCCCGGGTCAGCTGGCCTTCAAGAGTAGACGGTACGGAGTGACCGGCTCGCTGCGGCCGGCGAGCTCGACCGGCGGCAAGCGCTCGGCCTTCACGCCCTTGGCCCGCAGCAGGGTCTGATCGCTGACCAGCACCTCGCCGCCTTTGGCCAGCTCCTGCAGCCGCTTGGCGACGTTGACCGTGTCGCCGACGACGGTGTAGTCCATCACCTTCTCGGAGCCGATATTGCCGACGATGGCCTCGCCGGTGTGCAGGCCGATCCCCAGCCCGAGCGGGCGAAGGTCGGCATCGCCATCTCGCCGCAGCTCGCTGAACAGCCGTTGCATCTCGACCGCCGTCTTGACTGCCCGCTCGGCGTCGTCCTCGGCGGCGAGCGGCGCGCCGAAGAACGCCATCAGCCCGTCCCCCAGGTACTTGTCGAAGGTGCCGCGATAGGTGAACACGACCTGGCTCAAGGCGCGGAAGAAGCGGTTCAACGTCTCGACCACTTGCGGGGCGGAGGTGCGCTCGGTGTAGCGTGTGAAACCTCGGATGTCGGCGAAGAGCACCGTGACCAGGCGCGCCTCCCCGCCCAGCTTCAGATAGCGCTCGGGATCGGTCAGGATGACGTCGGTGACATCCTCGGCCATGTAGCGGTCCAACACCTGACGCAGCAGCCGGTTGCGGGCTTCGACCTCGTCGTTCAGCCGCTTGAGCCGCAGCAGGGAGCGGACGCGGGTCAGCAGGATGAGCGAGTTGTAGGGCTTGGTAACGAAGTCATCGGCGCCGGCGTCGATGGCCTTGATCTTCTCGTCCTCGCTGTCCAAGGCCGTCACGATCACCACCGGGACGAAGCGCGTCTCGGGGGCGGCCTTGATCTCGCTGCACAGCGTGAGGCCGTCCATGCGCGGCATCTGAATGTCCACCAGTGCCATGTCAATCGGACGGGAGCGAGCGATCTCGAGCGCCGCCAGGCCGTCCGGGGCGGTGTAGACCTCGGCGCCCGAGCCGCGCAGGTAGGCCTCCAGCAGGTCACGGTTCAGCCAATCGTCGTCGACGACGAGGACGCGCGGCGGGCGATGGAAGATCGAGTTCAAGTCCACGTCAGTGTCCGATGTCCCATGAGGCGTGGTAAGTGCGGGTCTTTACCCAGGAAGGAAACCGTGCGTGTCGGGTCGGAGCATGGCCCCAACACCAACATACACGAAATCTGCCAAACCTGGACGGGTGTTTCATCACGCTCTCAGGACCGAATGCGTCCGGTGGCAATAGCCAATTTGACCTCACCGATGGCCTTGGTGACCTCGATGCCGCGCGGGCAAGCCTCGGTGCAGTTGAACACGTCGTGGCAGCGCCACACGCCCATGCGGTCGTTCAGCAGACGCAGCCGTTCGGCCCCTGCCCGGTCGCGGCTGTCGAAGGTGAAGCGGTGAGCCTGCACGATCGCCGCCGGTCCCACATACTGGTCGTTGCTCCAGAACGACGGGCAGGAGGTGGTGCAGGCCGCACACAGGATGCACTTGGTCGTGTCGTCGAAGCGCGCCCGCTGTTCTGGTGATTGCAGGCGCTCGGTCGCCGGCCGTGGTTCGTCGTTCACCAGGTAGGGCAGGATCGACTTGTAGCTGTCGAAGAAGGGCTCGAGATCGATGATCAGGTCCTTGATCACACGCAGGCCGAGCAGCGGCTCGATCGTGACCTTTGCCCCGACATCCCGGACGAGCACCTTGCACGCCAGGCGGTTGACGCCGTTGATGCGCATCGCATCCGAGCCACAGATGCCGTGGCCGCACGAGCGGCGAAAACCCAGCGTGCCGTCCTGGTACCACTTGACGGAGTTGAGCAGGTCGAGCACCAGGTCGGTGTCCTCGGCCTCGACCCGAAAGGTCTGATAGCGCGGGCGCCGGTCGGTCTCGGGATTGAAGCGGAATACGCGCAACGATACCTGCATCAGTCTGCTCCTCGTCGAGCGGATTCGGCCCCTTCCCCCGAACCCGGCATCAACAGGTTCCAAGACGTCGGCAATGGTCTGAGTTCACGACCACCCCGGTCAGCGCGACCGCGGGCAGGACGGCCGGGGCGAGGCCCACGCCATCCCATGGGGGAAATCCTGTGCGGAAGGATGCCGGATTCATCCCGCGCCTAGTAGGTGCGTTCCTTGGGCTGATACTTGGTGATCTTCACCGGTTTGGCTTGCAGCTGGATCCCGTCGGAGGTCATAAGGGCCAGGCTGTGTTTGAGCCACTTCTTGTCATCCCGCTTGGGGTAGTCATCACGGGCATGCGCGCCGCGGCTCTCCTTTCGGTTGAGGGCTGCCACTGCCGTCACCTGGGCGGCGTCCAGCAGGCAGCCGAGCTCCCAAGCTTCGAGCAGATCGGTGTTGAAGACGCGTCCGCTGTCATCGACGCGGATGTGCTGATACCGCTGCTTGAGTTCGTCAAGCTTCGCGATCGCCTGCTGCATGCCTTCGGCGGTGCGGAACACGCCGACGTGCTCGAACATCGTCTCCTGCATTTCGCGCCGGATCACAGCCGCCCGCTGGCTACCGTCGCCGTTGCGCAGCGCCGCCAGACGCTCAAGCACAGGCACCTCGGGGTTCTTCGGCAGGGGGGTATAGGGCGTGTCGGCGGCGTGGGCAGCGGCGCGCAGGCCGGCCTGCTTGCCGAAGACCACCAGATCAAGCAGCGAATTCGTGCCCAGGCGGTTGGCGCCGTGGACTGAGACGCAGGCGCACTCGCCGGCGGCATACAGCCCCGGGAGGATCGTGGTCTTGGCATCGATCACGACCTCGCCGAAGCGGTTGGTCGGGATGCCGCCCATGGCGTAGTGAGCGGTGGGCTGGACCGGCATGGGTTGGGTGAGGGGATCGACGCCCAGATAGGTCCGGCAGAAGTCGACGATGTCGGGCACCTTGGCCAGGATTTCGGCCGCGGTGACGCGGTAGGCGGTCCCGTCAGGGCGGGTGCGTCCGTCGAGGGCGGCGTATTGGTTGACCGTCTCCGGCCGCACGTCGAGGTGCAGCATCCGCCGGCCGCCGATGCCGCGCCCCTCGCGCATCTCCAGGTACATGGCCCGGCTGATCACATCGCGCGAGGCCAGGTCTTTCACATGGGGAGCGTAGTGCTCCATGAACCGCTCGCCCCGGTCGTTGAGCAGCACGCCCCCTTCGCCGCGTACGCCCTCCGTGATCAGGATTCCCATCTTGTAGATGCCGGTCGGGTGAAATTGGAAGAACTCCATGTCCTGCAGCGGGACGCCGCGCCGCAAGGCGATCGCCATACCGTCGGCAGTGTAGGAGTAAGCATTGGAGGTAATCTCCCAGGCGCGCCCGTACCCGCCCGTGGCGAAGATCACGGACTTGGCCTGGAAGGTATGCATCTCGCCGCTGGCCAGCGACACGGCGACGACCCCGCACACCACGCCCTCATTCATCAGCAGGTCAAGCACCTGGTACTCGTCGAAGAAGACCACCTGCTGGCGGATGCATTGCTGATACAGCGTCTGCAGGATCATGTGGCCGGTGCGGTCGGCGGCGTAGCAGGCGCGGCGCACCGGCATGCCGGTGAGGTTGTTGGTGTGGCCGCCGAAACGCCGCTGGGCGATCTTGCCCTCGGGGGTGCGGTTAAACGGCAACCCCATGTGCTCGAGCTCGTAGATGGTCGGCACCGCCTCATGGCACATGAATTCGATGGCGTCCTGGTCGCCCAGGTAGTCACTCCCCTTGATTGTGTCGAAGGTATGCCAGTCGGGGCTGTCCTCTTCCTCGTTGCCCAGGGCGGCGCACACCCCGCCCTGCGCCGTTCCGGTGTGAGAGCGCACCGGGTAGAGCTTGCTCAGGACGGCCGTGCGTGCGCCGCGCGAGGCATACAGAGCGGCCATCAGGCCGGCCCCGCCTGCCCCGACAATCACCACGTCATACGAATGCTGCATGCAGTGCTCCCTGGCAGGCGGCGAGGCCTCACGATGCGAGTATCACGTACACGGCGACGATCAGGCAGCCCAACCAACCCACCAAAAGCGTCCAGCGCGCAACGGCCACGACCAACGGGCTGCTCAGGTAGTCTTCCAGCACCATGCGCACGCCGTTGAAGCCATGGGCGCTGGCCAGGAAGACCATCAGGAAGGCGTAGATCTGCCAGAAGGCGTTTGACCAACCGACCGAAACGTCGGGGATATTGCTGTTGACGACGTGGTTGGGGTTGGGGAAGAACATCCAACGCAGCATGGCCGGCAGGTCGAGCAAGGTGCGGCCTCCGAGCAGGAAGGCGGCCGCCATGCTGATGGCGGCCAAGAGCATCAGCCCCAGCCCCGACAGCCGGGTGAAAAGCCACAGGCTGTAGTCCAGGGAGCCGGAGTTGCGGGTACTGCGCGCGGTCTGCACCCTGCCCTCCTCCCCTAGCCGCCCGCCAGGCCGTTGCGTACCAGGACGAACGCCGGGAGCAGGTAGGCCGGCACGAAGCTGATCCATTGCAGCCAGTACAGCTCGCGCTGGTAGCGGAGCAGAGCCGGGAACAGATCGATGACCGCCAGGCGGGTGCCGTTAAAGGCATGGAACAGGACGCAGAAGTAGACGAGGACCTGGAAGGGCCAGGACTCGTAGAAGGCGGTGACAGACGTGGCCAAGTCGTTGCCGAATTGCTGCAGGCCGAAGGCGGCGATGACGTGCATGCCGACGAAAAGGACGATTCCCAGGCCGGTGATGCGGTGCAGGAACCAGTTAAGCATACCGGTCCTGCCCCGGTAGCGGTAGCCCTGTCGCAGGACGATCGGTCGGCTGGCCCCCATGGCTCCTCCCCCGGCGTTTTCGGCTCGGGCTCCCCCCGTTGCGGTTCATTATAACGTCAGCCGTCGGGCGATCCGCGGTTGCCCCGGGCCGCGAGTATTCGGGTCGGTTTGGTAGAATCATCACAGTGCCTCGGCTGACCGGGATCTGGCCAAGGCAGCGCTGGAGAAGGCCTTGGCAGAACCAGAGCAGGCGGACGGCCTCAGTCGCCGCAAGTTCGTCACCGGCATGCTGGCCGTGCTGGGAGGTACGATCGCAGCCGCGATCGGCCTGCCCGCAGTTGGCTACCTCATCACCCCCGCCATCAAGCGCACAGCCACCGACGTCTGGGTGCCGCTGGGCCCGGTGGTAGAAATCCCGGTCGACCAGCCAACACTGTTTACCTTCTCCCGCACCAGGCGCATCGGCTGGGAAACGACCGCCACCAGCTACGGCATGTACGTGTTGCGCAGCCCCGATGAGCACTTCCTTGTCCTCTCCAACGTGTGCACCCATCTCGCCTGCCGGGTTGTCTGGAAGGATGACCTGCAGGACTATGCCTGCCCCTGCCACGACGGGCACTTCGCCAGGGACGGCCGCGTGCTCTCTGGTCCGCCGCCGCGGCCGCTGCCGGCGATGGAGCACAAAGTGGAAGACGGCATTCTGTCCGTTCACTTGGTGGAGGCCTAGCCGATGGTGGCCCGGGGCTATGCCTGGCTCGACCGCCGGCTCGGGCTGACGACGATCTACGCCACCACCCTCGATCGCAAGGTCCCCAAGGTCAACTGGGCCTTTACGTTGGGCAGTGCCTCGTTGTTCCTGGTGATGATGCAGGGCATCACCGGCATCTTCCTGATGGTCTACTACGTCCCCCATCCCGAGCAGGCTTACGACAGCGTCAACTACATCATGAATGAGGTCGCTTTCGGCTGGTTGATCCGCGGCATCCATCACTGGGGCGCGACGCTGATGGTGATCATGGTGTTCCTGCACATGCTGCGGACGTTCTTCTACGGGGCTTACAAGTACCCACGTGAGATTACCTGGATCACCGGGGTATTCCTGCTGCTGATCACGCTGGGGATGGGGTTCACCGGTTATCTGCTGCCGTGGAACCAGCGTGCTTACTGGGCGACAACGGTGGGGACATCGATTGCCGGGACGGTGCCGCTGCTAGGCCCGCTCATCGAGCGCATCCTGCGCGGCGGCGATACGCTGAGTGCCTTGACGCTGGCACGCTTCTTCAGCGCCCACATCTGGATGTTGCCGGCGGCGCTTGTGGCTCTAGTCGGCATCCATCTGTACCTGGTGGTCCGACTGGGGATCAGCCACATTCCGAGAGAGGGCGAGTAGGGGGACCGGCCGTGGACGAGTCGACGCGCCAGAAGATCGATGAGCGCTATGCTGCCGAGAAACAGCACGGCGTGAAGTTCTTCCCCGACATCGTCTACAAGGACATGCTCGTCGCATTCGGCGTCTTTCTGCTGCTGCTCAGCCTGGCGACGTTTCTGGGCGTGAAGGCTGAACCGCCGGCCGATCCGAGCGATGCCGCGTACATCCCGCGACCCGAGTGGTACTTCCTGTTCCTTTTCCAGATGCTCAAGTACTTCCCCGGCCAGCTGGAGTGGATAGGCACCACCCTGGTTCCGGGCGCGGCCGTGCTGGTGCTGCTCCTGCTGCCCTTCCTCGATCGCTCGCCGTACCGCCACTGGCGCAAACGCAAGCTTGCCATCGGCATGATGGGCGTGATCGTCCTCGGCATGTCCGCCCTAACCGGGCTGGCCGTGGCCGGCACACCGCCGCAGGAGGAAGTGGGAGCGCTGACCTCGATCACGGAACAGGTCGTCGCCGGGCAGGATCTGTATGCCGTGTACTGCGTCGAATGCCACGGTGACGAAGGCCAGGGCGGGGAGATTGTCGGTGTCGAAGGGCTGGAGGGCGTGGTCGTGCAGCCGCTGCACGCCCCCGATTTCATGTACACCCGCACCGACGACACGCTGTACAACATCATTGAATACGGCCAGCCCGAGCAAGGGATGCCGCCCGTCGGGCTGGCCTACGGCGGTGAGCTGCCACGGGCCGACCTGCTGGCGATCGTCGCCTTCATGCGCTACACCTGGGATGATCGGGTCGAGCTGCCAGCGGATGCGCTCGCCGCCTTTGCGATCCCGACGCTGGCGCCGGGAGAGATGCCGTCCTACAGCGAGTACATCCAGCCGCTTGTTCGCCGTGCCTGCATCTCGTGCCACCGGCCCGGTAGGAAGAACAACAACTACACGATGCGTGACTATCAGGAACTCCTGACGACCGGGGATCACGCCCCGAACCTGATCGCCGGCGACCTGGGCAGCAACCTGATTCGGATGTTGCACCGCGAGGAGATCGAAGCCGGCGGGCCGATGCCACCGACGCGCGAGCTCAAGCCAGAGTGGGTTGCAATCTGGGAGCAATGGGTCCTGGCGGGGATGCCCGAAACACCGCTGCCCGCCGCACCGGGTGCGCCGCCGGCGACTGCCGCCACGATTGAAACAAGGCCCGGCGGGGCGCCTTCGGCAACCACCCCGGCCACTTCCCCTGCTCCCTAAGCGAGGGTGCCCCGAAAGCAGCTCGACGAAGGAGAAGACAGCGAACCGTGAGGTTCAGGCGCAGCCCGAACCCCACGCATTGCGCTTTCCTTGCGTCGCATGGAGCTCTTGGGACACCGCCTCATTCTGTTCGCGGTTGAGTCCATTCACCACTCACGGGTCGAGGTCGACGGGGCGCGCCAAGACCTGATTCCCGCGGCAGCCGGTCGGCCGCGCCCGTTATCGACACCCCGATCGGACCCTGCCCCAGCTGGGGACGGTCAAGGCGATA
>CAZBJQ010000109.1:0-9173 GCA_964492235.1 uncultured Anaerolineaceae bacterium | reverse complement strand
CCTGGCGCCGCCCACCAGGGCAGATGTGCGGCGCACCGCAGGCCGTCTCGCCCCGGCGGGGCGCCGGGGTTTGCGGCCCAAACGGGGTGAGCATCCCGTAGCGGCCGCGAAGCATGCCCCAGCGTTCGCGACACCTGCACCCCCTGGCACCGCCCGCCAGGGCAGGTGTGCGGCGCAGGTGAGCATCCCGTAGGGAAGCGAAGGGAAGCGGAGGTTAGCGGGGGGAAGCGGAGAGCGGAGGGGTCGCGCAGCATCCTGGAAGGGCTCCCCCTGCCTTTGGACGACTGCGTTGCCCTGCCCATAACAGCCGGGGGAGAGGAGAGGGGGTGAGGCCGGAAGCAAGTCTGTCCTGTTCCCCATGGGTGAGCTCGCCTCCCGCCAAGGCAGGTGGCGATTGCAGCGTGGCTGCTAGATCCTGATCCTTTACGCAGATTCGACATGCCCGGGGCAGGGTTGTAGAATGGCGCCATGCTGGCCCAGGTCGCCGTCGCCAAAGTCGGCAAGTACGCCTCTCCGGAAAGCGGCGACTCGCTTGAGATGATCGAACGCCCGTCCGGCGGGCTGTCCTTTGTCCTGGTGGATGGTCAGAGCTCCGGCAGAGCTGCCAAGGCGGTCGCAAATGTCGTTGCCCGGAAGGCGATCGGACTGCTGGCAGATGGCGTGCGGGATGGAGCCGCCGCCAGGGCGGCCTCCGATTACCTGTTCACCTACCGCTCGGGCAAAGTCTCCGCTACGCTCAATATCCTGTCGATCGATTTGCACACCCACACCCTGGTGATCACACGCAACAATCCCGCGCCTGTTCTGCTACTAGAGGGGCCGCAGGCCCGTCTCTTGGCCGACGCCTCCGAGCCGGTGGGGACACGGCGCGATATCCGACCGCAGATCATCGAAGTCCCTCTGTCCGAGGGCCTGGCCGCCGTGGTCTACACCGACGGGCTGACCCACGCCGGCTCTCGCTCGGGGCGCAGCGCGGACTGGCTGGCCGAGGCGCAGCGCCTGCTCAGCAGCGGCAGCTTCGACCCCCAGCGCTGGGCCGACGACTTCCTGACAACGGCGGTGCAATTGGACGAAGGGCGTCCTACGGACGACATCAGCGTCGTGGTCGCGATGATCGCCGAAAACCCCGGGGACGAAACCCGGCGACTCCACGTCAGCCTCCCGCTCTAGTGCTCTCATCGGATCCTGACCATGATCCGCAGGGAACCCCCGCCGTCCGGCTTGCAGGTCTCGGTGGTGGGTCCCTGTGCATCGGGGAAATCGACGCTTGTCGGCGCTCTGCGGCGTTATGGAATCCAGGCAAGGCAGATCGCGCAGGAACACTCGTATGTGCCGGCAATGTGGCAAATCCTCGCCCGGCCCGACGTCCTGATCTACCTGAACGCCTCCTACCCAACCTGCACGGCCAGGAAGGCCTTGGATTGGAGTGAGCGCGAATACCTGGAACAACTCCAGCGCCTGAGGCACGCGCGCCAGCACTGCAATCTCCTGGTGGACACAGACGGGCTGACGCCCGAGGCCGTCCTGGAGGCTGTCCTGCATGGGCTCGGGCTTGGCCCTGGCGTGGGCGGAACGGTATAATCTGCGCCTGCCCGATATTTCTCTCCGATCGACCTCACAACGTCCATCTGGGGTCCAAGGCTGCGCTGCCCGACCGGCGGCAGCACGGGGAAGGGCACGCTCGAGGCGCCAAGCAGCGTCGCCGAGCGATCCACGGAGGTTGAGGAAGCATGAGACAGAGACGACGGCTGCGCTTGCTCATCATCGGCATCATAGTCCTGCTGGCGGCCTGGGTTGTCTGGCCCGAGAATCCCGGCATCCGGATCGGCTCGTTCCAGCAGCAGATTCGCCTGGTTCGCGGCCTGGATTTGCAGGGCGGGTTGCAGGTTCTGCTGGAAGCCGATCTCCCCGCCGAGACCGAGGTTGCCGCGGAGCAGATGGACACGGCGCGCACCATCATCGAGAACCGCGTCAACGGCCTGGGGGTCACCGAGCCCATCGTCCAGTTGGCGGGCTCGCGCCGCATCCTGGTGGAACTGCCCGGGATCGGAGACACGCAGCAGGCGGTCGAGACGATCCAGGAGACCGGGCTGCTGGAGTTCATCGCTTTGGATCGGCAGCAAGCCGCTGGCATCCTGCCGGACGCCGAACTGATCACCGATTTCGGGGCGACGCCTGCACCGGCGGGCGACCAGACGCCGCCCGTTCAGAGTGTTTATCACACCATCATGACCGGCGCCATGCTTAAGGAAGCCGGTGTCAACCAGGACCAGGCCGGGAACATCTACGTGGTCTTCCGGTTGGATGACGAGGGCAAGGAGATCTTCGGCACCTACACCACGCAGAACGTCGGCGAGCTGATCGGCATTCTGCTCGACAAGCGGCTGATCTCAGCACCTGTGATCGACGAGCCGATCACCGGCGGCGATGTCAGCATCCGGCGCACAGGGGGTTCGTTCTCCGTCGATGAGGCCAACCAGCTCGCCATCCAGCTCCGATATGGCTCCCTGCCGATCCCCTTGCGCATTGCCGAGAGCACGGCCGTCGGCCCGACCCTCGGAGAGGACTCGCTTCGCAAGAGCGCTATGGCCGGCGTCATCGGGCTGCTGGCAATCATGGTTTACATGGCGCTCTACTACCGGCTGCCGGGCGTGGTGGCGGATATGGCGCTCCTGGTCTATGCGCTGATCACGATCTCACTCTTCAAGATCATCCCGGTCACGCTCACCCTCCCCGGTGTGGCGGGCTTCATCCTGTCACTGGGTGTGGCCGTCGACGCCAACGTCCTGATCTTCGAGCGGATGAAAGAGGAACTGCGTGCCGGTCGCACGATCGAGCAGGCGATCGAACAGGGTTTCACCCGGGCCTGGCCATCCATCCGCGACTCGAATCTCTCCACTCTGATCACCTGCGGCATTCTTTTCTGGTTTGGGAGCACGTTTGGCGCCAGCCTGGTCAAGGGCTTCTCGTTGACGCTGGCGCTCGGCGTGGGTGTGAGCATGTTCACCGCCATCTTCGTAACGCGCGCCCTGCTGCACCCGATCCTCGAACGCGCTGCCTTCACGCGGGACAAGCGCTGGTTCGCCATCTGAGAGCGGAGCTGACATGGACATCGTCGGAAAGAGATACTGGTATTTCGGACTGTCCTTGCTGATCATCGTGCCGGGCCTGATCGCCCTGGCGCTTTGGGGCCTTCCCCTCGGCATCGACTTCACCGGCGGCAGCCTGCTGGTGGTTCAATTCGAACCCGGGCACGCGCCGGAGCCGGCACAGGTGCTGGCGATCTACGAGGACTTTGAGATCCCTGACCCACTCGTTCAATCGGCCGGCGAAAGGGACGTCCTTGCGCGCAGCAAGACGATCGACGAAGCCACCAAGACCGACTTGGTCACCGAGATGGAATCGCGCTTCGGCGGCCAGGTCACGGTGCTCCGCTTCGAGACGGTCGGGCCGGCCGTCGGAGCCGAGGTCGCCCAGCGGGCGGCCGGCGCCGTCGGCCTGGCGGCCCTCGGCATCCTCGGATTCATCACCTATGCCTTCCGCCGCGTGCCGCACGCCTTCCGCTATGGTGTGGCCGCTATCGTCGCCATGCTGCACGATGTGCTGGTTGTTCTCGGGATCGAAGCTATGCTGGGTCACTTCCTCGGTTGGGAGGTCGACGCTCTCTTCCTCACCGCCCTGCTGACCGTGATCGGCTTCTCGGTTCACGACACTATTGTGGTCTTCGACCGGATCCGAGAGAACCAACGCCTGCATCGCAGGTTGGAGTACGAGAGGCTGGTCAACCACTCGATCGTTCAGACTCTCGACCGCTCGATCAACACCCAGCTGACGGTGATGATGGCACTGGTGGCAGTGCTGCTGTTCGGCGGAGTGACCACGCGCCATTTCGTGACGGTTCTGGTGGTCGGCATTCTGAGCGGAACGTATTCATCCATCTTCAACGCTTCTCCGTTGCTCGTGGTTTGGGAGAAGCGTGAGTGGACCACCTGGTTCCGGCGGCGCGGGTCCGCGCCCGCCGGCGCCTAGTATCGAGTGTCGAAAGCTCGCAGAACAATCGCGCCTGGCGCTCTTCGCCTTGCAGCCTTGTGGCCACGCCACCGGCAGCTTGCCGAATGGGGTGGCCGTTTTCATCCCCCACCCCTTGCCCCTCCCCCGGCGAGTGCAAACCTCCGCGGGAGGGAGCCAAGCCGGGGGAGGGGACAGGTTTCCAAGGAGGCGGGGGCCTTCGGGCCCCCGCCTCCTTGAGATTCTCCACCCCCACTCCGCCACACGTGGCACCTGCGCGGCGGAGAGGGGGCAGGGGGTGAGGCCGAAGGCATCACGAGGGGTGAAGGATCTCTTCGTCGAACTCCCGGAACGGGACACTGGCAGTGCGTGGAATAGGGGGTGGACCAACGTGGGGCCCCTCCCCCTAACCCTCGCGAAGCATCCCGTAGCGAAGCGGAGGGGTCGCGCAGCAGCCTGCAAGGCCTCCCCCTGCACGAGCCGGTTCTCGAGCCCCCGCGAATCCCGCAAGGGGAGGGGTAGGTATTCCTGGGGGGTGAGGTGGGCGAAGGGTCTTTCGCAACCTCCAAGAAGCCGTCCGAAGCGACTGTCGCCGAAGAGGGGGAAACCGTGGGTGGCCAGGTTGGGGCGTTGCCCCTATCACCCCAGCTAGCGCACTTCCCGCTTGCTGTGACGGGCGTATAGGACTCCCCCATCTCTACTTCTGCGTACCACGGTTCGACCGGGCACGCTGGGCCGGCCTCTGGTGCGTTAACTCAGGGCCAGGCAGAGATGGCAGGATGGGACGGGGCCGTCAGGTCGGTCCCGTCTTCGGTAGCTGAGCCGGCATAGCTCTGGCGCAGCCCCTCCAGCGCCTTGAGGTGCCGCACCATCTCCAGAATGACGTCGCGCTCGTCCAGATCCCGGCTGTAGGCCAGCAGCCTGGCCAGGCCGTGGGCCAGACCAGCCAGCGGGGCGACCATCTCACCCGTGATTTCTCTGCCTTCTTCCGTCAGATCGCGGATGATAACTACCCTGCTCCCCTTGGCGCCCTGCTTCGACAATCGGATGGCGGTCAGCTGCAGCGTGCGGCCGTCGAGATAGGCGAGCCGGGGCGGTGGATCATCCTGGGCGCGAGCCGTCCGCATGTAGGTCTCGATCGGGTGATCCGGCGCTGCCAGGTCCTTCTCCAGCCATCGCTTACCGGACTCGTTGCCGGGAACGAGGCCGCGATTGCCACCCAAGATCAGAATCCCCTCCGGCAGCTGCGCCATGATCTCCCGCATTTCGCGATCCAGGCGGCTGACCTGCAGCAGGCGGTCGGCGACCTCCTGCTCCAGCATGTCCCCGCGCCTGCGCTGGATCGCGGCCATGCGCTTGTTGTCGATGATCAACCTTCGATACTCAAGGGCGCGATAGGCCGTGTTTTCCAGGACGCTGATGTGATCGAACGGCTTGGTCAGGTAGGCGAAGGCTCCATTGTTGACGGCTTGGATCGCCGTCTCCAGCGTGGCCCCACCGGTGACGATGACCACTTGCAGGTTGGGATCCTGGTCTTTGGCCTGTTCCAACAGCTCCAGCCCGCTCTTCCCGGGCATGTTGATGTCGGTGATCAGCAGGTGGTATTCCCGCTGAGCGAGCAGGGCGGACGCCTGGTCCCCATCCAGGGCCGTCTCGCCGCGCAGGTTCATCCGCTGAATGCGGCGCAGCATCAGCCCAAGCAGGGCCTCATCGTCATCGGCGATCAAGACCGTGGCCGCATCCATGCTCACACCTCTACCGAAGGGAGCAAGAAGTGCACCGCCCATGGGAGGAAGACGAAAGTGCGCTGGCAGGGCCGAAGCCCCGGCCAGCACACCCTCGGACAGCTCTTGGGGAAGCCGGTTTCTTCATCGCGCTCCTAGCGGGCAGGAACGGGCGTGGGTGACACTGGGAAGGCCCCTGGCGGGGCGAAAAGGGTGAGCAGGTAGTGCAGAAGCCAGCGGCTGTCAGAAGCGGCATACACGCCCGGGGAACCGCGCCAGAGCGATCTCCGCGACATCCGGTTCCAGTTGACACTGGCCAAGATCGCCGCCACCGGCTCCGGCGGGGTTTCGCCCACCTCACTTCCGGCGGGCGCTTCGGCCGGGGCCTCGGGCTCCGGCCCCACGGGGGACAGGGCCTCTGCCGCCGGCGCCTCGGGGGCCGGGGGCTCTAACGCCGGCGCCTCGGGGGACGGATCCTCCGGTGCTACGATCGGCTCAGGAGGTAGGCCGGGCTCCGGGACGGGTGCCGGCTCTTCCGAGGGCTCGGCCGTCGGTTCAAGCGTCGCTGCCGGCTCCGTCGGAGGCTCCGTCGGAGGCTCGGTCGGAGGCTCCGCTGCCGGAGGGGTCTCGCTCGGCGGTTCGGACGTGGGGGTCTGTCCGACCTCGATACTCTCGGTCGGTGTGGCTTCGGCGGGATCCGGTGTCGGGCTGGCGACAACCTCAGCCGTGGCTGTCGGCTCCACACTGGCTGTCGGCTCCACACTGGCTGTCGGCTCCAACGTGGCTGTCGGCTCCACGCTGGCTGTCGGCTCCACAGTGGCTGTCGGTTCCAGGGTGGAGGTCGCCGTCGGCGAAGCGGACACGACGACACTGGGGATCATCATCAGAGACAGCATCATCGGCGGCGCGTGGATGCTCACCGTCACAGTGTCGCTGGACGTGCCGGCGTTAGCCGCCGTCGCCTCCGCCCGGTTGGTGTTATCGCAGTCCGGGTCTGGAAAGGCGTCCACCTGGGCCCTGGGGGCGAGCACGACGGCCCCTCCTTGCACCATATCTCCCAACGAGCCGAAGCTGGGCGACCCGACCCAGTGGAAGCAGTCCCCAAGATCGTCGGACAGGGACACGGAGAAGGCAATTCCTGGTCCGTTGTTGATCACGTAGATGAAGAACTGCACCTCTTCGCCCGGCCCGGCATTGTCGGGGACCGCGTCTTTGACGACCGTCAGATCCGGCTGATTGATGCCAATCGTGACCGTGGCGGCATTGGAAGGGGCGCCGTCGTTGTCCCACACCTGATAGGTGAAGCTATCGGAGAGGAAGGGGCCGACGTTTGGCGTGTAGGTGAAGGTGCCATCCCCGTTGTTGGCGACGGACCCATTGGAGGGGCCTGTCACGAGCTGGGCCGTGGCTGCGACGACCGACCCATCGATATCGTAGTCGCCCGCCACAGCGTTGATCGTGACCGGCGTCCCCTGATTCGTGCTGGCGCTGTTGTCGACCGCCACCGGCGGGTCATTGACCGACGCCACATCGACGGTGACCAAGCCAGGAGCCGACGTGGCGCCCAGGCTGTCCTGAATGGTGTAGGTGAACGTGGCGGTGCCGAAGAAGTTCGGCCCGGGGGTGTACGTCACCGTGCCGTCGCCGTTGGGGAGGCAGACGGCGCTACCCGGACAAGACGAAATGGCAACGGTCGATGGAACAACGGCCGTTTCCACATCGGTGTCGTTCGAGGCCACGTCGATGATGGTGCTGGTGTCCTCGGTCGTGGCCGCGCCGTCCGGATTGGCGATCGGCAGGTCATTGACGGGTGTCACGGTCAGCGTCACCATCGCGGGGTCCGCGGGGTTGGGGTCCCCATCGGCATCGGTCACGGTGTAGTCGAAGGTGACGTCTCCAGCGCACTCATCCGTCGGGGCGGTGTATTCGACCCTGATGCCTCCCGCCGGGCCGGGGCTGCCGATCACGACCACGAATCCGTCGGATGATAGGCAGTCGGGGAAGGACGGCGGGCCCACGGTCACCGTGAAGTCCGGATCCCCCAGGCCGAGGTCGTTGAAGAGGACGTCGATCGAGATGGTCTGGCCCTCGCCGACGGAGATACGTGAGTCGTCGATGGCGATCGGTACATCGTCGGCATCGGAAACGGTCACGTCGACTGTGGCGCTCGATGTTCCACCCTCGCCGTCCGACATGGTGTAACCGAAGCTATCGCCTCCCTGGTAGAACTGGGACGGCGTGTAGAGCACGGAAAGCCCAGCGTTGATCACGGCCGTCCCGTGCGACGGAGGCGTCACGCCTACGACCCGCCAACCGCCGCCCGGGCTATCCGGATCAGTGTCCTTGCCGGGAGTCCCTGGAGGGTCAGCCAGCTTAAGGACATCGATGTCCTTGGAGTTGCCTTGGGTCGTCGTATCGGTGTCATCGTTGGCCGTCGGCCACCCATTGACCCGCACCGACACGGTCGTCGTGTCCGTCCCGCCGGCGCCATCGTCGATGGTGTACGTCAGAATCTCGGTCCCCCACACCCCGGCGCCGGGCGTGTAGATGAGCGTGTCATCGGAGGGGTCCGGCGTTCCGTTATCGTCCAGGACGGTCGATGAGTCGATGCCGCCCGGCGGCCCGGGATCAACCACGACGGTGATCGTCAGCGGATCAGGCGGGACATCTGGATCCGAGTCATTGGCCAGGACGTCGATCGTGATCGCCGCATCCTGCTGCGTGAAGGCAGCATCGGGCACGGCGTCCGGCAGGCTGTTGATCGAAGCTACCGTGAGATCCACCCGGGCGATGTTCGAAAGCGCGGAGGGGACGTGCAGATCGCGCACCCGGTAGGTGAAGAAGTCCGTTCCGTGGTAGCCGGGATCGGGCACGAAGATCACTGGATTGAGCGACAAGAAGCTTCCATGATCCGGGGAATCGATGATCGACACACTGGCCGGGTTAAGCCCGTCATCCGGGTCGCTGTCATTCGCCAGTACATCGATCACGACATTGACATCTTCGTCGGTGACGATGGGGAGGCCGATGAGGGGTGTGGGGTCATCGACGGCGGTCGGGGGCATGTTCACATAGATTGTGATGACGGCCTCATCCCACTCTCCGATGGGCAGATCCCCATCCGTCACCCGGTAGCCGCATTGCACCGTGCCGGAGAAACCGGGGCCGGGCGTGAATCGGATCTGGCTGCCCACGGGGGAGCAGTCGCCATCCGAGACAGCCGGGATCGGGGCGGCGACGCTCAATGCCAGAGGGATGTCCCCGATGCCGGTATCATTCGATAGGACGCTGATAATGACGGGCACCCCCAAGATCGTTTGAGACTGGTCATCGATAGCATCCGGCGTGTCGTTGTACGGCGTGATCGTGATCGTGACGGTCGCCGGCGCCGATCGCACGCCGTTCGTGTCCGCCACGGTGTATTGGAATGTCTCAGGGGGG
>CAZBJQ010000108.1:0-9218 GCA_964492235.1 uncultured Anaerolineaceae bacterium | reverse complement strand
GGGGTGGATGGGGAGGCGGATCTCAAACACGTCCGGGCTGTCGCGGAAGCCGTCGCCCGGCACATGCGCGCCCCGCTGGTCGTCGTCAACAAGTCCACCGTACCGGTGGGAACCGGCGACTGGGTGGCAGACATTATCCGCGCCCACCAACCCAAGCCGATCCTCTTCTCCGTCGTCTCCTGCCCGGAGTTCTTGCGCGAAGGTTCGGCGATCCAGGACTTCATGAACCCGGCGCGGACGGTGCTGGGATCGCTCGATCACGAGGCGGCCGAGAAGGTCGCCCAGCTACACCTGCCGCTGCGGGCCCCGATCGTGATCACCGATCTTCGCACTGCCGAGATGATCAAGTATGCTTCGAACGCCTTTCTGGCGACCAAGATCTCCTTCATCAACGAGATCGCTAACATCTGTGAGGCGCTGGGTGCCGACGTCAAGGAAGTCGCCAGTGGGATGGGGTACGACCCGCGCATCGGACGGCATTTCCTGGACGCCGGGCTGGGGTACGGCGGCTCGTGCTTCCCGAAGGACGTCAAGGCCCTAGCCTACATGGCAGCCGAGAAGGGCCGTCATCCTCAGCTGCTCCAGGCGGTGATGGACATCAACGCCGACAGCCGACGACAGATCGTGCGCAAGGTGGCCGACCTGCTGGGAGACCTGAATGGGAAAGTGATCGGCCTGCTCGGCCTGACCTTCAAGCCCAACACCGACGACATGCGTGAGGCCCCGGCCCTGGAGATCGCCCAGCGGCTGCTTGGCGAGGGGGCGACGGTGAGAGCATATGACCCGGTGGGCATGCCGCGCGCCAGCGGGCTGATGCCGACGTTGCAGATGGCCAACGACCCGTATGAGCTGGCTCAGGGAGCTGACGCTCTAGTCGTCTGCACGGAGTGGAACGAGTTCAAGAACCTGGACCTCGAGCGCATTCGAGAAGGGATGCGTCGAGCGGTCGTGGTGGACGGGCGCAACATCTACGACCCCGGGCTGATGCGCGCCATGGGCTTCCTCTATCTGGGAATCGGGCGCGGCCTCGGGGGGGATGGCAAAGCCGGGGGAGTGGGCAGCGAAGCGTGACAGCGGCCAAGAACCAAGTCTTGCGGACTCGCCTGCAGAACGGGCTCGAGGTCCGCCTCAAGGAGATCCACACCGCCCCGCTCGTCTCGTGCTGGGTGTGGTACCGCGTCGGCTCGAGGGATGAACGCTCAGGGCTGACGGGCGCATCCCACTGGGTCGAACACATGCAGTTCAAGGGCACGCGCCGCCACTCGGGCGCCGAGCTCGAGCGGGTGATCGCTCGTGACGGGGGCTTCTGGAACGCCTTCACCTGGCTTGACTGGACGGCCTACTTCGAGACCATGCCTGCCGATCGCATCGACCTCGCCTTGCGGCTGGAGGCCGATCGCATGCGGACCAGCCTGTTTGAACCCGAAGATGTCGAAGCGGAGCGGACAGTCATCATGTCCGAGCGCCAGGGGAATGAGAATGAGCCCACTTTTCGCCTGGCGGAAGAACTCCAGGCGGCGGCCTTTCGGGTCCACCCTTACCACCATGAGGTCATCGGTGACATGGCGGACCTGGAGTCGATGTCACGCGACGACCTGTACCGGCACTACCGCAACTTCTATCGCCCGAACAACGCCGTGCTGGTCATCGCCGGGGACTTTCATCGCAGCGCCATGCTGGAGCGGGTGAGGCAGCTGTTTGGCGGGATTGCGGCCCGCCCGGTGGTGCGGCAAGCCCCCCGAGCGGAGCCGGAGCAACGCGGAGAGCGCCGCCTCACGCTCGAAGGCCCCGGCCGGACAACCTACATCGAGGTCGCCCACCATGCGCCCCGCGGCGCAGACCCAGCCTTTTTCCCGCTGGCAGTTCTGGACAGCGTCCTGGCTGGCGCCTCCAGCCTGAACTTGTTCGGCGGCGGGCTGTCGAACAAGACCTCGCGGTTGTACCGAGCGCTGGTCGAGCGCGGGTTGGCGGCGACGGTCAGCGGCGATCTGGCCACCACCGTCGACCCCTATCTGTACTCCTTTCGTGTCACCGTCCGCCCGGAGTACACCGCCGCAAAGGTGCTGTCCGCTCTCGATGAAGAAATCGATCGCCTGATGGATGACCCGATCGCTCCCGCAGAGATCGAGAAGGCCAGCAAGCAAGCCAGGGCCCTCTTCGCCTACGGCAGCGAAAGCATCACCAACCAGGCCTTCTGGCTTGGCTACAGCGAGATGTTCGCCGACCATACCTGGTTCGAGCACTACCTGGAACGGATCAGCGCCGTAACCGCCGAACAGGTTGTGGCTGCAGCCCAGCAAGTCCTGCCGCGGTCCAACCGAGTGGTGGGGATCTACCTGCCGACCGGCGAGGGGACCGATGCCTAAGGCCTCCTTCTCCGCGGCAGGGCGGGATGTCCGCTCCTTTCCTGGACCCGAGACCATCACGCGGCGCGAACTGGCGAATGGTGTTGCGGTCATGGTCCGGGAGAACTTCTCCAGCCCGTCGGTGGTTGTCCTGGGATACCTGGGGACGGGCGCGCTGGATGAGTCGCCCGAGCATGCCGGCCTGGCTGACCTGACAGCCTCGGCCCTGACCCGAGGCACAAAGAGCCGAAGTTTCCGGGAAATCTATGAGACACTCGAGTCCAGCGGCGCCAGCTTGGGGATCGGGGCCGGAACGCACAACATCAGCTTTCGCGGCAAGTCGCTGGCTGAGGACCTGCCGACACTGCTTGCCCTGCTGGCGGATGTTGTGCGCGCACCTTCGTTTCCTGAGGCCGAAGTCGATCGGCTGCGCGGTGAGAAGTTGACGGGCCTAGCGATCCGCGACCAGGATACGGACTCGGTGGCTCAGATGGCATTTGAGGAACTGGCCTACCCAGGCCACCCGTATCGGCTGCCGAGCGAAGGCTACCGCCACACGGTGCAGGGCCTGCGGGCCAAGGACCTGAGGAGCTTCCATGCCTCGCGCTTTGGACCGCGCGGAATGCTGATCGTGGTCGTCGGTGCGGTCGCCGCCGCCAGCGCCATTGACCAGGTGCAGGCGCACTTCGGCTCGTGGTCCAATCCGGGGCAGCTGCAGCCGACGCCCCTGCCAGCCGCCAAGCCGCTTGAAGCCCTGCTGCGCAAAGATGTCCCCATCCCTGGCAAGCGCCAATGTGACATCGTCCTGGGGGCACCGGGTCCCAGCCGTTTGGATCCGGACTACCTGGCGGCGGCGTTGGGCAACAGCGTCCTCGGGGGCTTTGGGTTGATGGGCCGGCTGGGAGAAGCCGTTCGTAAGCGGGCTGGACTGGCTTACTACGCCTCGAGCCATCTGGGCGGCGGCCTGGGTCCGACGCCCTGGCAGGTTGAAGCGGGCGTGGCTCCGGAAAACGTCGAGCGAGCGATCGACCTTGCGCGGCGCGAATTGCGCCGCTTCACCACCCGCAAGATCACCCCGCAGGAACTCGGGGACAACCAGGCCAACTTCGTCGGCCGGTTGCCGCTCCAACTGGAGTCGAATGAGGGAGTGGCCGCGGCGCTGGTGGCGATCGAACGCTATGAGCTTCCGCTGGATTTCTATCAGAAATATCCTTCGCTGATTCGGGAGATAACGGCCGAGCGCGTCCTGGATATAGCTAGGCGCTTTCTCCATCCGGACCGGCTGGCGATCGCGGTGGCGGGCAGCCTGGCTGTGGATGGGTGATAGTGATCCGCTCCGGCGTGGACATCATAGAGATCGAGCGGATCGCCCGGGCCATCGAACGCCACGGGCCGCGTTTCTACTGCCGCTTCTTCACCGAACAAGAGGTGGCCGATTCTCGCAAGCATCCTCCCGCCCTGGCAGCGCGATTCGCCGCCAAGGAAGCTGTAGCCAAGGCGCTTGGTACCGGCATCGGCGAGGTGCGCTGGATCGAGATCGAGATTGTCAATGGACCGCGCCGAGAGCCGGAGCTGCGCCTGCATGGCGCGGCGGCCCGCCTGGCGGCGGAGCTAGGTCTGGGCGAGTGGTCGATCAGTCTCAGCCATACTCATCAGCATGCGGTGGCGTTCGCCGTGGCCTCGTCGCCGACGCCGGCGGCGGGAACGGCCCATGGATGAGCGTCGGATACGCATCGGGTTGGTCGGTGAGAGCGAAGGGCGGGTGACCGAGGCCCAGTCTGCACAACACCTGGGCAGTGGGAGCATGCGGGTCTTTGCCACCCCGGCCATGGCCCTGCTGATCGAAGAAGTGAGCCGCAAGGCCATCGAACCACTCCTGGCAGATGGTCAGGCAACCGTCGGGATCGAGATCCACGTCCGCCACCTGGCTCCCACCCCGATCGGGAGCACGATCCGGGTCCGCTCGCAGGTGACGGCCGTGGAGGGCAACTTGGTCACCTTTCGGGCTGAGGTCTGGGATGCACAGGAACGGGTGGGCGAAGCGGAGCACACCCGCGCCGTGATTGACTTGGAGCGGTTTGAACGGCGGGTGGCGGCTAAGGCCGGTGGCGAGCCAGCGCCTACCGGCTGAGCCCCTCGGCGTCTCAGGGGAGCTGCCCGGGCGCTTTGACCGAAGGCAGGGCGCATGGTAGAATACACAGACTCCCGCCATACCGTGGCGGGAGAATTCTGCCCCTCACGGGGCGCATCTCACACGCTTCCAGACCGGTCGGGGCGTGCCGGTTGGCCAGCCGGCTCCCGCCTGGGACGAAGGAAGCGGAGGGTAAACGCGAAGGAGGTCGATGGCTATGGCCGTTATTAGCATGAAAGCCCTTCTGGAGACCGGGGTCCATTTCGGGCACCGCACCCGCAAGTGGGATCCCCGCATGAAGCCCTACATCTTTACCGAACGCAACGGCATCCACATCATTGATCTGCAGCAGACGCTCGACGCGCTCGAGAAATCGTACGCGCTGATCCGCGATGCCGTGGCCGGCGGAGGCACGCTGCTGTTTGTCGGCACCAAGCGCCAGGCGCAAGAAACCATCGAAACCGAGTCCGCCCGCTGCGGCATGCCGCATGTCAACCAGCGCTGGCTGGGCGGAACGCTGACCAACTGGCAAACGATCCGCAGCCGGATTGACGAACTGGCCGACCTCGAGCGCCAACGGGACTCCGGGGAGTTCCAGCAGCTGACGAAGAAAGAGGCCCTGCTCAAGAATCGTGAAATCGAACGGTTGCAGGGTCGCCTGGGTGGCATCCGGGAGATGCGGGTTCTCCCCAGGCTGCTGTTCGTCGTCGACGTGCGGCGAGAAGAGACCGCCATTCACGAAGCCAACCTGCTCCACATCCCGGTGATCGCATTGGTCGACACCAACTGCGATCCGACTGGGGTCGACTACGTCATCCCGTCGAATGATGACGCCATTCGGGCGATCAAGCTGATCGCCGCCAAGATCGCCGACGCCGCGCTCGAAGGGCGGGCGCTGCGCAAGGAGGATGTGGTCGAGGAAGCCGAACCGGCGGCAGTCGACCGCCGGCATGCCCAGGATCTGGAACTCGCCGACGAAGAGCTGCTGGGTGAGGCGACCTTGGCCAAGCTTCACAGCGGTGCCTATGGTGAAGGCGAGGCGCCGGACGAGGCCGCCTCCGAGGAAGACATGCAGGCCTTCCAGCAGTTCATTCAGGAGGGCGAGTCAGCGGTCGAGCCTCCACCGGCAGCCAGCGCTGAGCCGACAGCGGAGGGCGAGACCGCCGTCCCGCCTGAGGCTTAGAGGCAGCCCATGGCCGTGTCCGCTGCCCAGATCAAGGAACTTCGCGAAGCTACCGGCGCCGGCGTGCTGGATTGCCGCAAGATGCTCGAGGCGGCCAACGGCGACCTGGAGAAGGCGGCCGAGTTGCTGCGGGAGCGCGGCCTGGCGGCCGCCGCCAAGCGCGCCGACCGTGAGACGCGCAACGGCGTGGTCGAGCTATACAGCCACGGCGATGGCCGGGTGGGGGTGATGGTTGAGGTGAACTGCGAGACGGACTTCGTGGCAAGGACGAGGGAATTCCGCGCCTTTGCGCACGAGATCTGCCTGCAGGTCGCCGCCGGCGCGCCCACCTATATTGATGTGGGACACGTCCCGGCCGATGTGCTCGAGCACGAGAAGGAGGCTGCGCTCCGCCTGGCAAAGGAAGAGGCAAGACCCGACCAAGTCGTGGAGAAGATCATCGAGGGCCGCCTGGACAAGTTCTATGAACACGCCTGTCTGCTGCGCCAGCCGTACGTGCGGGATGATACGCGCAAGGTTGCCGAGCTCCTCCAGGAGATGATCGCCAGCACAGGCGAGAATGTTTCCGTCCGGCGCTTCTCGCGCTGGGCAGTCGGAGAAGATCTGTGAAACGACACCGGGCCAACACTGAGTTGGCCCGATCTGCATTTGGCTGCGAACGTCGCCAGCGAGGGGAGGGGGTATGGCCGCTCAAGCTTACAAAAGGATCCTGCTGAAACTCGGCGGCGAGGCCCTGTCCGGCACGACCGGCCTAGGGATCGATCCGGATCGGGCAGAAGCCGTGGCTGGGAAAGTGCGGGAAGTCCTCGATCTGGGTGTGCAGGTGGCCATCGTTCTGGGGGCGGGTAACCTGTGGCGCGGCCGGACCGGAATAGAGCGCGGGATGGAACGCGCCACGGCCGATTACATGGGTATGCTGGGAACCGTGATGAACTCCCTGGCCCTGATGGACGCGTTGGAACGCAGCGGCGTGATCACGCGTGTCATGTCGGCATTGGAAATGCACGCCGTGGCCGAGCCTTATATCCGCCGCCGGGCGATCCGCCACCTAGAGAAAGGCCGCGTGACGATCCTCGGCGGTGGCACCGGCAACCCGTACTTCTCCACCGACACCGCCGCCGCACTGCGGGCGATGGAAATCGGCGCCGATGTTGTCATCAAGGCGACCAAGGTGGACGGCGTGTACGAGAGCGACCCCGTCAAGAACCCGACCGCCAAGCGGTTCGACCGCCTGACCTACATCGATGCCCTCAATCGACGTCTGCAGGTGATGGACAGCACGGCGATCTCGCTGTGCATGGACAACAGTCTGCCCATCCTGGTCCTGGACATGTGGCAGCCCAGGGCCCTGCTCAGAGCGGTGCAGGGCGAGCCAGTCGGCACCACCATCGCCGGCTAGGCCGGCCTGGCCCGGGCGCCGCTTCGCAATCCGGCGGATTTGGACTATCCTATGACTCGGATGATATCCAACTGAGGAGACGGCAATGATTGAAGATGCCATGGCCGAAGCCGAGTCCCGAATGGCTGGCGCCTCTCGCTCACTGGACGAGGACCTGGCAGGGATCCGCACCGGGAGAGCGTCTCCGGCCTTGATCGAACGCTTACCGGTCGAATACTATGGCACGCCGACGCCGCTGATGCAGCTGGCAACGATCTCCGCCCCCGAACCGCGGCTGCTCACCATTCGGCCTTTCGACCCGGCCAGCCTGAAGGAGATCGAGCGTGCCATCCAGGCCTCGGACCTCGGCTTGACTCCCAACAATGACGGCAAGATCATCCGCCTGAACATTCCCCCGCTGACAGAGGAGCGCCGGCACGAACTGGTGCGGGTTGTGCGAGCCCGAACTGAGGAGGCCAAAGTCGCGGTCCGCAATGTCCGGCGGGATGTCCACAACGACCTGCGGGAGTTCGAGCGCGAGAAGCTGATCTCCGAAGATGACCTCGAGCGTGGCGAGGATCGCCTGCAGAAACTGACCGACCACCACATCGAGACGGTGACCGCTGTCTGTCAGCGAAAAGAAGCCGAGATTCTCGAAGTCTGATCGATCGCGCCTCATGGCCAAGAGCAAAGCCTCCGGTGGAAAGCCGCCCTCGATCGTCCCGGCCCATGTCGCCATCATCATGGACGGCAATGGACGTTGGGCGCGCAAGCGGGGACTGCCGCGATTGGCCGGACACCGGGCGGGGGTGGACAACCTGCGACGGGTGATCGAGGCCTGCACGGAATTCGGCGTCGGCTACCTGACGATCTACGCCTTCTCGACGGAGAACTGGGCCAGGCCGCCGGAGGAAGTGCGCGGGCTGATGAACATCCTGGAAGACGTTATCGATCGGGAGTTGGACGAGCTGCACCGCAATGGCGTCCAGCTTCGCCACATCGGCCGCCTGGAGCGGCTCGATCCGCACCTGCAGCAGAAGGTTCGCTACGCGATCGATTTGACGCACGGAAACCAGCGACTGATCCTCAACATCGCCTGGAACTACGGAGGCAGGGACGAACTGGTCTGGGCGATTCAACAGATCGTGGCGGCGGGGATCCCGCCGGAAGACGTCGATGAGAGCGTGATCTCCCGCCACCTCTTCACCGCTGAGTCGCCGGATCCGGACTTGATCATCCGTACCTCCGGTGAGATGCGCGTGAGCAACTTCCTGATCTGGCAGGGCGCCTACGCCGAATGGTACGTGACGCCGACGCTATGGCCGGACTTTGGGCGCGACGACCTGCTCGCTGCCCTGCAGGACTTTGCCCAGCGCGAACGGCGCTTCGGCCGAGTCAAGAACCCCGCCCTCGAGTCCTGAGTGCTTCGACAGCGAGTGTTGGTTGCCCTGGTGCTGCTGCCGATCGGGCTGGCCGTGATCCTGTTCGGCGGTTGGTGGTACGCCGTGGGGGTCGCGCTGATCCTCGGCCTGGCCGCCTACGAGTTCGGCCGGCTCTTCCGCACCCATGGTCAGCGGCCGGCTCTGCCGCTGCTGTTTGTGTTCTCTGCCAGCTTTGCCCTGGCCCGGTTTGCCTGGGGCTTCGAGGGCACGCCGGAGTTGTTGGCCGCGGTCTGCCTGGTCGGCATGACCTGGCATCTGGTGGACTACGAAGGCGGGGCGGCCAATTCAGGATCGGACATGGCCCTGACCTTGGGCGGCGTGCTCTACCTTGGCTGGATCGGCGGGTACTTCATCTCGTTGCGCACACTCCCCGATGGCGCCTGGTGGATCTTGCTGGTGCTGCCGGTTGTTTGGCTGGCCGACACGGCAGCCTACTTCGTTGGACGCCGCTTCGGTCGTCGCAAGTTGGCTCCCCGCTTGAGCCCGAAGAAGACCTGGGAAGGCTACCTGGCGGGGGTGATCACGGGGGCGGCGTCCGGCATCCTGTTGGCGGTGGCCTGGAGTCAATTGGCCCAGGATTCTCGGCCGTTTTCTGTTGTCAATGGCCTGATCATCGGCACTGTTCTGGCCGTGTTCACGACCCTCGGTGACGTCGGCATCAGCATGATCAAGCGCCAAGTGCAGGTAAAGGATTCCGGCAGCCTGCTCCCCGGCCACGGAGGAGACCTCGACCGGATCG
>CAZBJQ010000107.1:0-9224 GCA_964492235.1 uncultured Anaerolineaceae bacterium | reverse complement strand
AGGGCCCGGATTCGGGAGAAGCGCCTTTGTACCGTCCGGTCTCGACCCCCGCTGGTTACTGGCTGCAGCCTGGGGAAGGCACGCAGCTTTGACGGATCACGTGCCTGATTGCCTAGGATGGATTCCGCCCAGCGGGCGGCCGCCGGAGGACGGCCACGGCCAGCCCCACCAGCCCACCGCCGATGGCCCAGATGTGGATGCGGGAGAGCACAGCGACCAGATCAGAGGCCGTAAAGTCCGGCACGGTATGGCTGTGTAGCGAGATCTTGACGAGCATCCATCCTGCCGCCACGAAGGGCACAGCGGCGCCTATCGCACCTCCCGCCAGCCCACACACCATCCAACGCCGACCTGCGCTGCGCTGTTGGCTGTGCAGCTGTGGCAGGTACTGGATGGAGACTGTCAGCGTGAGCAGCGCCGCAAGCGCCAACGCGCTTGCCAGCCGCCTGTCTTCTGAAGACAGCCACCCAAAACACGCCAGGCCAAGCGCTCCCCACCATGCTCGGCGGAGCCAAGTCACCGCTGGCACCTCCTGGATTGGGCGACCGGGGAATGCCGGCCCGCCAGGATCCATCGGCGGGCGGATCGACCCTAAGCGTCCGGATCCGCTTCCCCACCGCGGGGGATCGAGGCGGATATGCGCGTGCCGCTTCCTTCTTGCGAGCTAATCCTCAGTTGGCCGCCGGCGAGCGCGGCGCGCTCCCGCATGTTGACCAGCCCCAGGCTACCGCGCTGTGCGTAGTCCTCATCGACGGCGCCCACGTTGAAGCCCACGCCATCGTCCTTCACCTCCAGCAACCAGCCCGAAGGCTGCGGCTCAAGGCGGACCCAGATATGCTCTGCCTGGGCGTGCTTCACGGCGTTGTTGATTGCCTCTTCGGCGACGTAGAAGATCACGCTCTGCTGCAGCGGGCCCATGCCGTCCGCCGCCTCCAGCTCCGCCTCCACTTCCACCTGTTCCCCCTGGGTATCCCTCAGCTTCTTGGCAAGCTGCCACAACGCCGGCACCAGGCCTTGTGATTCGAGGAGCAACGGACGCAGGGTGAAGAGCATATGGCGCATGTCGCTTGTCGCCCGGCGGGCCATCTCCTCGGCGGTCGCCAGTTCGGCCCGTGCTGCGGAAGGATCGCGCTCGATGAGCCGGCCGATGTAGTTGAGCCGCATGGCCAGCGAGGCCACGGCTTGAGTCGGGCCATCGTGCAGGTCACGCGCCAGGCGCCGGCGTGATGCCTCCTCGACCTCGCCAAGCCGGATCTTCTCCGCTTCCGCTCGCTGAATCCGGTCCGCGTTGCCCAGGGCGCCTGCCGTCAGTTGGCCCACTGCCTCGAGCCCGGTGAGCGCAGCCGGGTCTCTCTTGGCAGACGCCGGCCAGCCGACGAGCAGCACCCCAAATGCCTCGCCTCCCCTTAGCAACGGGACACACCCAACCTCAGCACATGCCTGCAGGGCGGTCAGTTTTTCCAGCGCGGGATCCCGTGCCGGCTCGCGAGACACCACGGCCGCCCGGGTATCGAACGCCTGCTTCACGGCCCCCGTGGGCGCCAAGAGGACGATCTGGCGGTCCCCCGGCGGCAACCGGCGCGCCCCATGCACGGTCCACCCGGCAGGGGTCGAGAGCAGGATGGCCGCGCTGCACGGGCCCCCATCGCCCGCCCCAACGGCAACCGACAGTTCCAGTGACCGCTCGACGATCTGGGACGAGTCCGCCGCCGATCCCAGCGAGGCCGCTGCAGCCAGCACCCATTCGGCGCCCAGTCCACCGGCCGGGGCCGGATTGCTCCCCACCTGGGCGGCGCGGCTTGTATCCGCCAGGGCAGCCTGCCGCGCCGGTCGAGCGGCAGTCATCACAAGGATCGTCCCGAGCAGCACGCCGAGCGCCAGCACAGACAAGGCCAGCATGCTCCCTGGGGCGGCGCCGCCGAGAGATGCCAGCAGAATAGCCGATAGCACCACCCCGGCCGAGGAGGCCCGCAGGCCGGCCCCAGGTCCGGAGTGCAGGTAGGCCAGCAAGCCGACAAACACCCACACCGACCAATACGGACTGCGCCACCCCCCGGTAACGGCGATAAGGCCGACCCCGAGGGCCAGGTCCACACCCAGCAGCCAGGGCGTCGAGGGCAATCGTTTCTCGCCGACCGCGGCCGAGATCGACAGCCAGACGGCGAGTGCCCCTGACAGACCAAGCAGAGCCATTCCGGCGGGAGCAACCGAAAGGGCGGCGCCGACCAGCGCCAGGGACAGCAGCCAGACCCAGCGCATGACCAGCTGCAGAAGGTTGACCGAGCGCATGCCGTCAATCATAGCGGCGATGGATGCAGGCGCAAAGGAGCGGATTGTGCCGCGTGACCACACTCCACAGACCTCCGACTCTGGCACCGGCCAGGCCGTGCCCCACGCGCCAGGAGAGGTTGGCCCATGCAGCTTGGAGGATGGTGGAATGCCTGTGCGAATACAGGCCGGCTAGCTGAAGCCTGGATACAAAGCGCGCACGTCTTGCAGCAGCCGCGCATCGGGCGCCAGAATCCACAGCGTTTGACGCCCCGATGTGAACAGGCACGTCAGCTGAGCGTTGGCGGCCCAGCAGTCGCTTGCCGGCTGGTCCGTTTCCCCACCACGGAAGCGAGCGTCGAGGTGATCCTCCATCGCCTGGGTGAACGCGCCGGCCTCGCCTGACGCATCCCAAGTCCACAGGGCGGCCATCAGTGTGCTGCCATCGGCGTCGCGATAGTACACCTGGTAGGCATCCCCACCCCAGCCGCGGGCGGCCGATTCTGCCCTGGCCGGGTCGATCTGGGCCTCGAGGTCGGCGCCATAGCCCAGCAACAGGTAGGTCCCCCATTCGCCAAGGGTGTCTTCGTCCAGCTTGCGCCAGGATTCATCCAGCAAGGAGGCCAGGTCCGGTGCTGCGGTCTTAACCGGCGACTCTCGCGCCAGATACATCTCCGGGTGAAGGATCTGCTCCGTGCTCTCAGGCAGCCGCTGGAAGGCTTTGTTGACCTCGGCCCAATTCCCGCGCTGATGCAGGGTGTTAACGAACTTCAGTCCAGACACATAGGGGAACTGCGACTGCTGGATCAGGTAGTCCGGGGGGTATTGCTCCGGAAGCGTTTGGGGCGGCGCCGAGTAGCTGGCGATTTCACTGGAATCCTTCGGGCTGGCGTATTGCTTCCACCACTGCGCCATCACCAGGGTAGCGTCGCCTTCGACCAACGCCCGCACGGCCGTGCAGCGGTCCAGTGTGCTCTCGCAAACCGGATAGACCCCCATGTCTCCTATCTTGTAGTGTTGGTCAACCAGAGCATGGGCGAACTCATGAGAAAACACCCAGCGTTCCACGCCGGAAAACCGGTTTCCGATGACATACAGCTGCTGGTTCCAGGGGAAGTAGAAGCCGCCCAGGCTGTCGGTGAGGGAATTCAGGCTGTTGGTATATAGGTTGTAGGTCGGCTTGATCAAGCCGAGGGCGCTGAGGACACGCGCCTCGTCATCGAGCTCGGCTTGCGTTCCTCCGCTGGCCAGGAAGCTGGCTTCGAGCACGGGACGGACATCATCTTCCGGAAGCAAGAAGCCCATCACCGGCGCCACCACGGGCAGGCCACGCAGGTCGGCGACCTCGCGCCCGATCTGATCCATGGCAGCAGCCGTTGTCGGCTCCGGCGAGACCGGGGTGCGCGTCGGTGTGAGCGTGGGCGTGATGGTAATGGTGGGCGTCAGCGTCGGCGCGGGCGAGGCCGTCGGAGTCCAGGTCGGGGGGAGCGTCGCCGGGCCGAGCACGGGCGGGGTGGGCACCGCAACCGGCCGGGAAACCGACAGGTAGGCGAACAGGGCCAACGCCAGCGCCCCCAGGGCGCCGATCGCGAGGAAGATCAGGGAAACGACCAGGAAGGCCCGGAAGAGTCGCCCACAACCTCCTCGCTTCTTGCGCTCCTTGGGCACGTCCAGGTCCGCAGGCGGCGCCTGGATACCTGCATCCGGCGGCATCCAGGCCGGCATCGGCTCGGCGGGCGCGGAGGGTCGGGCGGCGGATGCACTCGGTCTGACGGCCAGCTTGGGGGGCGCGGCCACCGGTGGTCGGCTCGCCTTTTGCGGCGAGGCGGGCCGCGGAGCGGGCGCCGGGCTGGCACGCCCTGGTTCAGGCTTGAGGGGCTGCTGCGCTGAGCGCAGGCGGGTTAACCGGGCCCCTGCCGCCGTGTTGCCAGGATTGATCGCCAGGGCGCGCTGCAGACACTCGATCTGCTGCCGCGGATCGGAGACGGCGAAGCTCAGCAGGAACCAGCCCTGCTCCGACTCGGGATGCTGAATGACGTGCCGCGCCAACAAGGCCTTGGCCTGCTGCTGCCGGCCGGCCCGCAGGTGATCTACCACCAGCCGCAGCTCCGGCGTCAGGGCGGAATCCTTCCCTTCGAGGGAGAACGAATCAGATGGGACGGACATCCGGGGACTCTCCCCTCCAGCGCGCCCAGAGCTGTCGATGTCTGGGCGCGGCGAGCAACGCCACAACCAAGATGGCTGTCGCCACCAAGACGATAGCAGGTCCGGAGGCTATGTTCCAATAGTAGGAAAGGTAGAGGCCGAGGAATGCAGAAAGCGTGCCAAATGCCGCTCCCAGACCCATCATCGATGGCAGCCGTCGGGTCAGCAGGTAGGCAGCCGAGGCCGGGGTTACCAGCATGGCTAATACCAGGGTCACCCCGACTGCGTTCAGCGAGACGACAATGACGATGGCCATCAGGATGAGCAGCAGGTTCTTGAGGAACCGCGCCGGCAGGCGCAGCGTGGCCGCCAGGACCGGATCGAACGAAAGCACGAGCAGTTCCTTGTAGAAGATGAACACGGCGGCCAGCGCCAGTGTACCCAGCACCCCCATCCAGACCAGGTCGGCGTTGGAGACTCCAAGTAGATTGCCAAACAGGATATGGACCAGGTCGACGACGTAGCCGCGCTGTGTGGAGAGCAGCGCCACGCCGAGAGCGAAGGCGCCGGCGAAGATCACCCCGATGGCGGTGTCCTCCTTGAGAGGCGTCCGCTCGCTGATGGCGCCGATGCTCAGGGCGGCGAGTACCCCGGCCAGCAGCGCGCCTATCACCAGCGGCCAGCCTACCAGGTAAGCCACGACGACGCCGGGCAAGATGATATGTGCCAGGGCGTCTCCGAAGAATGCCATTCCCCGCAAGACAACATAGGCACCGAGCACAGGGCAGACCACGCCGACGATAACGGCTGCCGCCATCCCGCGGACCATGAACGGGTACCCCAAGGGGTCCGTCAGCAGCGCCAGCAGCTCAGCCACCGGCCTCATCCCCCTCGCAGCAGGTATCGGTCAGTACCATCAAGCCTTCGCCTTCGGCCAGCCGATGGATGTGGCTTCCGTAGGCGCGGCGCAGGTTTTCCGGCGTGAACACCGCCGCCGGCGGTCCGATAGCGATCAATGCGCGATTCAGCAGCAGTACCTGGTCGAAGCGTTCTGCTGCCAGATTCAAGTCGTGGGTCGACAGCACGACCGTCACGCCGGAGCCAGCCAGGCGATCGATTGCCCGGAAGATGGCCTCCTGGCTTGGAAGGTCCAGGGCGGTCAGCGGCTCGTCCATCAGGATGATCTCAGCTTGCTGCGCCAAAGCCTGGGCCAGAAACGCCCGCTGCTGTTGGCCGCCGGAGAGCTCGCCGATTTGGCGGTCCGAGAATTCCGTCATCTCTACGCCGGCCAGTGCCTGACGCACGATGTCCCAGTCGCGCGCACGCGGCCAGCGCAGGACGCCGATCTGGCGGATGCGGCCCATCATCACGACTTCGGCCACGGTCACCGGAAAGGCCCAGTCGATCTGGGAGCGCTGCGGGACGTAGGCGATACAGATGTGCCCGCCCGGACTCTCTCCGAACACACTAACTCGGCCCGCATTGGGACGCAGCATGCCAGCCAGCGCCTTGAGCAGCGTGGTCTTACCGGCCCCGTTGGGGCCAAGCACCGCCACCCGCTGCCCGGCCTCCAGCTGAAAGCTGACGGCCTCAAGCGCCTGCCGGCCGTTATAGCGAATCGACACACCCTGCGCCTGGACGGCCGGCGCCTGCGTGACGTGGACCACGGGATGAATCAGCATCGGCTTACTCGAGGCATGAGGGAACTGTGCGGATCAAGGCGCCAGGGCACGGACAACCGCCTCTCCATTGTATCTCATCAATGTCAGATAGTCCGGCGCGGGGCCGTCCTCCGCCGTCAGCGAGTGGGTGTAAAGCGTGACAACCCGGGCGCCGCCCTCGCGGGCGATCCGCTCGACGAAGGCAGGATTCACCACCGCTGTGACAAACACCGCCGGCACCGCCTCCTGGCGCAGCCTGTCGATCAGCCGGGCGATGTCCTGAGCGGATGGGTCGGCAAGGCTGCTGCTGCCCGGCTGGACGGTGCCAATGATCGTGAAGTCGTAGCGCTGGGCGAAGTAGGCAAGATCCTCGTGGTCGGTCACCAGCTTGCGGCGCTCCGGCGGGATGACAGCCAATTGGCGCTCGAGGTCGGCATCAAGAGCTTGCAGCTGCTGGCGATAACCGTCGGCGTTGCGGTGATAGATCTCGACGTCGGCCGGGTCGAGGCGCGAAAGCGCCTGCTCGATGACCCTGGTGGCAGCGATCACGTTCTGTGGATTCAACCAGGTGTGCGGGTCGGCAGGGCCGTGCTCATGGTCCACGGCCTCGTCGGCGTGACTGACCTCGATCGGAGTGACACCCGTCGAGACGGAGACACTCGGGACCTGCGATCCTGCCGCGGAGAGCATGTCCGCCAGAAAGGTTTCCAGGCCGAGGCCGTGAACGAATGCCACGTCGGCCTCCAGCAGACGTTTCACGTCCTGAGGCGTGGGCTCGAAGGCATGCGGGTCCACGCCCATTGGGATGATCGACTCGACGATGGCCCTCTCGCCCGCCACTTGGGCGACGACGTTCGCCAGAATCGTCGTGGAAGCCAGGAGGCGCAGCGGGCGATCGGGGTCGAGATCGGCTGGTTGCAGTGCCTGCACGCCGGTGAGGTACGGCTCATGCGGCGCAGCCCGATCGGGTGGCAGGCAGCTGGCGAGGAGCAGGGCGATTAGACCCGCCAGGCGCAGCCGCTGCCAGCCCGGGCGTAGGGCGCTTCTAGTCATGCGTCGGCCTGGCCTTGGCAGGCCGGGCACAGCCCGAGCAGCTCCAGCAAGTGATCGTCGATGGCAAAGCCCGTCTTCGAGGCCACGCGCCGAATCCACGGCTTGAGATCCTCGACGCCGGGCACCTCCACCACCGCCTGACAGCGGCGGCAGACCAGGTGGTGGCCATGGCTCAGGCCCACCCGAACATAGCCGTGGCAGCCGTCCGGTTGGTGGACGCGGCGCACCCAGCCCATGTCGCTGAAGAGCGACAGCGTCCGATAGACCGTCACCAGCCCGAGTCCTGGGACATGGTCGGCGGCCCGCCGGTAGATGTCCTCCGGACGCAGTGCATCTGTCGACTCACTGAGGACCTGCAGGATGGCCTGCCGGGCACGCGTCGCCCGGCCGCCACCCGGCCGCAGTCGTGCCCAACCGGCAGCCTGCAGCTCTGGGAATTTATTGACATTCTTTTTCATTTGAAAGGGAGGATACCCGTGGCGGTCGCCGGCGTCAAGCGCGGGTCCAGTCGCCGGCGGCGCCAGGTTGCGACCTACGTCATCTCGATGGGTCGCCCCCGGACATAGAACCTCTCCCCATCGGCCGTGATCTCACCCTCATTCATGTCACACAGCAGATCCCAGTGGAGCCCGGAGGCATTCTGGCTTCCACATTCCGGGAAGCCGAATCCCAGGGCGAAGTGGATCGTCCCGCCGATCTTCTCGTCAAACAGCATGTTCTTGGTGAAGTGGCGAATCGCGTAGTTGGTCCCGATGCCCCACTCGCCGATGCTGCGCGCCCCCGGGTCCATGTCCAGCAGCGTCCGCAGCAGCGGTTCGCCTCTGGCGGCCCGCTGGCTGACGACAGCGCCCCTTTCGAACCACAACTCAACGTCGACGACTTCCTGCCCGTGGTAGATCCCGGGGTAGCGGAATCGCACCCAACCCTCTACCGAGGCCTCTACCGGGGCGGTGTAGATCTCCCCATCCGGGAAGTTCTCTCGGCCATTCGCCGGGACGAAGGGACGGTTGCGGATCGACAGCGACAGGTCGATGTCCGGGCCCTGGAGGACGACATGGTCATGACCTTGGAGCCATCGGATGAGTGCCTGCTGTCGCTGGCCTTCGCGCCGCCAGGCGGCCAGGGGGTCAGGCTCGTTCAGCATACATGCCATGTAGACGAAATCCTCGTACGCCGAAAGGCTCATTTCCGCATCTTGTGCAGCAGCCGGGGTCGGGAAGAGGGTGCTGCACGAGCGCAGACTCCCTTCGGCCTCGCGGCGCACGCGGGTAGCGTAGAGTGAGGTGTGCGCTCGCGAGCGTCGGGCGATCTTGGCCGGATCCGCCCCACTCAAACTGCGGGTGTTGGTTTCGGCGTCGATCAACAACAAGGCATCGAACTGCTCGGCGATCATCTGGTAGAGCGGCGAGACGTAGTCCAGCTGGGCATCGGCAGCGTAGCGATAGTGGTTCTCCATGGCAGCGTCCGGCACGCCCCAGGAGAACACATGCGCACCCGCCTGCAGTGCTTTGCGCTGAACCAACGACACAAGCGGCTCGGCCAGCGGCGTCCAGTACACCGCCAGCTGCATGCCGGGCTGCAGCTCGAGTGAGTAGCTGACCAGCACCTCGGCCAGCTTGTCGAGGCGGGGATCGGTCACTCATGCTCCTTGGGAATCAGGGCCCGGCGGGTTGGCGGGCTTCGCCTGACACCGGACACCAGTCAGGGAATTGGCGTCGCGCCCGGCAACGGCACGGCGGTTGCCAGAAACTCGGCCAGCATCCAGCCGGTGGTGCCATCGACCAAGCGCACCTGCACCCAGGTCTTACCGTCGAGCACTTGCGGGTTGCCGAGGAATTCGACCTCGTTGCCGCCGTATAGTCCCGTCACCAGCGCCCCCATCGGCGCCTGGCGCAGGAAGACACCGGAGTTGCCGACGCGCACGACGATCGCAATGGGCGGGATGGGCGTGACAGTCGGTGTCGCCGAGGGGAGCGGACTCGCCGTCGGGGATGGGCTCGGCGTGCCGGTTCTGGTTGCAGTCGCGGTCGCCGTCGGCGGCGGCAAGGGGGTAGGGGTGATCGTCGGCGTCGGCGTCGGGGTGGGAAGCGAGGCCAC
>CAZBJQ010000106.1:0-9470 GCA_964492235.1 uncultured Anaerolineaceae bacterium | reverse complement strand
TGAGCTTGCCCTCACACCGCACGAAGGTCTCGACAAAGGACAACTGCTCGTTCGACAACCGGCCCAGCCGGCCGGTGTCGAAATGGCCGTCCAGCGCCGTGTCGCAGCTGCGGCAGTGCAGTCGTGTGACTTCCAGCTTGTCGCCGCACACCGGACACACCGTCAGCAGTCCAGTCATCCAACCCGCCCTTTCACCCTGGGCCGTCGGTCCCAGGTAGTTCATGCTTGGCTTGATTATCAAGCAGGATCTTAGTGCCCCTGGCAGAAATGTCAATATGGAACTAAGGATTATTCACCCGGGGTACCACTTCCCGGCGTCCTGGGGTTGGACCATTGGACGGCAGGGATAAGCGAGGGCGACAACAGGGAGTCGCGCAGTTTTGGGGCAAGGGACTGTCTCGCCCCCAACGTGTGGGGGGGGTCGCTGTTCTTCCTGGCGGACTCCGGCAGGTTACAAGTGGGGCTGCTAGCGGAGCAGCGCGAGAGGACGGGTTCGTGCCTCGAAGCGAAGCACCTGCCGCCGGCTCTGGGCGCGGCTGAGGTCCTCAGGCGGCTGCGGCGACCGCGCCCGCGATTGCGGTACAATCCGGCGCCCATCGAGCTTCCCAGCCGTTGGTTAGCGATGAACCCGTCGGAACAGGCACACCTCGCCTCTCGCAGGACCGTGGCGCTCCGCCTCATCTCCCAGGCAGGCGAGCTCCTGCACCAGGGATTCGGTCTACAGAAGGACATCCACCTCAAGGGCGCCATCGACCCGGTGACCCAGTTTGATCACCTGTCTGAATCGCTCTTGATCGATGGCTTGCGCTCCGCCTTCCCCACCGATGCCTTCGTCGCCGAGGAACGCGGCGGTGCCTTCGACCGGTCGTGGAGCTGGTTCGTCGACCCTCTGGATGGGACCGTTAACTTCGCCCACGGCATCCCGATCTTCGTCGTCTCGATCGGATTGTGGTTCGAGGGCGCGCCGGTGTTTGGCGCCATCCTCGACCCGATGCGAGCCGAGCTCTTCGAAGCCACCCTCGGCCAGGGCGCCTTCGCCAACGGACGGCCAATCCACGTCTCCGCCGCCAACAACCTGATGAACAGCCTGTTGGTCACCGGGTTCGCCTACGACGTGCACACCAACCCCGAGAACAACTTCCGCGAGTTTGCCGAGTTTCACCTGCGCTCGCGGGCAGTCCGCCGCCTGGGCGCGGCCGCCCTGGACCTGGCCTATGTTGCGGCCGGGCGCTTCGACGGCTACTGGGAGCTGCAGGTGCAGCCTTGGGACGTGGCAGCGGGAGTGCTGATTGTGCGCGAGGCGGGCGGTCAGGTTACGAAGGTCGACGGCACACTCGACCTCTTGGCCGAGCCGATGTCGATGCTGGCGACCAACGGCCAGATCCACCAGGACATGCTGGCCATCCTGGCCGCCACCCGCGCCACCCCCTACCCCGCACCTTGAACTGGCCGGCGCCCGTCTTCAACCGAGGCCTCGAGGCCTGAAGTCTGTCTGCGAGCTGTCGGGCATACCTGCGCAACGAGCTGAGGATTGACCCTGGCGCCTGTCTCGGGGGGTTGACGCACCAAAGGCAGCCGGCTGGGCCTTCTCGCCGCCCGCTCTGCGCCGGCGGCGGTGCAGGTCAGGCCAGCGATGCCCGGAGGCGGCTTTCCAGGGATGGGAAGTCGACCCGCGACGTCAGATCCAGGCTTATCGGGGTCACCGAGACGCACTCATCGATCCGGAGCGCATGCACATCCGAGTCGGGTTCGAGCCCGTCCGGCTGAACGGCTATTCTGTAGCCGACACGCCATGGCCTGTCCGGCACGGCTCGGTCCGGAGCGACCGGGTGGTAGTAGGTGGTCCTGGAGAGCCGGGTCAGCTTCCATGGCGTGTCAGGCGCTGCCCCGGCCGGGACATCGACTTTGAGCAGATCCACATCCGGCGTGTGGGGCAGAGTCAGCAGCATCCGACCGAAATAGGCGGCAAAATGGGCGGCGACCCCGAAGTCGATTGCTTCCGAGTGGGTGTGGAAATAGCTGCTGTCGGTCTGCAACGAAATCGCCAGCGACGGGACGCCGAAGGCTGCGCCTTCCAAGGCGGCACCGACAGTTCCTGACATCGTCACACTGACGGTCACGTTCTCGCCATAGTTGATACCGGCCACCAGCAGGTCCGGACGGCGCGGCGCCAGCTCCAGCAGGGCATGCTGCACCACCTGGGCGGGCGTGCCGCCTATGGCATACACCTTCCAGCACTTCCCGCCAACCGTTACCTCCTCTTCGCGGATGGCGCCGTCGGAGGTGATTGGCATGCTTCGACCGGCGCCGGTCCACTGTTCCCTGGGCGCGGCGACGGTGACGTAGCCGATGCGAGACAGCGACTCGGCCGCCGCCCACAGACCGGGCGATTCGATCCCGTCATCATTGGTCAGCAGAATGAACGGACGATTGCTGTTCAAGCTTCGAGCCTCCAAGGGAAATGATACCAGCCTAACTCCACCTTCCACTCCGCCTCAGCCGCCCGCGGTTTCTGCCAATGCAGCCTCGGCTGCCAGCGCCTCAAAGAAGACCGTCAGGGTTACGTTGCGTTCGCGTCCCAGGCTGCGTGCCGGTTCGGTGTGCAGGCCGTCGCAGATCTTGCTGAGTTTGAACAGGTACTCGTGATAGGCGCTGTGTGCTTCGCCTGGTTGGGTTTGCCCGGTTGCCAGGAACTGCTCCGAAGGTCGGCTGTAGATTGGCGTGCCTGCCTGCACAGCATAGGCAATTGTCCGGGCCGCGCCGAAGGCGCCCAGCACGTCCAGTTTGTCGGCGTCGAACAGCACCTTGGCCTCGAGCGTCTTCGGCGCCTCCGAGCTGCGGAAGCGATGCGCCCGGATGCAGTGCATCACCGCCTCGATCCGGTCTTCACTCCATCCTTCCGCCCGCAGCGTGCTGCGGGCGAACTCCGCCGACGCTTGCTCGTGGGATGGCCGCCCGCCTTCCCCGCGATCCCCCGGATCCGGCGCGGCCCCGGCCACATCATGCAGCAGGGCCGCCGACCGAACGATCTCCATGTCGGCTCCGACCGATCGTGCCAGGCGCTCGGCCAGGGCGCAGACCCGCAGCACGTGATCCCAGCCATGGACCGGGTCGTCTAGCGAATACCATCCTCGCGCCTGAGCTAGCGTCGGCATGATGACCTCCTTAGCGGCCAGCGATCTGCGGCACCTGCACCGGACTGGCAGGCCAGGCCCGACCGGTCAGCCGCTGCAGCCCAGTCCGCAGTTCAGCGTGGCTGAACAGTGTTTCCCCCGCAGGCCCCTCGTCGACGATCCGTCCTGCCTCGAGCACGATCACCGTGTCGGCCAGGCTGGCGGCGAACTCGACGTCATGCGTCGCGAGCAGGATCGAGATCCCCTGCGCACGCCACTCCGCCAGCAGTCGGCCCAGGTTGCGCAGCGCCATCGGATCGACCCCGAGTGTGGGTTCATCCAGGAGCAGCAGGCGCGGCCCGCTCACCATCACCGCCGCCAGCGCCGCACGCTGACGTTGTCCGGCGGAAAGATCCCGCGGCGACCGCTCCGCCACCTCGGTGAGCGCCAGGCGCGCCAACAGTTCATTTGGAGCGACCGGCGGCCGATCCAGCATCCCATGATTGCGCAGCGTCAGGTCGAGCTCCGCCCGCACGCTCTCGGCGAACAGCAGCGCCGACGGCCATTGGGGGACATAGGCCACAACGCGCGCCCGTTCCACTGTCGGGCGCCGATCGACTCGCTCATGATCGAGCCAGACCTCGCCGGTCTGAAGGCGGGCCAGCCCCATGATGCTCCTCAAGAGCGACGTCTTCCCAGACCCATTGCGGCCGAGGACGGCGACGATCTCACCGGCGTGCACTTGCAGGTCAACCCCGCGCAACGCGGCCTTCCTGTCGTACTCCAGCCTCAGCCCGCAGCAGCGCAACCGGATGGGGCTGGCACGGCGGGGCGGTGTGGTTGAAGGCGGGGGTTCGATGTCCAGCAGCGCACGGCGGAGCGTATCATCCGCCCCAGAGACCCGCCACGTGGGAAGACCGAGCCGGTGAGCCGCTTCCGTTTCCGGCAGGCCGAACGGCATCCGTGCCAACACCCCACCCGGCTCGCCGAATGCCTCCAGCCGTCCGTCCGGCGTCAGGTACGCCATCAAGTCCATGGCCGCGACCAGTCTGCCCAGCCTGTGCTCGCTGACCAGGGTGGTCAGTCCCATATCGTGACGCAGGTCGGTCAGCCATTCGACCAGGGAGGCCGCGCCGAACACGTCCAGCTGTGACGCCGGCTCATCGAGCAGGAGCACTTGCGGCTGGCGCGCCAGCGCGGCTGCAATCGCGACTCGCTGCTGCTCCCCCCCCGACAGTGTGTCCAGTTCCCGCTCCTGCAGTCCGCCGAGCTCCAGTCGCTCCAGCGTCTCCTGGACACGCCCCCGGATCACGGCCGAAGAGAGATCCGCCAGTTCCAGCCCAAAGGCGATTTCGTCGGCCACGGTCGAAGTTATGAAGCGGAAGGTGGGCTCCTGGAAGACGGTCCCCACCTTTGCCGCTAGAACGGGAGGCAGCGCGCTTCGGGTGTCCAGGCCGTCCACGCGGACCCGGCCGGCGAATCGCCCGCCGTAGAAGTGCGGAACCAGCCCGTTCATCGACCACAACAGGGTCGATTTGCCCGACCCCGATGTGCCTGTGAGGAGCAGACCCCGTCCCTGCTCCAGGTCAAGCGAGATGTCCTGCAGTGCCGCCCGTCCTGACGCCGGGTAGGAATAGGTCAGATGCTCAAGTCGGATCATTGCGCAGGAGCAGGGCAGGAACGGCCAGGAACGCCGCCGCCAGGACCAGGGGCCAGGCAAGCACAGGTGCGCTGATCCGAGGATAGGGCTGGTACACGATCAAGCCGGGCGCCGCCAGCATGACAAGGATGAAGACGGTCAGGCTTCCCAGGACAACACCGGTGATCAGGCTGTCGGTTCGCCGCCAGATCTCCGGTCGGTAGCGCGCGTGCGTTCCTTCGGAACGCCAGACGGACAGCATCCCGCCGGCGCCGACCAGGGCCAGGACGAGCCCGGCAAGGCGACTTGACGGCGCGGCGCTCCACCACGCCAGGCCGACGGCGATGCCCAACAGGCAGACGCTGGTCAGGCGCCGCGGGAAGCGGTTCGGCCGCCTGCCGCCCCAACCCCGCGCGGCGAGGCCTTCGGCGTTGGCATGGGCGCGCTCCAGCGACAGCACCAATACGGGCAGGACCAGGCTCGTAAGATCCCGCAGGCCCTTGAGCTCGCGCCCGCGAATCCATTGCGCCTCCCGGATGGCCATGAAGGAACCGCGCACCTGAGGCACGAAGCTGAGCGCCATGGAGGCGCTCATCCCGACCTGGGCCACGCTGGACGGCATGCGCCGCAACAGGTCCGTCGGCCGCACAACCAGGCTCATCGCCAGCACGACAAGCATCATGGCAGCGATCTGGATGCCGGCCGACACCCCATACACCAGCGCCTCCAGAGTGTACGGGCCGCCGATCAACGAGATCGGCAACTCGAGAAGGATCGTCTGCCCCGCCCGGCTGAACACCAGGTTGAACAACGCCGGGATCAGCAGCAGGCTCAGACCGAGGCGCACGTCGCTGCCGAGGGTTGCTCCCGCTGACCGGCGCGCCCGCACGGCGATCGCCGACACCTCAATGACCAGCAGGTAGCCGGGGTGGCGGACGATCAATGCCACCAGGGTGGCCGCCGCCGCCCAGACGATCCAGGTCACCGGATGCAGCTTCATCCTGGACCTACGGCTGGATGCCAGAAGAGCGCATTGGCACTACGCTCCCCGCGAGCTACGCCGCGTCAGCAGTGCACCTCCGACCAGCAGAACCGTCAGGGCGATCAAAGCGCCTGCGACCAGCCGCATGTCCAGCCCCACATCGGCCGGCGCCTGCGGCCGCGCCGTGATGGACCCTACCTGGGTATAGTCGACGCCCGACAGAGCGGGGATTGCCTGCACCGTTGCCAGCAGGTTCTCGGCCGAGGTCGCTGCGTTGAATATGAAAGCCCCGCTGGGAACCTGCAGTCGGCGCAGCGCCTGCATCGGATCGTTCCAGCCCGAGAGGTCCTCCCCGGCGGCCAGCAGTGCCTGGATGGCCAGGGCCGTCGAGTTGGCGTCGGTCTCCTCACCAAAGGCGCTCGGCTTCTGGTAGGTCCATCCGCCGTCAGCATTCTGTGCCGCGTGGAGGTAGCCCAGCGAGGGCTGGATGTCCAAGGCGCGATCCGTGGCCAACAATGCCTGGACCGCCAGGGCAGTGGTATTCGAGTCGCCGGCGCCGGGGGTGAGATCCCCATTGAAGGAGAACGACCCATCCGCCAGGCGATAGGCCAGCAACCTTTCGGCCGCCTCCGCCGGGACGGGCTCTCCGGCTGCGTGCAGGGCAAGCAGTGCCAGGGCACTGTCGAATGGCCCGCTGCCGAACAGCCCCGTCTCGGGATTCAGACCGTGCTCGATCACGGCGATCAAGTCCACACCGTTGAACGAGCGGGCATCAACCCTGGCTGCAACGGCCGCCAGGGTCAGTTTGGCGGCCAGCCCCGGGCCGAGGGCCTCAGCGCCAGCAGCCGCCTCGAGGAACAACACAGGGGTCTGCCCCTCGACGACCCAGGCCGACGGGTCGTCCCCGCCGGTTACGATCGCCAGGACCGCGTCCGCAGTCGTACCTGCATCGCTTCCCGGTGCGAATCCGTTAGAAAATCCACCATCCGGCTGCTGTTGCGTGTGCAGCCAGTCAAGTGCCTGCTCGATCTCGCCCGAGGCCTGGGCCTGAACCGAGGTATTTCCGCCGAGGGCGAATCCAACGATTGACAGAAACAAAGCTAGCTTACGCATGCCACCTATCCTCCTCATCTGTGCTTGCCTCGCGGAAGAGTGCGTGCACGGAGGGGAGTTACGTGTCTGTGGTCGTGCGGGCTGCGCCCGCACGACCACAGACACAGTTGCTCTCCGTCCCCCACCTGCTAGGGCGAATCAATGAGCCCTCCACGGACGTTTGTCGGGAAGGCTCAACCGGTCTGGGCATGGGCGCCACCTCCTGTCCGCGGAAGGCTTTCCAGCGCGGGAGCAGAGGCGGGTATCCTGGCTCGCTCGGCGGCTCCTCGGAGAGACGTCAAGCTTACAGTTGCGGGACAGCGCCGGACTACCCATGCAGGGTCACCGGCTTCCCCGTTGGCGGCCTTCGCATCCGGGCGAAAGGCCACCTCTGCTCGCGTTTGTTGGGTTGTACGAAGTATAGGCGTTCGTCGCAGGGCGTCAAGCGACCAGCCAGCAGCCGTTGCGGCCCTTTCTTCATCGCCCGCAGTTGCTCGTCCCGCCGGCGCAGCTCGTCACTGTGAGGCCTGGGAGGGTTATTGACGCCTTAACTTCGGTGTGTTACACTCAGTTGGCTAGTATCCTGAACGAAAGACATTGGGGATCCCCGCGTGTCCAAGCGCACGACCGGCACAGTCCGGTGGTTTGACGGCTCCAAAGGCTACGGGTACATCAACACAGAAGAGGGCGAGGACGTCTTCGTCCACTACACATCGCTCACCGGCTCCGATGCTCCCTTTCTGGCACCGGGGGATCAGGTGGCCTTCTTCCTCGAGTACACCGTGCGTGGCCCGCAAGCCACGGACGTCTCCCGCCTGAATTGAGGCAACCCGGCCCTGACCATACGCCCGCACGGCGTGTTCGCCCGGTGGCGCACATCGTCCCGGCTGGCATCGGCCGACAGTGGATTCCCCTAGAGAGAAACAAGGCATTCTAATGAGCGAAAAATCACTGCGGCTGGTTCCGCTGGGTGGTCTCGGCGAAATCGGCAAGAACATGATGTCCATCGAGTATGGGGACAACATCCTGATCGTTGACACCGGCCTGATGTTCCCCGAGAACGACATGCTCGGCATTGACTACGTCATCCCGGACTTCCGCTATCTGCTGGCCAAACGGGACCAGGTGCGGGGCATCGTCGTCACACATGGTCATGAAGACCATACGGGCGCCATCCGCCACGTGCTGGAGGAGATCAGCGCCCCGATCTTCGCCACGCCGCTGACGCGCGGCCTGCTGGAGGTGAAGCTCACCCGGGGCAGCATGCTCCGCCAGGCGGATCTCAAGACGATCGAGGCCGGCGGCTCCGTCCGCATCGGACCCTTTGAGGTCGAGTTCTTCCACGTCTGTCATTCGATCCCGGACGGGGTTGGGCTGGGGATCACGACCCCGGCCGGCATCCTTGTCCACTCCGGCGACTTCAAGTTCGACCAGACGCCGGTGGACAACTGGCCCACTGATTTCGGCAAGCTGGCCGAGCTGGGAGGGCGCGGTGTGCTGGCGCTTCTCGCCGATTCCACCAATGCCGACAAGCCAGGATGGACCCCGTCCGAAGCTGTCATCGATCCAGCGCTCGATGGCGTGTTCCGCCAGGCGCCCGGCCGCATTCTGATCGGCACCTTCGCCTCACTGATCTCCCGTATGGCGCAGGCGGCGAAGGCCGCCGCCAACCACGGGCGAGTCATGGCGTTTGTCGGCACCAGCATGGTCGAGAACGTGCGCATCAGCCGCAAGCTCGGTTACCTCGACATCCCCGATGACCTGATCGTCCCACTCGACCAGGCGCTCTCGATGCCGGCCTCCAGGGTCGTGCTGATGTGCACCGGGACACAGGGTGAACCGACCTCCATCCTCAGCCGACTATCAACCGGGACCAACCGGCAATTCGACCTGCAGCCCGCCGACACCGTCGTCATGTCGTCCCACCCGATTCCGGGAAACGAAGAGATGGTCCACCGGACGATCAATCGCTTGCTGCAGCGCGGCGCCAGCGTGATCTACGACGCCATCGCGCCGGTGCATGTCTCCGGGCACGCCAGCCAGGAAGAAATGAAGCTACTGCAACAGGTCGTGCACCCCAAGTTCTTCATCCCGATTCACGGGGAACTGCGCCACCTGCGCATGCACGCCGCCTTGGCGCACGAGACCGGGATCCCGTGGGAGAACATTGCCGTCGTCGAGAACGGAACCGTGATCGAGTTCCGAAATGGAGAGATGACCGTCGGCGAACGGATCCCTGGTGGCTACGTATTTGTGGACGGGTCCGGGGTGGGCGATATCGGGCCGACGGTGATGCGTGAGCGTGAAGCCCTCGCCCGCGATGGCTTCGTCGCCGTCCACCTGCATGTCGACCGACAAACCGGACGGCTGCTGCAGGAACCGGAGATCGTCTCTAAGGGCTTCGTCTTTCTGCGCGATGCCGAAGAGCTCTTCGAGCTGGCCCGCACCCGCATCCACGAACTGACCAAGCAGGCAGAGAACGGCGACCTGAAGATCCGGGTCGAGAAGGACCTGGCACGGCTCTTTTTCCAGATAACCAAACGCCAGCCGATGATCTTTGTCTTCACCTCCAGCTCCGAAGCCAACGGCGACTAGACACCTTGCGAAGAGGCCATCCACCCTTCGATGGCTTCGGTCGTAGGTT
>CAZBJQ010000105.1:0-9593 GCA_964492235.1 uncultured Anaerolineaceae bacterium | reverse complement strand
CTCGTCAGGCTCATAACCTGAAGGTCCTAGGTTCGAATCCTAGCCCCGCTACCTGGAGAGAGCGCCCGTAAGGGCGCTTTTTCCGTCGTTTGTGGCCAACCCCGGCCACTGGCAACCAGGCCAGCCTCCATTCAGAGGCTTCCGCAGGTCGAATCGAGTCGACGGGACAGTCCTCCCACTCGGACTGGCATGGCCAGACGAACGGGAGAGTCTCCTCGGACTCTGCCAGCGCATAGGCCGCGGGGAATGGAGCGCCGCGACCCTTCTCGCAGGAGCGTTTTCGTCCTGCGTTTGTCCGCGCTTTCCACGCCTGGATGGCGGCGGATACAAGCCATGCCCCCGCCGCGTCCCCTTGCCCTTGTCCCTGGCTGATCACCGACTGGCGGCGCAAGGTGCGAATGCGTAGGTGTCGGCCGGGGGCAGAGGCGCCTGCCCACCGATGATCTTGTCATTCCGAGCCATTCAGGGGCACAGGGGGTCCATGAACGGGAACACTCGCACGTCTCGCATCTACCTGCCGCGCCGCGATCGGCGAGCATGCCAGGCGGTGAGGACAAACCGCGTCCTCGGGCAGCACAGGGCGGTCCTTTGATATGGAAGGCTGGGCGGGAGAGAGGCCCGGAAGTCCGGCTAACATCTGGGCCTCAATCCAGTCGACAAGTTGGCTCTCCGCCTTCTGGTTCGGTTCGAATAGATCCTCACGGCCGGGACCAGTGGCACCGGGGATCGCAGAGATATAATCCGACCAGACGCCTACTTGATGCCCCATCCGACGGGCGTCTCCAGGACCACGGAGGAGGCAGCGGCGATGGGGCCGGCAACCGAAGTCGGGCGGGAGAAGAGGTGTCACCCATTTCTCTCTCGTTGAAATCCCGTGAGCGGCTTGCGGCCGTGGCACTAGCCATCGTGGCACTGGCCATTGGGTGGGCGACTGCGTCCGACTACGGCTTGAGTTGGGACGAGCCGTACTTCTACGCCTACGCGGACGCCGTCCCCTACGCCTACTCGATCCAAGCCCGCCTCGATGGGACCTTCGATATCGAAAACGCCTACGGACCCAGCGCCGAGGATCACAAAGTCTACGGCCCCGTCTACCTGCTCGTGGCAAAGCCCGCCGTGGAGCTGCTGCAGGCGATCACCCATTCCGGGCGTGCCTCGACCTGGCACTTCGTCAATTTCTCGACCTTTCTGCTCGGCGCCTACCTGCTCTACGACTTGTGTCGGCGTTGGCTCTCACGGGGGGCGTCGCTCTCCGCCGCGGCGTTGTTTGTCACTCAGCCTCTGTTGTGGGGACACGGCTTCATCAATCCCAAGGACATCCCCTTCATGACGATCTTCCTTGGCGCCGTGACTCTGGGCCTGAAGATGGTCGATCGGATTGGCGAACAAGCCTCTCCGCCGGCCACCTCGGCGGAAGCAGACACCATCGGGGGACGGCAAGCGACGGACGCCTCACCTGTTCGATGGGCGCCGACCAGCGGAGTTGCGCTGTTGCTGGTCGGCCCGATCATCTTGCTGGTCGTGGTTGTGTTGGTACTGCTGGGCAAGTTGAATCCCATGACCGGTCTGGTTGTGGTTGCGCTTGGCTTCTCCGCCTTGGTGCTGGGCGCTGCCCTCAGGCCTCTCGGGAGGTCGCGAAGTCTTGTCACAAGAGCCCTGGCTATTGCGAGACCGCTGCCCGTGGCTCCATCGCTCCTCCCCGATCGCCGCCGGTTCTGGGTTGAGGCCAGGGCAGCGATTGTTCCGGGGCTGGGTTTGGGGGCGGCAAGCTGCATGCGCGTGCTGGGTCCGGCAGCCGGGGCGCTCGTCCTGCTCTATTACCTTCTGCAGCATCGTCGCCGGTCGATCCAGGGGATTGCTGTCTACCTGTTGACGGCTGCGGCGACAATCTATATGACCTGGCCCTTCCTCTGGGATGCTCCGCTTGCGAGATTCTGGCAGGTTGTGCAAAGGAGTGCGAATAACCCGGCCATCCTGGCCGTGCTTTTTCGCGGCGAGGTATTCCAATCCAACAACCTGCCGGGCACCTATCTCCCCGTCCTGCTTGGGGCGACGCTCTCGGAGCCGGTGTTGTTGGTTGCGGCTGTTGGCATGGTGGCCAGTGCGGTATTCGTGTTCAATCGCAGGATCGAATGGCGGTCGTTCCTCATCGTGCCACTCTGGCTGTTTGGCTTCCTTGCCTATGTGATGAGCGCCAGGCCACCGATGTATGACGGCTTCCGGCACTTTCTGTTCCTGCTTCCGCCCCTGTTCGTCTTCGTCGGCGTCGGTGTCCAGGCGGCGTTCTCCAGATGGAGCAGGACCTGGGTCCGCGCCGCCCTGGTCCTGGCATTGCTGATCCCGTCCGTCTACGGAATCCTCGAGACCCATCCCTACGAGTATGCCTACTACAACCAGTTTGTGGGAAGAATGCCCGGCGCCTTCCGACGGTATGAGTTGGACTACTGGCTGACATGCTACAAGCAAACCCTTGAACGGTTCAACTCACAATTCGCAGGCCAGTCACCCACCTTGTATGTCTTCCGTGAATACTACATTGCCGACGCCTATGCCGCACCGTCGGTGCAGGTGCTGAACCTGCAGGCGGAGACCGCATCCCCACAACCCGGGGACTACGTCCTCCTGTCTTCCCGGACGAATGAGGACCAGTACTTCCCCGATGCGGAGCCGGTGCTCGTCGTTGGCAAGAACACCGCCACCCTGTGCCTGGTGAAGCGGCTCAAGTAGACCGGGGCCGGATCGGGGAAGGCCCTCCCGGCCGGACTTGCCTCGCGGGGGTGAAGCTGGCTATCATCGGACGGATGGGCGAAGTGGATATCCAAGGGGCTTTTCGTCGGGAGTATGGGACGGAGCCGTCGGGGGTCGTGCGGGCTCCGGGCCGGGTCAACCTGATCGGCGAGCACACCGACTACAACCAGGGCTTCGTCCTGCCGATGGCGATTGATCTGGAGATCCACATCGCTTTCCGCCGGCGGAGCGATGCCGTCGTGAGGGTCAAGTCGCTGGATCTGGGTGCGCAATCAGACCTCGACCTTACTCATCTCGAGGCAGCCCGGTCTGGCTGGCCCATCTACCTCAGTGGAGTCGCCTGGGCGCTCCAGGCCGAGGGATGGCCCGTGCACGGATGGGAAGGGGTCATCTCCAGCGCAATCCCGATTGGCAGCGGGCTTTCGTCGTCAGCCGCCCTCGGGCTGGCGGTCGCCCGCGCCTTCTGCGCCGTGGGGGGTTGGAAATGGGATCCGGTGTCGATGGCCAAGCTGGTCCAGCATGCTGAGAATGCGTGGGTGGGCGTGCGCTGCGGCATCATGGATCAGATGGCGAGCGCCTGTGGGAAGCGCGGGCATGCGTTGCTGATCGACTGCCGCGATTTGGCCATCGAAGCTGTGCCCCTTCCGGCGCAGGCTGCGGTTGTGGTCCTGGACACGGGAACACGTCATGATCTCTCGCTCTCGTCCTACAACGATCGCAGGGCGGAATGCGAGGCCGCTGCCGGCAACCTCGGCGTGACCAGCCTGCGCCAGTGCACACCGGCGGACCTGACGGCACAGGCCGCCCGGCTCGACCCTGTCCTGCTCCGGCGGGCACGCCACGTCATCACGGAGAATGAGCGCACGCTGGCGGGTGCCGAGGCGCTGCGGAAAGGCGACTGTGTTGGATTCGGGGACCTGATGAATGCGAGCCACCGCAGCCTTGAGCAGGACTTTGAGGTTTCGACGCCCGAGCTCGATCGTATGGCCTCGTTGGCCCGGGCAAGCGACGGCTGCTTCGGGGCGCGCATGATGGGCGGAGGCTTCGGCGGGAGCGTAGTCTGTTTGGCTCGACGACAGGCGGCGGCGGATCTCGCCCGGGCGGTCGCGGCCGCCTACAGCCAAGAGATGCGGCTGGGTGCAACGGGTCTGGTGTGTCAGGCGGCCGAGGGCGCCTCGCTGCTGTCTTGACCGTCTGTTCTTGTCACACTCTGACGGGACCGGTATAATCGCCTGCTGATCGGGGTGGCCTGCTCCGGCGGCCAAGAAGCAGTCGGAAACCCTGGCGGGTTAGCTCAGATGGCAGAGCAGGGGACTCATAAGCCTCGTGTCCCGGGTTCGAGTCCCGGACCCGCCACCTGAACCTCCACTCGGCTAGATGCAGCCCCCAGATGCAAGGCCGTACGATGGGGGGCTGTACCGAAAGCAGCCTGGCGTGAGATCGCGATCGGTGAAGATTGGACGCAGCCCAAACCCCACCGATCGCGATCTCCTCTTCCTGGAGCGGGCGCTTGGGAGCATCCCGGGCGCTCGATCGTCTGGCAGAGTGGGGCCTTCAGAAAGTGGGCGCCAACGGCTGTCCATGGGCAGGAAGGCTGAACCATCGCCGGCGCAGCCCGAATGCCGCGTTGACCAGAAGGATCATGACGGGCACTTCAACCAGCGGGCCGATCACGGCGGCGAAGGCCTGCCCGGACCCGATCCCGAACACCGCGACGGCGACAGCAATCGCCAGCTCGAAGTTGTTGCTGGCGGCGGTGAACGACAAGGACGTGGTCCTGGCGTAATTCGCTCCGATGCGCTTCCCAGCCCAGAAGCTGACCAGGAACATGACCACGAAGTAGATCAGCAGCGGAATGGCGATGCGCACGACATCCATCGGGATGCTGACGATCAGGCCTCCCTTCAGGCTGAACATGACCACGATCGTAAACAGCAGGGCGATCAGTGTGATCGGGCTGATCCTGGGAATGAACACTCGCTGGTACCAGTCCTTCCCTCGGCGGCGGATCAGCACGAGGCGGGTGAGGAAGCCGGCGATGAAGGGGATGCCCAGGTAGATGAATACGCTCTGTGCGACCTCGGCCATGCTGATCCGCACGATGCGGCCTTCGAGGCCGAAGAGCGTGGGAAGAAGCGTGATGTAGACGTAGGCGAACAGGCTGTAGAACAAGACCTGGAAGATGCTGTTGAAGGCCACCAGGCCGGCGGCGTAGTCAGTGTCTCCCTTGGCAAGCTCGTTCCACACGATGACCATGGCGATACAGCGCGCCAGACCGATCAGGATCACGCCGGCCATGTACTCGGGCAGGTCCCGCAGGAAGAGCATGGCAAGGGAGAACATCAGGATCGGCCCGATGACCCAGTTGAGCAACAAGGACATCCCCAGAACCTTGCGGTCCCGGAACACGTCGCCCAGTTCCTCGTAGCGTACCTTGGCCAACGGCGGATACATCATCAGGATCAGGCCGACGGCGATCGGGATGTTGGTCGTCCCAACCGAGAACCGGCCGATAAACCCCTCCATTCCCGAGAACAACGCGCCCAACGCCACCCCCAAGGCCATGGCCAGGAAGATCCAGACCGTCAGGTAGCGATCGAAGAAGGAAAGCTGGCTTGCCAGCGGCTTGTGGGGGGCGACCTCTGCACTCATCTCAACTCGTCTCCATTGCATCGGCGATCCAGGTCATGATTTCGCTCTCGTCGGGAATTCGCCCAGAGAGGACAAGCTTCTCGTTCACCACCAAGCCGGGCGTTGAAAGAAGCGGGTACTTCATGATCTCCTTGTACTCCAACACCTTCACGAGTTCGGCTTGGACGCCCATGTTGGTGGCAGCTCGAGCCGCCAGCTCGGCAAGCCGCTGGCAGTTTGCGCATCCCGGGCCTAGGATCTTGATCGTCAACATCGCGCCTCCTCACATGATCCAGTTGAAGAGATAGCCGGTAAGTATGATCGCCAGGGCCACCGTCGCCACGAAGATCGCCAACAGTGGGGGTTTCAGCACGCGGCGCAGGATGACGAGTTCGGGGACGCTCAGCCCCACGACAGCCATCATGAAGGCAAGCGCCGTCCCCAACGGAGCGCCCTTTTCGATCAGGACGCTCACGATCGGGATCATGCCTGCCGCGTTGGAGTAGAGCGGGACGCCGATCAGGACGGCTGCCGGGACAGCCCACCAGACTTCACGTCCCATCAAGCCGGAAAGAGTCTCCTCGGGAACATACCCGTGGAGGGCGGCCCCGATCGCGATGGCCAACACAACAAAAGGCCAGACTCTGCCGACGATCTCCTTCATTGCCTGTGTAGCAGAGTGGATCCGTTGATCCCAATTGAGACGTTCTTGCTGGACCGGCTCCTGGCGGTGGATTTCCCAGACGAACGGTTCGATGTGGCGTTCTGGCCTCAATCTCCCTATCACCATGCCGGCGAAGATGGCAATGACCATGCCGGTTGAGATGTAGAGGCCGGCGATTTGCCAGCCGAACGTTCCAAGAAGCAGCACGACCGCGACCTCGTTGATGATGGGTGCTGCAATCAGGAAGGAGAAGGTGACCCCCAACGGGATGCCGGCCTCGACGAAGCCGATGAACAACGGGACGGCCGAGCACGAGCAGAAGGGCGTGACGACCCCGAGCAAAGCGGCCAGGACGTTGCCCAACCCCTCCCGTCTGCCGCCGAGGAGTGCCCGCGTCTTGGCAGGGCTGAAGAATGTACGCACGATGGAAATGAGGAAGATAACCCCGGAAAGCAGCAGCAGGATTTTCGGGACATCATAGAAGAAGAATGCGACCGACTCCCCCAAGCGGGAGCTGGCGTCGAGCGAGAACAGATCGTAGGCCAGCCAATCCGCAAGGGGACGGATGAGGCTGTATGCCGCCAACCAGGCCAGCGCGGCCAGGACCATCGTGAAGGACTTGCCGCCCAGACTCTGGGGTCCGGACCTTGGCGACGACACCATGACGACTCCGAAACCTCCGCTCCGAGCCAGGCTCACGCTTCGCTGACTGAGCACTTGGGGCAGGGACAGGATACAGGTCGAATGCGATTGCGCCGGCGGGGTCCCGTCAGCCGGAAGCAGGCGTCGACGACGTTGAAAACCTCGGGCCGGATAACTCGGTAGTACATATTCCATCCCTGGCGACGGTCGGCTATCACCCCTGCCTCACGAAGGGCCTTCAAGTGCTGAGAGGTGTAGGCCTGACGGTAGCCGAGGTGCGCCTCCAGATGGCAGACACAGTGCTCGCCATCCCGCAGCAGTTCCAGGATGGCCAGACGGGCCGGATGAGCCAGAGTCTTGAGCAGGTGAGCCGGCGGGTCGAGCACGGCATCCGGTTTCGACATCATATTCGGCATTCTGAATATGATGGTATCCGGACTTCGGCCGCCCGATGAGTGGAATACGTCATCCCTTCCTCGGCTGAACCTCACGCCGGATAGGGCGGGCGATTGCGCGCCGGGGGTGGCAGGGGGAGGCGCCCCGTGGCAGCTCACGCAACGGCGGCGCGGCTGAACCCGCGCTAGCGGATGGGCCTGGATCGATTCCGGTAGTGGATGTCCGGCAGAGCCCGCAAGCGGTCGGCGGCGTACTCGGCGGTCAGATCCCTCTGTGGCTGCGCCAGCAGCTCATACCCAACGAGGAACTTGCGGATGGTCGCAGACCGGAGCAGCGGCGGGTAGAAGTGCGCATGCAGCTGCCATTCCGGGTGGGGCCTGTCGTCGCAAGGGGCCTGGTGGAAACCCATCGAGTAGGGAAAGGAAACCTCGAACAGGTTATCATAGCGGGTCGTGACCTGGCGAAGCATCTCCGCGAGGCTGCTGACTTCCGCCTCTGAAAGCTCGAACAGCGAGCCCACTGGGCGGTGGGGAAGGACTATCACTTCGAAAGGCCACACGGCCCAGAATGGAACCAGAGCAGTGAAGTCGGCCGTGGTGGCCACCAGGCGGTCCCTCTGTCGCTGTTCCTCGTGCAGGTAGTCCAACAGCAGCGGCCGGCCGTGCGCCTCTTTATACGCCAGCTGCGAGCGCAACTCCTTGGCGGGCTCGGTGGGAAGGTGGGCATTCGCCCAGATCTGGCTGTGGGGATGCGGATTGGACGCCCCCATCATGGCGCCCTTGTTCTCGAAGACCTGGACGAACCCGACCTCGTCCCGGGCTGACAGATCGACTGTCTGACCGACCCAGGTGGCGACGACTGCCTCCACCTCGGATGGCGGCAGCTCGGGCAAGCTGAGGTCATGGCGGGGAGAGAAACAGGCCACCCGGCAGATCCCTGGCTCGGTCTGTGCGGCAAGCAAGGCATGCCGCGATGCGTCCTCTGCTGTACCGATCGAGTGCAGGGCAGGGAAGTCGTTGTCGAAGACGAATGTGCCAACATATTCCGGATTGCGCACGCCTCCGGCCCGGGCATTGCCGGGGCATAGGTAGCAGGCGGGATCGTAGGCCGGCAGGTCCTCCGCTGGCGCCGCGTCGACCTGTCCGAGCCACGGGCGTGAAGCGCGGTCCGGCGAGACGAGGACCCATTCCTGGGTGAGCGGATTGAAGCGCCGGTGTGGCGCGTCAGATAGGACCATCGACTGCTGCATGGCGTGGGATGCAGGCCGCTGCCGATTGGGAGGTCCACTCTACCGTGGCGAAGGCGGCCTGAATGGTTTCCGGCGATGCGACCGTGCCCTTGGGATGCGATGCTTGAAGGCCCACTCAGGCCTCGACCGCCTCATCCGCCAGCATGAGGGCACGATGGAGGGCGGCGAACCCCTCTTCGAGCTGCCCCTCCGTGATGATCAGGGGTGGAATGATCAGCAGCGTGTGCCAATGCGAGTAAAGAAAGACCCCGTCTTCGAGCAGGCGTCGGCGAACCGCCTCCATCACCGGGCTGCTTGCTCCGAACGGGGCCATCGGCTCGCGGGTCTGCCGGTTGCGCACCAGCTCGACGGCGGCGAACAAGCCGATCGAGCGGACTTCACCCACCGAAGGATGTGCTTCGCCCAGGTCGCTCAGCTTGCGGGCCAGCAGCCTGCCGGTCTGCTGGGCGCGCTCGATCAGGCCCTCGTCCTGCAACACATGGATGTTGGCAATGGCGGCGGCCAACGAGAGCGGGTGGGCGTTGTAGGTCAGTCCACCTTGATACACCCGATCGCGGAAGGAGTCGGCAATCGGCTGTCGCATGGCGACGGCACCCAACGGCGCATAGCCGGAGGTCAGTCCCTTGGCCATCGTGATAATGTCGGGGACGACGTCCCAGTGTTCAACGGCGAACCACTTCCCGGTGCGCCCAAACCCACTCATCACCTCGTCGCAGATCAGCACGATTCCGTGCCGATCGCACAAGGCCCGCACCCCTGGCAGATAGCCAGGCGGGGGGATGATCACTCCGTTGGTTCCGGTGACGGTCTCCAGCAGGACGGCGGCGATCGTCTCCGGACCCTCGAGGGTGATGACTTCTTCGAGATGGCGCAAGTAGTCGCGGCTCAGGGTTTCGGGATCGACGGGGCGATCGGGGGGGTGGAAGGCGGAGCGATAAGCATACGGATCGAGGAAATGGACAACGCCCGGCATCACGCCGGGCTCCCACGCCAGCCGGCGAGGGTCGCCGGTTGCGGCCATAGCGCCGGCGGTCGCACCGTGGTATGAGCGGTAGCGAGCGAGGATCTTGTGCCGGCCGGTATGCCCGCGGGCCAGCTTGATGGCGTGCTCGTTGGCATCGGCGCCGCCGAGGGTGTAGAGGAACCGATTCAGGTCACCCGGCGTGACCTCCGCCAGCAGCCGCCCGAGCTCGGCCCGCGGCCTGGTCGCCATCCCCGGACCGGCGAAGACCAGTTCGTTCGCCTGCCTGGTGATGGCATCGA
>CAZBJQ010000104.1:0-9756 GCA_964492235.1 uncultured Anaerolineaceae bacterium | reverse complement strand
TAGCCGTCGCCGGCACAGGTGCCGGCGTGCTGCTCGGCTGGTAGGTCGGCGGAACGGTAAACGGCGTGGGCGGCTCAGCGCTCGGACCGGACAGGCCGCCTGGGTAGTTGCAGCTGGCCAAGGCCCCGAGCATCATGGCCACCATACCGAGTCGAATCAACTTTGACATCCTTTGCCTCCTTTGCCGGCGCTCACAGCGCCGACCGCCCTTCCAACGCTCGGGCCAGCGTATGGACATCGGCGTACTCCAGGTCGCCGCCGGAGGGCAAGCCGCGCGCCAGGCGCGTCACCCGGACGGACAGCGTTTGCAGCCGCCGCTTCAGATACATGGCTGTCGCCTCACCTTCGAGGGTGGGATTGGTCGCCATGATGACTTCCTCGACCTGTCCCGCGGCTACCCGCTGTGCCAGTTCCTCGATCTTCAGGTCCTCCGGCCCCACCCCCTCGACCGGCGAGATAGCGCCATGCAGGACGTGGTAGCGGCCGGTGAACAGGCCGGTGCGTTCGATCGCCAGCACATCCAGCGGGTCTTCGACCACACACACCACCCGTTCGCTGCGGTCTGGATCCGAGCATAGACCACATTGAACCAGCCCAGCCTGCATGATGTTGAAACAAGTCGGACACTCGCCGGTGGCCCGGCGCAGGTCCAGGACGGATTGTCCCAGTTCCTCGCACTCAGCTTCCGGCGCCCGCAGCAGGTAGTACGTGAGGCGGGAGGCGGTCTTGGGTCCAACGCCCGGCAGCCGCCCGAAGGCTTCCACTAACCGTTGGACAGCGCGCGGTACAGCCTCGGTCATCTCGCCTCCGCGGCTTTCCCCTGCAACCGCCTTAGGCTCCGCCCAGTCCCCTGGTCAGGGGGCCCAGCCGCTTGGCAGCCAGCATTTGCGACTCTCGGATTGCCTGATTGACCGCATGGACCATCAGGTCCTGCAGCGTATCCGCCTCGCCGGAGGACAGGACCTCCGGCTGAATGACCACCTGACGGCATTCCTGTGTCCCGGTCATCACCAGGCGGACCGCGCCACCCCCGACACTGACTTCCACCGTCTGCCCGGCGAGCTCCTCTCGCGCCTGGGCAATCTCGGTTTGAAGCCGCTGGACATGTGCAAGGAGATCCTTCGGGTTGGGCGGCATGAGCCAGTACTCCTCTCCTGCCATAACATTGCTGGCGGGTTATGGCAGGCCAGAGATCGGCTGCCCGAAGTTAGGCTAGGCGTTGCCTTCCGGGGGAAGCGGACGGACATCCATCACCTGAGCGCCCAGGTCCCGGATGGCAGTGGCTACCATGCCCCCGGCTTCGACAGACTCGGAGGCGGGCTCGCTGTCAGCACCTTTGGCTGCTTCCTTGTATGCCTGATCGCCCCTCGCCAGGACGCACCTCACCCCCAGCGCTTGCCCAGTCACTTCGCGCAGCGCCTCCTGGACGCAGGCAAGGTTGTGCCCCTTCTCCATCTTCTCCCGCAGCAGGTCGCTGGAGAAGGCCAGGACGACCATTCCTTTCTCCACGCCCAGGGGCCTGCACGAGTTGAGTAAGGCCTGCGCCCGGGGATCGCGCCGGTAGGTGGCCTTCAGGACGTCGCGCCAGCGCTCCATGAGGGCGGCTTCGGTCCCAGCGGCTGGTGTGCTGGGTGGCTCCTGGGTCGGGGCCGTCCCGCCGGCTGGTGTGCTGGGTGGCTCCTGGCTCGGGGCCGTCCCGCCGGCGACGATCGGGCGTGACGCGGCCGGGCGTGACGCGGCAGGTTTCGATGTTGGAGTCGTGTTTCCAGGAGCCGAGTGGGTGGCGGCTCCGGGTTGTGCTTGCGGCGGAGAATCGGGCGCCGGCTGAGGCCTGGGTCGCGCAGCTTCGATCAAGGCCATCTCCATTGGCAGCCCCGGCTGCCACGATGCGCGGTTCTCGGATGCTGCCCTTGAGAAAGCGCGCATGGCGTCCAACAATTCAGCCAGAGGCAGTCGTGAGGCGAGCTCGCCCATCTCCTGGCGCGCCTCGTCCGGGACATCCACCAGGGCCGGATTCCCACTTCGGATCAGGAGCAGCCCCCTGAGGTACTCGACAACCTGCCGAGCCAGCTGCCGCGGATCGGCGCCCGAATCCAGGGCGCGATTGATGTTCTCCAGCCCCCGCCCAATCTCGCGCTCGACGATCGATCGCACAATCCCCGAGACGGATTCGTTGGCGGCCGTCCCCAACACCGCCCGGGCGAAATCAAGGGTGACGGTGTCTCCGGTGGAAACCAGCTGGTCAAGCAGCGAGATGGCATCGCGCAGGCTTCCCGTCGCCTGGCGCGCGATCAGGTTCAGCACCGCCGGCTCGACCGGCATCTGCACCGCCTCAGCCTGGCGCTCAAGGTAGGCCTCGATCGTCGCGACCGGCAACCGGCGAAACTCGTGTCGCTGACACCGGGAAAGCACCGTGGCTGGGATCTTGTGGACTTCCGTGGTCGCCAAGACAAAGATCGCATGCGGCGGCGGTTCTTCCAACGTCTTGAGCAACGCATTGAAGGCCGCCGTCGACAGCATGTGCACTTCGTCGACGATGTAGACCTTGAAACGGCCCCGGTTGGGAGCGAAGTTAATCCGGTCGCGCAGATCGCGCACGTCTTCCACGCTGGTGTTCGAGGCAGCATCGATCTCGATCAGGTCTAGAAAGCGCCCTTCGTTGACCGCCCGGCAGTTGTCGCAGACGTTACATGGCCGATCAGCTGGCAAAGGTGCCTGGCAGTTCACCGCCTTTGCCAAGACCCGCGCCAGCGTCGTCTTCCCGGTGCCGCGTGGACCGGCAAACAGGTAAGCGTGCGCCACTCGCTCTGCCCGGACGGCGTTTCGTAGAGTCCGGACGACATGCTCCTGACCCACGACCTCATCCCAGACTTGTGGGCGCCACTGTCGATAGAGGGCTTGTTCCATGCAGACCCCGAAGGCGGGGCGAGTGTATCAGACGCGGGTGGGGCGCGCAAGCCGCGCGCACTTCGATCGGCGATTCGGTGCCACAGGTGGGGCCGAACTCGCTCATCTTCATCCCCGGCGCGGATAACACCAACCGCCTCGCCGGTCTCACTCAAGCCAGCGGAACCGGGCGGACCACCCCTTGGCATCCCACTGCTCCCCCGCGCGTCGCACGCCGCCGTACGCGGCTCTCGCCCGCGGCACAAGTCCGCCCTGCGACAGGCGTCGGCGGCACCCCCCACAGCAAATCGCCTGGGCGGGGGACTGAGTCACAGATGAGGGTCCAGTTCCGGCGGGGCTCGGTCGGGAAGAAGATGCAACGCTCGACCTCCGCAGACAGCGAAAGTCAGGCAGGCCGGTGTGCTTGGAGAGATATCATCAGGTCGTATCGTCGATCAGACGGCTGATGTCCCGAATTTCCGCCGAGATCCAGGGGAGATCCGCTTGCGACGCAGCATGACAGGGATCACGAAGGGCAGCAATCTGACGAACGTCAGCTCGCAGCCTGGAGCTGGGCCGTTTGATATCCCGGGCGGACTCCACCCACGATGGTGCCAGTCCCGCCTTCTTGAGGTGGTGCGTCCCATGACCCCGCCCCTCGCGGTCCATCGCAACTGGGAGTAGGCGTTCTTGACCTGACAGCTCGTCGAACTCTCCGGCGGCGATCGTCGCCTCGATCGTGCGTTCGGCGATGATCCCGACCCTATGCACGCAACGAACCCCCCATGTGCCCGGGCCTGCCAACAAGCCGGTGAATTGTCTCTGGATCTCAGGGGATAGTGAACGTCGATTGAACGTTGCTGTCGGTGTCGCGCAGCGTGATGATTCTCCCGGAGGCCAGGACCGGCTCGTTCAGGCCCCAGTACAAATCGATCACGGTATCGGTGCCCGGACGGGTGTTGACGCTGACGGCACCATTGTGCAGTGTGAATCCCGGAAAGACGTACACGTTATCTCGACCGTCATCGAGCGTCCATCCCGCCATCCGGGCCACGCCGCCCGTGTTCAACAGGCGGATGGCCTCGGTCTCAAGATTCCCGACACCGTCCACACCTCGGATCTCGACGCGGGGGGCCTGCGAATCGGAGAGTGGTGTCACCGTCGGGGGGGCGGTTGCCTGCGGCTTCGGCGTTTCCGTCGGTGACGGGCCCGTCTTGGGCGTGGGGACGATCAGGACCTGACCGACATCCAGGTCATCCGGGTTGGCCAGGTCATTGATCTGCATCAGTACATCGCTCGAGACTCCCAGCGCCTGGGCGATCGTCATCAAGGTGTCGCCGGACTGCACGGTGTAGGTGATCGGTGTGGGGGTAGGCGCGATCGTCGAACTTGCCGTTGGAATGACACTTGCCAGACGCTGTGCAATGGCAATCGTCGGAATCGCCGTTGCCACTGGGGCAGGTCGAGGCCTGCCCCACAGAGTCAGGATCAACAAGGTCGTCGCGGCCGACACCAGAACGTTCAATGCCAGGAACGCCCGGTATTGTCGCCACGTGGCTCTTCGCACAGTGCCCACGGCGGCGGATCATAGCATAGGATGCGTCGCGGCGACACCGTTCCCCTCGCGTTGGGCCGCTGCATCCGCGCAGTCGTTCTACTTGCTTCACCCGTTGAACGGCAAGAGACACGTCGGCGCCGATGGATTCGTCCGACGCCAGCCCTGGGTGCGCCGGCTGGCACTGCCTCAGGTCCTGCCTTGGGTAGGGGGCCATCGACCAGGCCTTCGCAGGCAGACCACCAGCCGCCGGGAGGCTCTTGTCGCGGCGCGGGAGCCCACACGCTGATCGCCCCCCTCATGCGGGCCTCCATTGACGGTTGACCCCGCGTCTGGTATCACCCATACATGCCGTACCTGATCGACGGACACAATCTGATCGGCGCCATGCCCGGCCGCCGGCTGGCGGAACCGGAGGATGAGGCCGAACTCATCGCCCTGCTGCGCTCATTCAGTGCCGCCACAGGCAAGGCGCTGACGGTCTACTTTGATCGGCGAGCCCCTGGCAGCCCCAATCCGCCGAAGTCGGGACGCCTGACCGTCAAGTTCGTTTCCGAGTCATCCAGCGCCGACCGGGCGATCCGGGCGCATCTGGCGCGTCTGGGTGGCGAGGCGCGCAACTGGACAGTGGTCTCCTCAGACCGGGAGGTCATGCTCGCCGCAAGGCAAGCTGGGGCCAAGGCGGCTCCGAGCACGGATTTCTTGCGTCTGCTCGGAAGCCCGAGGCCCGAGGCGCCGGGCAGCGAAAAGCCGGATGCGCCTCTTTCCCCTGGGGAGAACGAGCAGCTCTTGCACGAATTCGAGGCCGCCCGGGGCAAGCCTCCCGGCCGCCCCATTTAGCAGATATTAATCCATTTGGATACGCATTGTGCTATTATCTGGGCGCGGGCCCAGGTAACTCGTATTGGTATCGGGTTCCGCGAGGGGGACCAAACCTGCCGTGCACGTGTTTCCCCCTGCACGGACGGCAGGGCCCCCGATCTATGAAGGAACCGCCGGATGTCCCCCCACATCCGGCGGTTCGCCTTTGGGTCCGCAGCGCCGTTTCACACCAGGTTGCGCCCGCCGGTTTACCGGTCAGGATCGGCTGTGAGCGATTCGGCGGTCATAACAACCACCAGGATCCAGATCAGCTCGGAAAGCAGCAGGTGAATCACCTGCAGCCACACCGGCGCCAGCAGGGCCACGTTCACCGCTCCGACAAGCAACTGCGCCGAGAGTAAGCACCAGAGGAGCGCCGCACCTCGGCCGATGCTTGGGTGCTGCGTACGATCCTTCAAGCGCAGGCTGTAGCTTGCAGCAAGTGCGGCCGCGGTAACGGCGATCACCGGGTGCAGGATACGCAGCCGGACAAACGGATGTGGGCCGGGAGCGATTTCCTGCACCAACCCCGCGCCCAAGGATGGCGCAGGAAACAGCGTGTCGCCAAGCGCGGCAATTGCACCACTCATCCCCACCAGAATCAGCGAGCCCAGCGCTGCCAGACCGAGCGACGCCACCGATCGATCTAGCCTCCAAGCAGGTGACTGAGGTCGAGCGCCCAACGTTGCCGTCAAGGCCAGCGCCGCCAACAACAGGTAGGTGTTGGCCAGGTGCAAGGCACCGGCGGCGCCTCGCGCCAGTGAGGCATTCCCGGCCACGAGCTCGAACAAGACCAGGCCGGCGCCGATGGCAGCCTCAAGCACCACGAATCCGCCGGCCGCCGCCGCCGACCGACGAACGATGTGCCGCCTCGGATACACGCGCCAGGCGGCAACGATCAAGACCGCCACCGAGAGCAACGCCAGTCCGCTCGAGATCCTGTGCGTGAATTCAATCGCCGTGGCGATCTCGCGGGACCGCGGCACGACCTCGCCATTGCACAACGGCCAGTGGCTTCCGCAGCCCGCCCCCGATCCCGTCGCCCGAACGTAGCTGCCCCACAAGATCACGGCCACGTTCAGAGTCAGCACCGCCCATGCATAACGCACGAATCGCCGTCGCGGCCTCATGCCTGAGTCATGGACCTCGATGCAATCATGGCTCGTGGGTTGGACCCGATCCTGATCGCGGCTCGCGCTGCAAGGCGAGGACAGCCCGCCCTCGTTGCCCGCCAGGATGATGACACATCACCGCCTGTCCAGCAAAGCCACCGCAGGCGGGCATGGGCCCGGCAGGATTCGAACCTGCGACCAACCGGTTATGAGCCGGCCGCTCTAACCCCTGAGCTACGGGCCCCGGCGATGATTCTATCCCATTGCCCACGACGCGCACGTCGTCTGCCCCGGACGAGGCGTCCACTGCGCGCATCTCACGAGCACGACCCGCCGGAACCATCGCATGGCCAACATGTTTGCGCTGGATCATCTCCAATGCATCGTTGGCGGGCGCAGGATGTCCGCGCAATTCGAATGCAGCATGAGGCTCACGCGCGAGTATTCACACACTCGCCTCGCGTCGGCCTCGCAACTTCGCCAAATGTACTTATGCGCGCGGAATGGTACTTGAGGACTGCCTCGGCGCGCGCCGGAAAAAGACCCTCCTGGGCCTTGCATTCCTGGCGAAGACCGTGTACATTTTGCACAACTCAGCCAATGGAGGTGGTGCAATGGCAACGAAGAGGGCGAAACCCAAGGCCAAGAAAGCGGCGAAAAAGGCGCCCGCCAAGCGGAAGACTGTGAAGAGGGCCGCGAAGAAGGCGCCCGCCAAGAAGGCCGCCAAGAGAAGGACGACGAAGAGAGCATCCAAGAAGTAGTCGTCGCCTTGGGCAGAAGGCCCGGCCGGAACGTTCGGCCGGGCCTTCTGCTTTAGCTCTCCTCGCTCCGCGATCTCTCCCATGCGCTCTAGTCTCCAGACAAATCCATCGCGCGCAGCGATACACAGATGCGGTTGACATGAGTCAGCCGGTGAAGAGAGAGAGAAACGATAACTGCACGCGGTGACGCGTGCAGCTCTGATCCGACACTCAGATAGTGCAACAAAGCGGGCGACGGGATTCGAACCCGCGGATGACAGCTTGGAAGGCTGTTGCCTTACCCCTTGGCCACGCCCGCGTGCAACCGCATTCTACCGCCCAGCCTGAGGTGGGTCAAGAACTGCCTCTGATTCGGCGCGCGCACGTGGAAGGACGACGGACTGACTCGCACGGCTTTGCCATGCGATCGCCTTCGGTGACTGTCGCCAGAAGACCCACAGCCAGAATCCATTAGGCAATCGACGCTTCACTTGCATTCCGACCACACGGAAGTCTCCCGCTGGACTTGTCTTCCGGCTGGAGGCAATCGGCATGCGCTGGGCCCGGGTGGCATTGCGTCCACCGAAGGATCACGGATGCCTGTCCGGCAACTGGTTTGTGCTCCGTGCAGGTCGAGGGGCGGATCATAGGCTGCCGGCGGCTTGAGGCACCGGCCGCCCTGCGTTGCGAGTTGCAGCCTGCTGTGGGGTAGTTGAGGTGGCGTGCTCGCGGTCCGGAGCAGGTCAGATCCGCGGAACGCCCAGATCATCCCTGTCGGCGGGCTTGCCGGCCGCGACGATGGCCGTTGCGCCATTGCGCCCGGACAGCTGTAGCGAGGGCCCGAGATCGAAGTCGCCCGGGATATCGCGCGCCGCGCCGACCTGCACGCGCCTCCTGGCCCTCAGGCGATCCAGCAGCGCCGAGCGATCCAGGATCTGCTTGTCTCCCCAGACGCGCCCGCGCCGCTCATAGGCTTGCACCCATTGCAGGCGATGGTCCGTTCCATAGCGCGCCGCAACCACAACCACATCGACCCGACGGCTGGATGATGACAGCTTGGCACCGGGCACTCTTGTCTCCTGAGGTTGGAGGTCGGGGTGGGCGGACTTGAACCGCCGACCCCCGCGTCCCAAACGCGGTGCGCTACCAACTGCGCTACACCCCGATATCGGGTGAGTATACCGGTCGCATCGGGTGGGGTCAAGAAGCGCATGACCGCGCAGGAGTGTGCGACAATGGATCGGCGCCCAAAGCCGGTGGAGCAGATCGTCATCACCCGAGCCGGCAAGATGCGATGACCGTTTCCGATTTCCCGCGACTATACGCCTCGCTGTACGCTTCCTTCCTCAGCGACCTGCCGTTCTGGAGGAGCCTGGCGGCCGATACCGGCTCCCCCGTCCTCGAACTGGGAAGTGGAACCGGGCGAGTGGCCGCCTACCTAGCCGAGAATGGCTTTGATGTCACCGGGCTCGAACTGGATCCAGCGATGATCCACTGGGCGGAAACCCAATGCGTCAAAGCGGCCGCCACGGGCGTCAACTATGTTCAGGCCGACATCGCCGATTTCCGCCTGCCTGGTTCGTATCGCATTGCCTTGTGTCCGTGCAACACCTTTGCCATGCTTTCGCGCTCGGCAGCCTTGCGCACGGCCCGGCGAGTGCGGGAGCACCTCGCTCCGCACGGCGTCTTCGCCGTTGAGCTGCCGACGCCGGCGGACCTGCGTGTGTCCGACATTGACTCCGGTGAACCGCTTGCCGCCTGGATCGAGCCGCTGACAGGGCATCCCATCCAGTTGTCCACCCGGCAGCGGGTGGGTGCCAACGGCCGAGAGGCGGATGTAACCTGGGCCTTCGATGAGCTTCTCCCGCAGGGCGATGTCAGACGGCACACCTATGATGTGCGTTACCAGCTTTGGGAAGCCCGGGAGATCCAGCAGTTGATGCTGGATGCCGGTTTTCTGGGGAGCAGCGTGCTGGGCGGGTACCTGGGCGAAAAACACGACGAGCATTCACCTCGAATGCTCGTCATAGCTGTCGCACCGTGAGCGGCGCCGGCTGGCCAATCAGGCAAGCTGCCGCACCACAAGCATGACCTTGCCTTGAACCTCGAGCGTCTCGGGATTGTCGATGTAGATCGGGGCCATGGTGGGGTTCGCCGGCTGCAAGCGGACCCGGCTTCCCTCACGGTAGATGTGTTTGAGAGTGGTCTCTTCCTTGTCCCGCAGCCAGACGGCAACCATGTCGCCGTTGCGCCACTCCGACTCGCGTTTCATCACAACGATGTCCCCATCGCTGACCATGGCGTCAATCATCGAGTCGCCTTTGACCTGCAAGGCGAAAACCCCATCGGTCGTGCTCAACAAGCCCCGCGTGATCTCGACGGCTTCCTCGGCATCGAACATCGGGCTGTCCGTGCCTGGCAGGGGCACCGGCTCGCTGGCGAAGATCCGCCCGACCATCGGCACCCGAATAATGTCCGCCGCCCGCTGCCCTGCTCGGCCGATCTTCTCCGTCAGGCGCAGGCCGCGTGAGACATTCTGTTGCCGATCCAGGTAGCCCTCCTCGACCAGTCGGTTCAGGTTGTAGTTGACGACCGATGTCGA
>CAZBJQ010000103.1:0-9883 GCA_964492235.1 uncultured Anaerolineaceae bacterium | reverse complement strand
AAGGTCATCCGACCTTCGGGCTTTCTTTGTCGGTTGTGCCGGTGCCGCCTCCTCAGCCCCTCGGGGGTGGCGGCGTCGGCAGAAGATGGGTGAGCGCCTGTTCGAGATGATCGTACACCGGTATCTCCGCCAGATCGGCGGTCGGCAGCAGAGAGATCTGCGAGGCGCCCAGTCCCGTGCGGACGAGCGCCAGACGGCCCACGCCTGCTGCACGCCCGGCCTGCAGGTCACTGACGGCATCGCCGACCAGAGTCGATCGCGGCAGGTCCACAGCCATCTCCTCCGCCGCCTGCAGGATCAGCCCGGGTTTGGGCTTGCGGCACGGGCAGCCGGCCTCCGGGTGATGCGGGCAAACGTAGACGGCGTCGATCCTGCCCCCGGCATGTTCTACGGCTTCCACCAATCGGAGATTGACAACCTGCGCCTCCTCCAGTTCGACCAACCCTCGGCCGACCGCGGACTGGTTGGTGACAATGACGATCCGCAGCGCCAGATCCCGAAGGCGGGCTAGCGCCTGGAGCGAGCCTGGGATGAAGGCGGCCGTCTCCCACGAGCGGATGTAGTCGGGGCGGTTCTCAAGGATGACCCCGTCGCGGTCGAGGAACAGCGCTGGGAGAACATGCGTGCCGGAGGCGGGCAGTGGGCGGTCCATCACGCTGCGGCCATCGCCAGGCGCAAGCCTTCTTCCCAGCCAGGAAGCTTGAGCCCGAATGTGGAGGCAAATCGCGTGGAGTCGAGAGCGGAGTACGCCGGGCGATCGGCAGGGTTGACGAAATCGCGGCTCGGGGCCGGCAGGATCCCCTCGGCGTGAACGAGCTGCTCTTCCGGCCTGGGATCGAGCATCAGGATGCGCCGCGCCCATTCCAGACGGCTGGCCGGACCCCAAGAAGCAAGATGATAGAGGCCGCTGCGCGCGGCCAGAGCCCCTACCGGGTGCGGCCCGAGGCGTGCCATCATCAGAGCGATGGCCTCTGCAACGAGGCGGCACCAGGTCGGTGTCCCCACCTGGTCCTCCGCGATACGAAGCTGATCCCGCGTGCGCGCCCACGCCAGCACCTGAGTGACAAAGCAAGGTCGGCGCAGGCTGTACACCCAGCTGGTCCGCAGGATCAGGCAGGCACCTCCGACCTGCTGGACTAGACGCTCTCCCTCCAACTTGCTTCGCCCGTAGGTGCTGCGGGGGTTGGTAGCGTCATCTTCCGTGTACGGCCGGTGAAGGGCGCCGTCGAAGACGTAGTCGGTGGAAAGGTGGATGAAGGCCGACCCGCGTTCTTTGGCGGCTTCAGCCAACCTTGCCGGCCCGAGGGCATTGACCCGGTGGGCGACCTCTGGTTCTTGTTCGGCCCGGTCGACGGCGGTGTAGGCGGCGGCATTGATGATCACATCCGGACGGAGCTTGTCCAGCACATCGGGGATTCGATCGGGATGGGCAAGGTCGAGATCCTCCCGGCCCAGTGAGGTCAGCTCCGCCAGCGGGGGCAGCGCCCGGGAGAGCTCCCAACCGACCTGCCCATCCCGGCCGAGGAGCAGGATATTCATGGGGCGGGTCCAAGGTCGCTCGGGAACGGATCAGCCCGCAGCAAATCCAGCAGGTACTTGCGGTAGCTGTTGTCGCCGATGCTCTCGGCCAGCTTCGCCAGGTGTTCTGGACCGATGTATCCCATGCGGTAGGCGATTTCCTCCGGACAAGCGATCATCAATCCCTGCCGCTCCTGCACCGCCTGGACGAAGTTGGCCCCCTGCATCAGAGCCTCGGGCGTGCCGGCATCCAGCCAGGCGATGCCGCGCCCCAAGATCTTGACCTGGAGCTGACCCCGCTCGAGGTACAGCCTGTGCAGGTCAGTGATCTCCAGCTCACCACGCGCTGACGGGGATAGGCGATGTGCATGGGAAGCCACCTCGCCGTCGAAGAAGTACACGCCGGGGATAGCAAGCGACGAGCGCGGCTCCGCCGGTTTCTCCTCAATGCTGAGAACCTTCCCGTCCCGTCCGAGTTCAATCACGCCGTAACGCTGCGGATCACGGACCGGATAGGCGAAGATCAGTGCCCCGGCGTGCAGCTGTGCGGCAGAGCGGAGGATCTCCGGTAGCCCATGGCCGAAGAAGATGTTGTCGCCAAGAATCAGGCAGACCGGTTCTGCGGAGAGGAAGCTCTCGCTGACCAGGAACGCATCTGCCAGGCCTCGGGGGCTTGGCTGCTCGGCGTACTCCAACTGCAGGCCCCACTGCTTGCCATCGCCAAGCAACCGCTGGAACAAAGGAAGATGTTCCGGCGTGCTGATCATCAGGATCTCGCGGATTCCGGCCAGCATCAGCGTGGAGAGCGGGTAGTAGACCATCGGTTTGTCGTACAGCGGCAGGAGCTGCTTGCTCAGGCTTGTTGTCAGAGGACGCAGCCGAGTGCCATGCCCGCCGGACAGGACGATGCCCCTCATGTACGCTGCCTCCGCCCGAGGTAGTTGCGATCCAGCCAGGACTGGTAGCCCGGTTCACGGCGGATGGCCTCCACCCAGCTCCGGTTGGCCACATACCAGGAGACGGTCTGCCTCAGGCCGGTGGCCAGATCCTGCTTCGGCTGCCATCCCAATTCATCCCGCACCCGGCCGATGTCCATGGCGTACCGCCGGTCGTGGCCGGGCCGATCGGGCACATGGGCGATCAACTGGGCGTGAGGATGGTGCGGCGACCCAGGGGCGAGCTCGTCGAGGAGCTGGCAGATCTGGTGGACAACGACCAGGTTGGGGTCCTGATTGCCTCCACCGATATTGTACGTCCCTCCGATCCGGCCGCGGCGCAGCACCACATGAATGGCCTCGCAGTGGTCGTCCACGTGGAGCCAGTCGCGGACCTGCTGGCCGTCGCCGTAGACCGGGAGCGGCTTGCCTTCAAGAGCGTTAAGGATCATCAGCGGGATCAGCTTCTCCGGGAACTGCCGGGGGCCGTAGTTGTTCGAGCAGGTGCTGATCGTCACAGGCAGGCCGTAGGTCTGGGCATAGGCACGCACCAGATGGTCGCTGGCCGCCTTCGAGGCGGCATAGGGCGAACTCGGCCGGTAGGGATGGTCCTCACGAAAGGCGGGCTCCCCGGGTTGAAGGGCGCCGTACACCTCGTCGGTCGACACATGGTGGAAGCGAACCTGTCCGATTGGGATCGCATGCTCCTCGAGCCACACCAGCCGGGCGGCTTCCAGCAAGGCAAACGTCCCGAGCACATTCGTCTGGACAAACTGGGCCGGACCGACGATGGAACGGTCGACATGCGTCTCGGCCGCCAGATGGACGATCATGTCGATGCGGTGATTGCGGAGGAGGCCCTCGACGAGTGCCCGGTCGCCGATGTCGCCCTGGACGAAATGGTGACGTGCCGGGTCAGGTAGGTCATCCAGATTGCGCAAGCTTCCGGCGTAGGTCAGGGCGTCGAGGTTGACGATCTGAGCCTGCGGTTCGCCGCGGAGCAGGTGACGCACCAGGCTGGAACCGATGAAACCTGCGCCGCCGGTGACGAGGATATTCTTCACGGATCTGCCCTCGGATCGTGTGACTCAGTCGTAGACTTCGGCCTGGTCCAGCGGCAGGCCGCGGGCGTCTCGGGGCGAAAGCACGGGCACAGCCCCGGGCTGCAGCGGCCAGGCGATCGCCAGTTGCGTGTCATTCCACAGGATCGTGCGCTCGGCCTGAGGCGTGTAGTAGTCGGTCATCTTGTAGACGATTTCGGCAGACTCACTCAGAACGTATAGCCCGTGGGCGAAGCCGGCTGGAATCCAGATCTGCGTGCGGTTTTCGGTCGAAAGCGTGGCGGATACCCATTGGCCGAAGGTCCCCGATGAGCGGCGAATATCGACGGCAACGTCGAAGATCGCGCCGGAAAAGACCTGGATGAGTTTGCCCTGGGCGTGATGGAGCTGATAGTGCAAGCCACGCAATACCCCGCGATGAGAGAAGGTCTGATTCTCCTGCACGAACGGGGCGGATACGCCCGCCGAGATGTAGCGTTCGGCATGGTGTGTTTCCATGATCCACCCGCGCTCGTCGCAGTGCAGGTGCGGGTGGATCAACAGGACTTCGCTGAGGCGGGTGCGTTGGATGTCCATGGATGCGTGCAAAGAGATTCTACCCGAACTGACGCCCCGAACGGCGCAACAAGCCGACCTGCCCAATAGTCAGGCCCACAGGCAGGGGAGGTGGAAGGTGGGGGCCCGCGCCGACGGGGTGTAGCGGATTCGGGAGGGCTCCGCCGCAAGATCCCCGGGCCAGGCGGGAGTGGTAGCAGTAGCTGGCCCACGCCCTTTAGAGAGCGCCATGGGATCGTCAGATGCGGTGAAAGCTCCGCAGCAGCATGGGATCTGACTGGCGTGCTCGAGCACGGCGGGTTCCACGTGGCTCTCCAGGCTGAGCCTGCCCATCGACTTCCGGCTAGAGTAGCGCCGGCCCACCTGCCACTCGTCCCAGATCTCGATCAGCACGCTTCCGGCCAGGCGTAAGACCGAAGCCTCGTCGCGGAAAGAGGCCAACCACGTTGGTGCGCCGCTTCACCTCCTCGTTGACCCGCTCCAAGAGGCTGGTGGAGTAGATGCGCGTCCAGTGCTCCACTGGGAAGGCCATGTAGGCTAAGATGTCCTCTTCCGCGGCGGCCACTACCTCGGCCGCGCGAGGCCAGCGCGGGGCCATCGCTTTGACCACTTCGCGCAGCTGCTGTGTGGCCGCCGCCCGGTCCGGCTGAGCGAAGATCGTCCGAAGAGCCGCGGTCACCACCGACTTGCTCCCCTTGGGGATGTAAGCCAGGACATTCCGCACACCTGCACTGCGCCGCACGCAGTGCGGTGCAAGTGGGAAATGCACCCGGCAGTGCTGCCATGTGGCGTCGGCCATAACCTGCTCCATCGCGGCCTTCCGGCCCTCATGGGCGTCGGGATTGCGGCTATGCTGGATGGGGTTGGTGCATCCGGGCGTTCGCGGGGGGCGCTTGGCGGGCGGTTATGGGGCCTGGAATGAGTGCACTCCCCTGGCTGGCCTAGGGTGCTGGACCATGTCTGGTTGCAGGTGCACTAGTGCGGTACCGCACGGGAGTACGTAGGTCGCCCGCTAGCAATGCGGCCTCCCAAACATCAGGAGAGCACCACCTGTAAGGGGATTCTCACTGTATACTTCTGATACAAGTCCCACCTGCTTGGGGGGGCGATCCCGGCAGGTCGACTCTCGCATGCGGGTCCACAACGGGTGGCCTGGATCCGGCCCTCGGACCCCAACCTACTCACTGAGACGTGATGCAGAAAGCGCCCAATTCCGCACACAGAGACCTGCTTCGTGAAACGACCACGTGCACATGGGCCCATTGGCCCCGGATCACCAGCGCTGGGGTCCCACCGGATCACATGCCGTACTGAGACACCGGAGGTATGAGAATGAGCCAAGGAACACCGCCCCGCGACCCTGATCAGAGCAGCCAAGGCCCACTCGGCTGCTTCGGAAGGATTGTCTTGACGGCCAGAACTTACGCCCTGCCCGCCTTGTTGGCGCTGGTAGTCTTGTTCGTCTTCTTCCAAGTGGCTCGAGCGACGGTCTACAAAATCCGCCCGTGGGAGAGAGGGTTGCACGTCCGCGGCGGTGAATTCATCGACGTGGACGACCCCGGGTGGCACGTTCAGATTCCCTTCGTGGACACGGTGATTGGCGTGGTTGTCTCGGAGCAGTATGGGGAGATCGCCCAGCTGGCGGCTATGACCTCGGATGAAGTCACCATGGACGTTTCCCTGGTCTACACCTATCGTGTCACAGACCCCAAGAAGTACCAGCTCGAGGTACTCCAGCCGAACGAGATCATCGCCAGATTCGTGCAGGCTGCTTTGCGGGACGAGGTCAACCTGCATACGATGACGGAGGTGATGCACAACCGCGAGGTAATCAACCAGGAGCTGGTGCAGGCTCTCCGGCAGAAGGAGCCCCAGTATGGGATCGAGTTTGTGACCGTTCAACTTCAAAGCGCTTCGCCTCCGCCGGAAGTGGTGACTGCCATCAAGGACCGGATGGTCGCGGTTCAGAGGCAGGAGCAGGCCCAGACAGAGGCTTCTCAGGTGCGCACGCAAGCCGATGCGGATTACTATCTGGCGCAGAAGAAAGCCGAGGCCGAGGCCTATCAGGTCCGAAGCGTTGCGCAAGCTGATGCCGAGCGAATCGCCATCACCTCCCAAGCGCAACTGGAGGCTTCCGTCGCTCTGCTCGATGCCCTCGAAGGCAAGGGTACGCTGGCGGAGGGATATCTTCAGTTGCTGATTGCCCAGGCTCTGAGCGAAAACAGCAAGTGGGTCATCGGGGGTTCTGGGGGAATGGTGCCGCAGCTGCAGCTCCCTGGTGCCCCGTAGGATTCCGGGGGACCGGGGACAGGCTCGCCCATCGCCGTGGAGGTCATGAGCGACAAAGCAGTCGGTTACATGGTCTCAGCGCCTCCATGCAGTGCTATCGCTGGGCGCCTAGCGGCCTCGAGCTAAGCTGCCCGGCGGAAGCAGGCAGCGCTAACATGACTCTAGGCCAGGCCGGCGGGCCGAGCAAGCACCCCCCAAAGGCCCAGCCCGCCGGGTCAGTTTCAGCGAGTTGTTAGGCGGCATTGGTTCCGTCGAGCGACGGTGGGAGGAAGGCTCGCATGTTCTCCGCCTTCGCGCGGATGCCCCGTTCGGTCTTCTCAACTAGATCGAGGGCAACCAGCTTGTTGATGTCACGGCTCAGCGTCTTGTCACCTTTGGTGGCGTACGCCTGCGCCATTCTTGGAGAGACCTGACGGACCTCAGCAAGCGGAACGGGTTCACTTCGTCTTGAGAGGTCCAGTGCCAGGCGTCTTCTCCTGATGTTTGCAGGGCTGTCCTTGTCGCGGAACTTGTCGTGAATGTAGTTGATCCAATGAACATGAAGCTGCTGTTCTCGGACCGTGGCGATTTGCTCGGCGAGACCATCAACGAAGCCCTGCAATGCGTACAAGAGGAAGGGGAAGAGGTCCCCACCAGACTTGTGGGCGATATCAAGGTGCCGGTAGTACTCGGAGCGGGTTTGCATGTAGTGGTTGCTTAGGAGGTGTGCGGCAGTAGCCGGGACGCCGAGGGAAAGCAGGATCTCAAATTCAGCGAGGCGCGCAGTCCTGCCATTCCCGTCAGCAAAGGGGTGAATCCATGCAAGATAGAGGTGTGCGATGATCGCCCTTAGGATACCGAATCCTATCGTGTAGCCGGATGAGGGGGCAAAGTCGGCAGCAAGCCACTCGCAAAGCCTGCGAGTCAGGTATTCGCAATCCTCAGGCGGAGCTCCCCTGTAGGTCCCAACCACGACACTATGGGATCTGATCTGGCCTGGGATGACCTCCTCAGGGAGCGGAAGGTCCCTCAGAGCAAGGCGATTGAATTCGGCCAGCCCCTCCAACGAGAGAGCTGCCTGATGCGTCTCTAGGATACGTCGGGCGATGAGGTTGCATGCCTCGATGATATTGTCGACTTCCTGGCCAAGATACTCTTTCGATGGGGGGAGTTCAAGCTTGCCGTCGATGCGTTTCAGGACTTCTTCCTCCGTCAGAGTGTTTCCCTCGATGGCAGTGGTGGCAAGGACCCCTTTGGCGAGGAAGACGCGATATAGACGCCGTGCGACTGACGGGAGCAGCGGCACGCCCGCGAGGTACTGGCACTTGGCCTGAGCGTCCCCCAGCAGAAGCCAAAGCTGGTAAGGCGCCTCTCGAAGATCAACGGAAAAGGTGATCCAAGGATGTGTCTTCTCGTATGTCCTCATGGATGTCCCCGATCTTGTCCGGAAGGAACGCAATTATGTAATGCCGATGTGCAGGACTTCGCCGGCCAGGTCGTCCGCGGGCTGGGAATGTGACCGAGCGCAAGTGGATTATACAGCAGTTCTGTGTCCGGAGGAAGAAGCAGAGTGTCGCCTTCTATGAAGGGGCCGTTGTCAAGAGGGTTGGCAGGAGGGAATAGCCCACCTGTCGGCTCCCTCATCCAAGTCGCTGCAGTGCTGCCCCTGTTCCGTTGTGCTAACCATCGAACCTGCAACCGTGCTTTCGCGCTCGGCTGGCGGCTGAGATCCTCGCGCAAGCCGGGATCGAGGCGAGACTGCTAAGCATGGCCTCGATCAAACCGATTGACACGAGTGCCATTCTTGATGCGGGCCGGGAGACGCGTGCGATCGTTACGGTCGAGGAGCACAATGTCTTTGGAGGCCTTGGAGGGGCGGTGGCCGAGGTCCTCCTGAATGCGGGCCTATCCGTTTCGTTCAAGGCCGTAGCTCTTCCCGATACCTATGTCCGTATGGTTGGATCACATGGTTGGCTGCTTGACCAATTTGGGTTCCCCCCGCAGTCCATCGCCGATGTGGCTCGGCGCGTCATGGAATCTGGCATGGATTGAGGCGTTGCGGACCGCCACCGCTCGAGGTGCCTGCGCTTGCCTCACCCAGGGTGCGGCACGCGGCCCCTGGCGAATCCATCTGTCCGCGCCGCTCACCCAACTACCGGGCGTTGGGGATGGCGTCCCTGAGGCCGTTGTCCGCATTGAGACGGCTCGACCCGTGGGATAAGACCCGAGCCAGTGGCGGGCTGTTTGGCGCTCGACCGGGTCTGGGCTACGATTCGGCTGCCTGCACGGAGCAACCGCATGGCCCCAGCCACGATCGTCATCCTCGGCGGCTACGGCAACACCGGCAAAGCCCTGGTGCCTCTGCTGCTCGAATTCACCGATGCGCGCCTGGTCGTGTGCGGCCGGGATGCAGCTCGAGCCGAGGCCGCCGCCGCGGCGTGGAACGCGGCCGTACCCGGCGGGCGCCTGCGCGGCTCGGCGGCGGATGCCGCCGACCGCGACAGCCTGCTGCGCGTCTTCGCCGGCGCCGACCTGGTGGTTGCGGCTTCAAGCACCTCGGCCTTCGCCGCCACCGTCGCCGAAGCTGCCTTGGCGGCCGGACTGGACTACCTTGACCCTCAGTTCTCCCGCAAGAAGGTGCAGGTTCTTCAGGCGATGGCTCCGCGCATCGAGGCCGCCGGCCGCTGTTTCGTCACCGACGGCGGTTTCCACCCCGGCCTGCCGGCGGTGCTGGTGCGCTACGCCGCCGCCCGGTTCGAGCGGCTGAGCCGTGCTCGCGTCGGAAGTGTCATTCAGATCGATTGGGGACGCCTCGAGTTCTCGCCGGCCACCCTCGAAGAGATGGTGATCGAGTTCGCCGACTTTCAATCCCTAACCTTCAAGGACGGACGCTGGCAGCGCATGGGCTGGCTCGACAGCTTCCGGCCGACGTGGATGACGTTCGGCCACGGATTCGGCCGCCGTTACACCGTGCCGATGTTCCTGGAAGAGATGCGCCCGCTCCCTGATCGCATCCCCGGCTTGGAGGACACCGGCTTCTATGTCGGGGGGTTCAACCCGGTTGTGGACTGGGTCCTGATGCCGGTGGGAATGCTGATCATGCGCCTGTCGCCGAAGGCTGGCGGGCGGGTGTTCGGCCGAATGCTCGAGTGGGGACTGAAGCGGTTCACCCGCCCACCGTACGGAACGCTGCTCGCCCTCGAAGCCAGCGGCATTCACCACGGCGCCGAAGCCGTCCTGCGGGCGAGCATCTACCACGCCGACGGCTACGTCCTGACCGCGGCCCCCATGGCCGCTTGCTTGCTTCAGGTGCTGGACGGATCAAGCCGCCGGCCGGGGCTGAACTACCAGGCGTTGCTGGTCGAGCCGAACCGCATGCTGGCCGACCTGCAGCGGATGGGCGTCGAAGTCCACGTCGAAGGGCCTTCGCCTCCACCGCTCTCATCCCGCTAGAGGCGTTTCCCGCGCCGCTTGTACGCAGCACCAGGGCCTAGGATGCGACCCCTACCGCCTGGTAGAGCGTGGGAGACGCTAGATGCTGTGGCC
>CAZBJQ010000102.1:0-9955 GCA_964492235.1 uncultured Anaerolineaceae bacterium | reverse complement strand
TAGGAAAGGCTGGCCGGTCGTGGTTGCGGTGGTAGGGGTCGGCGGGCTTGCAATCGTGGTGGTCTGTCTGGCGCTTTTCCCGTCTTGGGGCGCCGGGTACGGATGGCGGATGACCGGGGCACCTGCGCCCTGGGCAGGTGTGGGAGGCTGGGACATGATGGGCATGATGGCGATTTGGCCGATCTTCCTGCTGGTGATAGGCGCCCTGTGCGTGGCGGGTGTCGTGTGGGCGGTTCAGCTCGCGTCGCGGGGTGGATCGCAATCTGTGGGGATGAGACCTGCCGGTGAGACTCCTTTGGAGATCCTCCGGCGCCGGTACGCCGGTGGTGAGATCACAAAGGAGCAGTTCGACGACATTCGGCGGTCTCTCGAACAGAGTTAGTTCGGGTCGAAACGAAATCTTTGTGGCCATGCGCTGGCCTTCGGAGTGCAAGGCAATTGCTGGCGGCGGTGTCACTCGACCCAGTTCGACAGGACCGTCATCATGAGCTCGGGCTGGGTTGGGTCATCGGTGAAGACGTGCACCCGGAAGTTGTGCCGGCCGCCCATGTCGCCGTGCATCATGAACTGCATCCGCAGTTGTGTGCTCTCGCCCGGCTGGAGGACCGTCGCACCGACGGTCGGAATGGGCGGTCAACACCCCTCCACGACTTCGGCATAGGGGGGCTCGGTCACGCGCAGCGGCTGGTCGCCGACGTTCGTCAGGACAAACGCCGCCTCGACCGGTCGTCCCAGCGCAACCTCGCCGAGATCGACGACTTCGCGATCCACCTTGAGCCGCGATTGTCCGGTGACTTCGATCGCCGCCTTTCGTTCGCCGGAGCCGCCGCGCAGAGACAACGCGGCCAAGAGAAGCAGCAAGGCGCCAGCGGCGATCGCGGCCACCAGGAAGAAGCTGGACTGGGTCTTTCTGCGGCGTCGTTTCTGAGGTCTGGTCATGGCAACGCTCCGAACTGGGATGTCCACAAGTAGTCGGCCAACGCCCACATCTGCGCCTCAGTCAGGATCGGTCCCCAATACGGCATTCCGGTTCCCATCCCTCCGCGCAGGATCTTCCCCTGCAGCAAGGCCGAACTGGCCCCGAGCATGGTCGAGGGATCGGTGAAATTGGCTGGCGAGGGAGGCTGTTGGCGGGCGAGGTGAGTCGCCGAGGTGGCCGAAACGGCTCCGGCCATCACACCCTTGCCGGTGCCGCTTTCACCGTGGCAGGCGGCGCAGCTCTGCGCGTAGAGCGCCTGGCCTTCTCGCAACGCTTCGTCGGTCGTTGTTGAGCGCCACAGGTAAGCCACGAGATCCCAGACCTGAGAGTCGCTCAGGCCCATCATGGAAGGATCGCGGCGCAGGACCTGCCAGATCTCGTCGGGTGAGTGCCGAAGGAAGTCCTCACGCGTGCGACTCCCTTCCGGCAGGTCGATACCCAGGGCCTCACCTCGCTCAGCCGACGGGGGCGTGTCGGGGACAACCGATGCGGGATGCGGTGCATCGATGTCGACCCCAAGGGTTTCGTACAAGGGATCCTGAACCTCGGCCACCGCCGGTCCGCCGCCGGAAACCTCGATGACGCCGCGCATGCGCCAGTGATTGGGGCCACACCAGCGGGTGCAGTAGAAGGTGTACGTGCCGGGCTGATCGAAGGTCAGCGTCGTTTCCACGACCTGACCCGGCGGCAGGTCCAGCGGCGTCTCATCGTTTCGCCCAATGGCGAAACCGTGGACGACGTCGTCGGAGACCAGGCGCAGGTGGAGCGGGGACCCGGCGGTGGCGTGCACCGTTCCCGGAAGCCAACCGCCGTCTTCGCTCACCCGGCCGTGAATCGTCACCGCCGAGGGGGAGCTTCGAGCCGCCCACCAGGCTGCGGCCAGAGTCAGGGGGACGGCAATCACTACCAGCGCCAGGGCGAAGCGAGCGAAGTGCTCGGAGCTCAAGCGACGAAGACCCACAGCAGCCCCGCGGTGACGATGAGGGAGAAGCACCACACAGGTAGGGCCATCCGGATTCCGCCGGCGAGTTCATCGGCCACGAGACGGATGTGACGACTGGACCATGCCAGGCCGAAGACGACGATGGCGATCAACGCCCACGAGGCGAGCGGGCCACCGAGGGGAGTCCACGGAATCGACGCCGCACCCAGGAGATCCCAACCGAGACCGATGGGGTCCGAAAGTGCCGGCAGGATGTAGGAGGCGTTGGTCAGGACGAACGAGAGACTGAAAGCTGCCCAGGCGGCCAAGCCAAGCGGGACAAGCGCCGGCGCGAACTTCCGCATGCTTTCCTTCGCCGAGAGGCGGGGCTTGGCTGGCGAGTGTCCAAGGCGTATCGCCGCCAGGAACAAACCCGGGACCAGGACGACGGTGACGAGCAGGAACCCAGCCGCATAGACCAGCCAAGACGGACTGCCGACGGCCTCCGCCGCCGCTCGCAGCGTGCTCGACGGGCCCAGCAGGACGAACGCGTAAACCAGGGCGCTGCCGATCAGGACCAGGCTCTTGAAGGCTTCATCCAGTCGGACGCGGGACACGGGCTGGAGATCGGCCCCCATCGGCCGCAGGCGGATGGCGACGTTGTCGAGCGGGCACGTGCGCAGGCACTCGAGGCAAAGCCCGCAGGAGACGTTTGACTTCAACGCGGCGGGGTATACCTGCCACGGGCAGCCGTAGCCGTCCGCACTGCCTGTGTAGCAGGTCTTGGTCGTGTGCCCGGCGCAGACCTGCGGATCGCGCACACGGACTTCCAACGGGGCTACCTGGGCGTACAGGCCGATGAAACCGCCGACCGGACACAAGTAACGGCAGAAAGACCGCCTCTCGAAGACCAGGCTGATGCCGATGGCGACGAGCACCAGGCCGACGAGCAGCAACGCCGTCAGCCTTGGTTGAGTGAGGATGGGCAGACTGAACAATGCAACGAAAACGAACGCCGCGTTCTGGACCCACAGCCCTCGTAACCGGTGAGGCCAGGGCAGCGCCAGGCCCAATCCGCCGCCGCGCGGACGCAGCAAAGCGCCGCGTTGCAGCCATTCGCCAGGCAAAGGCAGCGGGCAGACGCCGCACCACAGCCTTCCGAAAAACGGGACGGCCACGATCATCAGCGCTGCCCACCAGGCGATCCATACCAGCACCGTCGCCGGGTTGCGGCTGCCGACCGGCGTGCCGAGCAGCCCAGCGGCGATCACGATGAGCAGGCCACCCACGGCGGCCAGCTGAACGGCCAACTGTGGGCCCCGCGCGACGAGGGTCCTCCGGACGAACGGGAAACGAATGAGGTCTACTCGAGTCATGATGAAACCAGACGAGCTCCGGGGCCTGTGGGTTTCCGCCACAGGGCCACTCCTCCGAGGGCGACGGTGATGAAGGCCAACGCGACCGCGCCCCAGAAAGTGAGCGGGGGGCCGACTCGAAGCCGACCGCCCATGAACGGGTGGAGGGGTCCGCACGGCACTGAGCAGCGGATGCGGAACGTGCCGGGGCGATCGGCGACGAAGGTAACGCTCGCCGGCTGGCCGGGGTCGGCGGTCAAATCGACGTTGTAGCCTTCGATGTGGAGGCCATGGACATAGTCGGTCGAGGCCAGCTCGATCGTGACCCGATCACCGGGATCGACCTTGATCGTCGCCGGGGTAAAGGCGTAGGCGCTTGCCTCGACTCGCACATTGCGGGCGACGCCGTCGGGCCGCGCCAACGTGGCCCGCACGCTGACAACCGCCACAGCGGCCACGACTAGCGAGGCGAGAACACCGGAATTCAGGAGGCGGTGGGGTAGTGTCATGGTGCGTTACCGCATGTTCGACGGCCCGAAGGCCGAGTAGGTTGCATCGATCTGTGCCCGGATTTTGGCCACGCTCCGCCCTTCGTCGAGCATCCGCATCGTGTCGCGGGTGATGTCGACGCAGATCGAGCAGCCCAGCGCGTGCAGGTCGTAGGTGATCATGCCAGCCGCATCAACCTCGGACACGTAGCACGCGTTGTTGGAGGTATGCCCGATGGCGCCACAACCGCAGTAGCACGGGACCTGGGTCAGGACCTCGGGCTGGGCGGCGGCGAAGGCGTAGGCGTCCTGGACAACCCGCGGTGCGGCCTGGACCTCGGCCGGCATCCCTTCCATGCTCTTGCCTCTGGAACAGCCGCCGAGGCTCACCGCCAGGACAAGGAAAGGGAGAAGGCTCACCCCAAAGGCGAGCGAGAACCATCTGCGTTGGCGCCCGGCCCTCGCGATTGATTGGTCACCTGTTGGTTTCGCGCCGCTCACGAGGAAGCTGCCTCGGATTCCCACTCCGAGATGAAGTCGCCATGCCAGGTGTGGAGCCAGACGCCGCCGCTGTCGGCGTCAACGCTCAGCATCCCGGCGATGGCGCCGTCGCGCCCATCGAAGTCGAAGGTGTAGTAGCCGTAGAACGATGTCCCGTCCGCGTGGACCTTGGCTCCCGGCATCTGCGACTCGAGCGCCTGTTGGGCGTTCGCCCGAGCCTCCTCCTTCGAGAGCCGATTCTCACCGCCGGCGCCGTACGACATGTGCCCATACTTGTCGTTCCACATCATGTTGGGGCCTGGCTCCGCACCGACGGCGCCCGTGTAGGGATCGATGAGGAGCTCAAAGGCGCCTCGACCGGTGCTGGTCTCCTCGACCACGGCGTAGAAGTTGGTCTCGAATTCCATCACTTCGGCGACGGCGAAATCGGCCCCGGCGGCACCGGCGTAATCTTCCGCGAGCGTGCGCGCTTGATCCATAGAAAGGCGGGCGGTGGACCCCAGGCCGCTGCGGGAACCTGCCCAAGGCACACCTGCCCAGGGCGCTGGTGCCTGGGTCATCCCCGTAGTACCCATCATGCCGTACCCGCCGCCCATCATGCCGTAGCCGCCACCCGTCGTGCCATACCGCCGTGTGCCGTAGGATCCTGCCATCATCCCGTAGGGGCTCACACCTGCCCAGGGCGCAGGTGCCTGGGTCATCCCGTACCCGTTCCCCCATCCGAACCAGGAAGAGACCCAGGCTACGACCACGGCGAGCACGATCGCCAGGGAAACCACGACCACCGAGACGCCGACAACCCACTGCAACGTTCGACTCATAACTTGCGCTCCTTGGAAGCTGATGAACTCAAGCCCAACGGAAGGGCTTTCCTGACAACTTTAGGGGATATTGAGACCAGGCTTGAGAGGCGTTTCGCCCGGCATCCGCCCGCCATCTGGCGCGTGTCGAATGTCAGGTGCCGGTAGACGGACGTCAGAGCCGAGTGCACCCGTTGGCCGGGGAAGGCTGCAAGCCGTCCTATCCTTTCCGCCCGGCCAACAGGAATACGAGCGCCGTCACCGGGACAGCGATCAGAGCCACGAGCAGCAGCGGGGTCAGGCACATCATCAGAGCCCCGAAGGCCATCATGGGCGAAGGCCTCCTGGCAGCCGGGCGGCGCGACGATCGGTCAAGCTGACTGGGCCCCAGCCTGAGGGATTGGGGGCCGGCTGAGGCTGGCCGTCTGCCCGCTGGCTTCGACCAAAGCAGCCCAGATGCGGTTAACCAGTCCGGCGTCCGGCGGCGCATTCGGATCGATGTGGATCTCCAGTTGCGTCTGCCCTTGGCGAGCATGCGCCGTAACGACGGCCGGCGGGCCGGTGTCGGCGTAGACCAGCAGCACCGAGTACTGGCAGGTGCAGCTGGGCGTGCCGTGATGAGGGCACCCGCAGGCGTCCGAGTCCAATCCTGTGAGATCGAAGCTGCGCACCACCTGCAGGTCCTGTCCTACTAGGCACTGACGGGCCGCGAACGCAGCCTGTTCTCCGCTGCAATGGAAGACGATCAAGCGATTCATGGATGCCTGGGAGAACTGTACGGGAAAGGGAAGGCGGATGCGCCCGGGAAACAGCCGGTGGATCCCTAGGCATTTCGGCGCGTGGAGAGGCTGCGAGGACTACCCAGCCGCGGAACGCGGGTTCAGAGCGGGACCTCCAGCCGCAGCCTCGTTCCGCCGCCGGGAACTGAATCGACCGTCAGTCGGCCGTTGAGCAGCTCGGCCCGTTCCTGCATCCCCATCAACCCGTAGTGTTCCGTAGAGTCGAGGTCGGTCAGCGACGCCGGGACGGGGAATCCGCCCCCGTCGTCTTGGACAACCAGGGTGAAACGCTGCGGTTCGAAGCGCGTTTCCAGGCTGGCCGAGCGGGCCTGCGCGTGACGGACGACGTTGCAGAGCGCTTCCTGGGCGATGCGGTAGACGGCGATTTCCTGCTCGGGAGGCAATCGCCGCGGCTCCCCGGTGGACGAGAACCTAACCTGAAGCCCTGCCGACGATCCAGCATCCTCGACCAGCATCTGGAGGGCCGAAGGCAGGCCGAGGTCCTCCAGGTAGATCGGGCGCAGCGCGCCAATGATGCGCCGGACGCCCTTGAGCAGCGCCTGCGTCATTCGCCGCAGCTCGGCCAGGTGGCCGGAGGTATCCGCCGAATCGCGCTGGACGGCCATCTGCGCGAGTTGAGTGCGCTGGTCGAGCGCGATCAGCGCCTGGATGGTGTCGTCGTGCAGCTCGCGCGCCACGCGCCGGCGCTCATCCTCCTGACCGCGGGTGACGGCGCCAGCATAACGGCGGACCGATTGCTGATAGGCGCGCAGCCGCTGGGCCATCTGCACCATCGTCCGCTGCAAGGACTTGATTTCGCTGATCCCCCCGACGGGTTCTTCCAGCGCCTGAAACTCGCCTTGCCCGACCTGGGCCGACTGCCTCTCCAGGGCACGCAGCGGCTGCACGACCTGCCGGAAGGCAAAAGCCAGGGCCAGCAGGGCCAAAAGAAGAGCCGGGATCAGGACCAGGGGCGCCGCCTGGGTCTGTCGAAGGAGAGGGTTGTCGACCGACTCCCAAGGCTCCTCCATGACGAGCACCCATCCCAAGGGAGGCACCGGGTCCAATGCGACCACGTATTCCACGCGCTCAAGGTCCAGGAAGGCGACGCCACCGACTCCTTCCAGCGCGGCGTCGAGGGCCGGGTGGCCCACGACATCCAACTCAGGCGGCGTTGCCGCCCGACGGTACAGGGTGTGAAGCTGCGAGTCGACGAGCCATACCCGGGCCTGGGTCTCGCCTGGGAAGGCGTCATCAAGAATACGGCCTGCCAGGCTCCCGGGTTGGAAGGCTCCAACGGCCGATCGGCGTCCGGCGGCGAACGCCACGACGGTGACTGGCATCTCGAAGGAGGGCAGGAGCTGAGCCTCGGAAAACTCGGGTCTGCTGGAGGTGCGGCTCCGGTCGAGCAATGTAGCCAGGTCCAGTCCGGCCCACCAATCGGCCGGCACGGTGGACGCCAGGGGTCGGCCATCGTCGGCCACGATCGCCAGGCCGCCTTCGAAGTCCGGCAGGAGGTGCGCAGAATCGCGCAGAGCCGCGTCCGCCTCGGGCACCTTGCCGGCGAGAGCCGCAAGGCTCTGAATCAACAGACCTCGCTGACGCAGCTGCTCGGCGATGGCGTCGGAGGCGGCGTGGCTGGCGCGAGCTTCGCGCTCGGCGACGAGATCGCGCATGGCCTGGGAATGCAGGACTAGACTTCCGAAGGCGATCACGACGAGCAGGACGGTCAGCGGCAGAACGGCGAAGAGAAGGAGCTGCAGAGTCAGGCCGCGCCCGCCGACTCTCGGTCGTGGGGCGAGCACGGGAGCAGGAAGCGTCATCGCCGTCTCAGCTGCCGTCGTTCGTTTCCAGCACAGGAGGGATGATCCCCTGGGAGACGGCCCGCATGACCGCCTCGGTCCGGCTGGCGGCATGGAGCTTGCCGAAGATCTTCGCCAGGTGCCCTTGCACGGTTCGGTCGCTAATGGATAACTGTACCCCGATGGCCTTGTTGGTGTATCCGTGAGCCGCCAGCCGCAAGACCTCCAGCTCACGTTCGGTGAGCACCTCGAGCGGAAGTGGGCCTTCGCCCGAGAAGCGCCTCATCAATTGCCGTGCGATAGCAGGGTCGAGAACCGATTTCCCCTCGCGCACGGAGCGGACTGCCTCGACGATGTCGTCGGCGTCCGCCGTCTTGAGGACGTAGCCGTTGGCACCGGCCTGCAACACGGCCCGAACGTACGGCTCGTCGTCGAAGGCGGTCAGCACGAGCACTCCGACAGGCAAGCGTTCGGCGCGGAGGGCGCGGGCCACGTCGATCCCCGAGCGATGCGGCATCTGGATGTCGAGCACGGCGACATCGGGAAGGTGTGCTCGGATGAGACGCAGTGCTTCGTCGCCATCGCCGGCCTCCGCCACGACCTCGATCTGGCCGCTCGCCTCCAGGAACTGCCGAATCCCTTGGCGGACGACGGCATGGTCGTCCGCCAGGAGGACGCGAATCAGGTCATCCGTGGCACCCATCTCAGGAACATTCCGCCGGGGCACTCAGCCCGTGTGGTGCGAATGCATCGCGGGGGGTTTCGCTTGGCCGAGGTACTTCTCTGGCTCCTGATCGAAGGCCCGCTTGCACCCGGCAGAGCAGAAGTAGTATTCCCTCCCCTGATAAGCGGACCTGTGTGTGGCGGTCTTCTCTTCCACTTCCATCCCGCAAATCGGGTCGATCGCCATGTGCCCACCTCCGGAGCCGCTTGCTGTGGCCGCGGCCCGCATCTTCTTGTCGATCAATCGAGGCTCAGCCTTCCCACTTCGTACCTTCCTCGAAGCGGTTCCAAAGGTCCCTGAATTGTAGACGGAAACGCGGCGCCTGCCGATGGCCAGCGCCGTTGCCGCCGCGCCCGCCTGGGGCGGGCCGAACCCGAAGGGCCGCGCAGGCGGCGTGGCACGCCTTACCCCTTCACGGACGCTACAGGCGCGGCGGGAGTTGCAGGTGCCCTCAACAGGTCGCCCTCGAAGGTGCCAGCCAGCCGGGGTACGGCCAACCAGGCGATGCCCAGGCCAAAAAGGACACCGCTGAGAAGGCGCATCCACGCGTTGAAGGAGCCCCAGGCATCGCCGGCGTAGAACCCGGGGGCCAGGCGGTTGCCGGTGAGAGTCGCCAGCCCGAGGTTCGTGTCGCGAAAGCCAAGCCCGAAGCCGGCCAAGTCGCTGACTAGGTGAGTCGTGCCGTCCAGCGCAAGAGGGAGGATGAGAACGACGAAGATCCAAACCGGGAGGGGTTTCAGCCGGTGCCGCAGAAGGCGGGCGACGATCATGAAGACGAACAGCCCGGTGTACATCGCCGCCATCCGGTCGGACCAGGCCACCTTCCATCCAAGTTCAGGGGTGCCGAGGAAGGCTCGCAGGGCGAGAGGCTCCATCGTGACGCCGGCGGCCTGAAGCTCGGGCTGGGAGTACATGAAATCGGGACCAAAGAGAAAGTAGGAGCGCTGGGCCATCTGATGGCACTGGGTGGAGTAGAAAGCATAGATCGCTCTGCCAGGGTCGGTCCATCCGATCCGCATGAATACCGGGGCCAGCCAGGGCAGACCGGCGTACAGGCCCACCAGGAAGAGCGCAGCTGGAAACCAGTGCCGGCGCATGGCATGAATTGCGGATCCTGCGAAGTGGGCGAGCCGTGCCACTCGTCTTGCCGTGTGCTCGCGCCGGGACAAGGTGAGTTCTTCCATATCGCCTGGATTGTAGGGGATGCCGCCAGGCCGTGAGCGCGCCAAATGGCGTGTGACAGCCGGGCCAGAATCCAAGAGCTCGCTGCTGGGCCTTCGAGAGACTCCAGAGATCCCGGCAAATCGGAGGGCGCGGGCGTCGGCAAGATCCAGGGGCAAGGGAGAGAGGGAGGGAGAAGGTGTCACGGCTGCAGGAAGCCGCCGACTGGCTCCTCCCCATATACCGTTTGCCTTCAGTGGACCGTGACGTCAAGGGGTCGGCTCCAACACCCGCACGCCCCGAGGCGTCGTGCCCAGCGGACATGGGTCGCGAAGCACCTGATGCAAAGGATGAGATCCCATGCGCGGTTGTCGCCCAATCCCCTGCAAGGATAATGTCTCATGAAGTGGTGTAAAGACGGCTTGTGAAAAGAGCCATCGTGTG
>CAZBJQ010000101.1:0-9957 GCA_964492235.1 uncultured Anaerolineaceae bacterium | reverse complement strand
CGCCGTCGACCATGTTCATCACCCGCTCGACCTCGCCGCCGAAGTCGGCGTGCCCGGGGGTGTCGACGATGTTGATCTTGACCGGCATCCCGGTCTCGGGATCCATCAGGGTGATCGCCGTGTTCTTGGCCAGGATGGTGATGCCGCGCTCGCGCTCGAGCTCGTTCGAGTCCATCACCCGCTCGGCCACCTGCTGGTTATCGCGGAACACCCGCGCCTGACGCAGCATCCCGTCGACCAGGGTGGTCTTGCCGTGGTCGACGTGGGCGATGATGGCGATGTTGCGGAGATCGGTCCGTTCGGTGAGCATGATCGACTGCCTTCTGCCGCACAACAAACGACCCCGGCCGGGTTGCGCCGAGGTCGGTTCGGTGCGGCAATGGATGATATCAGACAGAACCGGTCTTGAGAAGGGGCAGCTTCCTCGACGGGCGGTTCATAAGTAGTCCGGCAGGCAAGCAGCCCTGCGGTCGCCCTGCGGGCTGCTTGCCTGCCGAAAACTGCGCAGGGGCTCGAGAGTCGATCGCCGGGGCCAAGGTGGGTCAGCTGTGCTATACTGCGGATGGAAATCGAACGCGGCCGCCCGCTCGGACGGCTCACCAGGGGGGACCTCTCGCGTGGCCACCACCTCCCGGCCGCATCTCACGCTCAGCCTCCAACTGCCTCACCAGGTACAGATCGGGACATCCATGTCGGAGCCGAGCGTGCGCCGGTTACCTTCAATAGGCGCGGCAGCCTCGCTTCCGAGATGCCTGGTTGGGCGGCACACCGCAAAGCAACTCGGACTGGATGAATTCGGAGGCCCCCCAATAGACTGACCGTGCTCTAGCTCCCCTCTCGGCCCAGCGCTCGGCACTGGCGCCGCCCTTTCCTCCCAGCTCTCTCTGCCCACCCATCGCACATCATCCACCTTCGGCCGGCGCCGACGCTCGGCATGTCTGGCGGGTACGCGTGCTGCGCTGCGATCTCGCGGCGCAGATGGAGGGACGCCATGCGCGCTCAATGTTGGATCGTTGGGATCCTCCCAGCCTGCATGTCTCTCTGGCTGGCGGCCTGTGCGCCGGCCGATGCCGCAGGTCCCCGGGCGTGGATCGACATCCCCCTTGATGGCTCTGAGATCACGGCTGGCACGGAAATCGAGGTGGTTTCGCATGCCTACGCGCCAGAGGGCGTGGCTGAGATCCTGCTGGCGGTGGACGGGGTGCCGTATCGCCGTGACCCACCAGCAGAGCCAGGCGGTGTGATCACTGGGGGATCTCAGCCCTGGCTCCCGGGCGAACCGGGGGATCACTCACTGGAGATAGTCGCTTTCTCGGTCGGCGGCGCATCCAGCGCCCCGGCGGTGGCCTGGATGCACGTTCTGCCGGCGGCGACGCTGACGCCGATGCCGAGCCTGACGCCGGTGCACACGCTGACACCGGTTCCCACGGTCACACCGACCATCCCGCCGACGGCCTACGTCACGTTCTCTGCGGATCGCACGACGTTGGTCCAGGGGGAATGCACCACGCTTCGCTGGGAGCTCATCAATTCCACGGCCGTCAGCATCGATGGCGGCGTCGTCGATGCCCTGGGCACCAGGCAGGTGTGTCCGACGGCTTCGCACACCTACCGGCTGCAGGCGATCACGCTTGCAGGTCCGGCGGAACAGACCGTCACCATCAACGTCAATGCGCCTGCCGACACGTCTCCGCCAAGCATCGGTGCCGTCAGCGCTTCGGCTGGCACCGTGTACGTGCCCAACTGCACGCCGAACACGGTGACCATCACGGCCCAGGTGAGTGACGCCGGTGGAGTGGGAAAGGTCCAGCTTGTTTACCGGGTGAGTGGTGGGTCATGGGAGACGCGCTCGATGAGCGGCTCGGGCGGGAGCTACCAGACAACCCTCGACTGGTCGGCGCTACAGGCCAGCCGTGACCCGGTGCCGACGACGGGCGGGGCGACGGTCGAGTATTACATCCGGGCCCGCGATGCGGCCGGCAACACGGCCGAGAGCGGCGCCCGCACCATCGCCCTGGCTGGCTGCTTGATCTGAGGCGGCGGAAGGAGAACCGGCGATGCGCACGCGATGGATCCTGGCCATTCTGTACCTTGGCGGAGCCTGTGCTCTGCTGGGAGCGATTGGGCTGGCGTGGATCGTCCTGGACGCCTCCCGCACGACGGTGCCTCAGGTGGGTTTCCAGACGCCCCGTCTGGGCGACGTCGTCGATGTGGGGAGCACGACGGTGATTCATGCCGTCGCCAGCGATCCGGATGGGGTTGTCCGGGTCGAACTGTGGATCGATGGCTCCCTGGCTGCGCTTAAGACAACCAGCCTTGCCAAGGGAAGCACGCCTCTGCCGCTGTTGGCGGACTGGTCACCGGCGACGGCCGGGGGACACACCCTGATCGTCCGCGCCGTTGACAGCCAGGGCAATGAAGGCCAGGCGTCCGTCATCGTTGGCGCTGCCGAAGGCGCCGTCGAAGCCGTGTACGTTGTCGACGACTCGGCCGGGCCGCTGCCACCGGAGGCGATCGAAGCCATCGCCGAGGATCACCCGGGTCTAGCCGAGGCGCTGGGGGAGGGGGAGACCGGCCTGTCGCCCTCGCCAGGGGGGGAACTCCCCCATGATGACTTTCCGCCCCCGCCTGTGACCGAGTCCGAAGATGAGCCGCCGGAAATCTCCTCTCGCATCGGGGGATGGATGGCAACGCTGGGCGGCCTGACCTCGGGGACCTTCGCCCTGCCCGGTGAGTGGCTGGAGATCGAAGCGCTGTCGCTCGAGGTCGACAAGGTGTACGACGGGGTGTACTGCTATCTTCTGCTCGGCGGCACGTTCACTATCGAACGGCTCCCGGCCGAAGGCTTCTTGCAGACACCCGGTGGGCGCAGTTGGGACATCGCCGCCGAGCTCGGCGGGGCCAATCACCGCACGCTGCCGATTCCAGCTGACCGTGCCCCGCTCTTGGTCCATTTACAGTGCCTCGGGTTCAACGAGACCAGCACTGGGGGCGAGGTCTTCGAATTGGGAAGCCTGCAAACCGAGCACGTGGCCGCAGACTGGGACGGGCGGCGGCTGGACACGTTGGTCTCGGGCGAGGGGGGCTGGTTCCGCGTGGCCTACCGGATCATCGAGGGCGGCGGCGGGGGGGATGAAGTTCCATTCCCGGCTCCCTCAGGCTTGAGCAAGCGCTGCTTCGAGAACCAGTTCCTGAATGTGATCACATGCGTGCTCAGCTGGTACTACCCCGAGGCGCGCCTGGGCGAGATCAGTGGTTACCTGCTGGTGCGCGATGGGACGTTGTACGCCGACCTGCCCCTAGGGCTCCCAGCTGCGGATGCCCGCCAGGTCCCCCTGATGGAGGGCGGTGGGGTCCCCGGCTGCGGAGAGCGCTTCGAGTATTGGGTGATTGCGTATCAAGGGGATCTGATTGCCGGTAGCCGTTCGGCCGAGAGCAACCACCTGGTGCTGGAAGGCGAGGTCTGCGAGACGCGGGAGATCCTCGTCACCTTTGAGACGCTGAACACGGTGTGCCTGACTGGTGACTGCATCGACAACCCCTTCGAGCTCGACACCGAAGGCCGCTACTTGCCGCCCGAAGGGCCGCTGGACCCGATCGGGTGCGACCGAGGCCGAGGTTGCGAAGGCGGCGACAGCTACGCCAGGCTGCACGCCAACGAGCACACCATCCTGCTCGGCGGCATGAACGACCTGGGCATCACCTACGGCTGGGAGTGCGGCGGCATCTATCCCATCACCGGCATGTTGACCTTCGGGGAAGCCAACCCTGTCGAGCTTACCCTCGCGCCGTACGAGTCGCTGGAAATCGCCATGCGCCTGTATGACTTCGACCCGCACACCGGTGACGATCTGCAGTGCTCCGGAGGGTACTCCTTCTCGCCGGACGACCTGCGCGCCATTGGCCGGCAGCCGGGACGCCGTCAGACCTTCACCCGGGTCTTCAATGAGGCGGGCGGCGGCGGCTGCTATCTGGTGTTCACGATCGAAGCGCCGCGGAGCATTTCCTTGCCCGAGCACGAAGGCTACGAGCCGGTTGGCCCGGGGCCATAGGCGCCTATGGCTTCTGGTCTGCAGCAGCCCTAAGAGGCACCTTGCCCCGTGGAGCATCGCTCGCGCCCGAGCGTCATCCGACGGTCGGTGGTGTCCCTGCGATTGGCGGGCCGTCCCGGTATCACCCCCTACCAGGCCGCACGATCGCCCGATCTTTGGGGCTGGACATCTGAGACTAAATAGGGTATAGTCTCGGTCTGTGATCCCGGGTAAGATGTCCGGGTCCAAATCTCTCTATGATTGGCAGCATAGGGCTGCCAATTCTTGTTGATGTAGGGCTGAGGGTGCGACTTGGCTCAACACAGCCAAGGAGTATTCTCTGTGAGTTTCGAACGTTTTTCGTTAGATGCCCGTCTGCACGACGGCATCCATTCGGCGGGCTATACCACGCCGACCCCCATCCAGGACCAAGCCATCCCGCCCGTGCTGGCCGGCCGCGACCTGATCGGCATCGCCCAGACTGGCACGGGAAAGACGGCGGCCTTCATGCTGCCGATCCTGCACCGCCTGGTCACCCAGCCCGGGCGCGGCGTGCGGGCGCTGATCGTTGCCCCCACCCGCGAACTGGCCGAGCAGATCCATCAGGCCACCCGCCAGTATGGAAAGCGCACCGGTGTGCGCAGCATTGCCATCTACGGCGGCGTGGGCAAGAAGGCGCAGGTGGATGGGCTGCGCCGTGGCGCCGACATCGTCGTCGCCTGTCCTGGCAGGTTGCTCGATCTGGCCGGCGAGCGCAGCATCGACCTGTCGCGGGTTGAGGTGCTGGTGCTGGACGAGGCCGATCGCATGTGCGACATGGGCTTTCTGCCCGACATCCGGCGCATTCTCAAGTTGCTACCCGCCAAGCGCCAGACGCTGTTCTTCTCGGCCACCATGCCCGACGACATCCGCCGGCTGGCGGATAGCATCCTGCGAGATCCGGTGACGGTCCAGGTCGGCGTGATCGCGCCGCCCAAGACGGTCTCCCACGCCCTGTATCCGGTCGAGGGCGGCCAGAAGAAGCAGCTGCTGCTGGCCATGCTCGAGCGCAAAGCGACGGGGCGGGCGCTGATCTTCACCCGCACCAAGCACCGGGCGCGTTCGCTGGCCCGCGACCTGGACAAGCAGGGCTACCGGGTCGAGGCGCTGCAAGGCAACATGACCCAGAACCGCCGGCAGGACGCCATCGACGGCTTCCGGGGCAACAAGTACGACATCCTGGTCGCCACCGATGTCGCCTCGCGCGGCATCGACGTGGCGGATATTGCGCACGTCATCAACTTCGACATGCCGGACACGGCCGATGCCTACACCCACCGGGTCGGCCGCACCGGCCGCGCCCATCACACCGGCGAGGCGCTGACGCTGGCCCAGCCGGAAGATGAGCTGATCGTGCGCCAGATCGAGCGCGTGATCGGCGAACCGCTCGAGCGGCGGCGGCTGGCGGACTTCAACTACGGCGGCTTCAACCCTGAAAGCGTCCCCAAGAGCGGTGGCAATGGCAACGGGAAGGGCAACGGCAAAGCCAGCCCGAGCCGGCCGAACAGGAACGGCCGCCGGCCCAGCATGGCCGGCGCCAGCCGGAGCCGCTCGGGCCAGAGTAAGTTGCACCGATAGGTCCCTCCGGATACACCTGCATCGGCCGGGCGTGCCTCCGCTTTCACGGACACCGGTATCACCTTCCTTCGCTCGACTGGTGGGACCACGACCTCCGCCGACATGCGACCGTCAGCTGCGCGTCAGGCCTCGGGGGCCGAGCTGGGTATAATGGCGACAGGTAGTGGTCTTATCTCCTTTCCATCTGCTTCTGACGGGGGATCCCGACGCAACGTGTCCACATCCACGCTCCTGATCGAGCTGCGCAACCTGGTCAAGAAGTACGGCGAGAAAGCCGCTGTCAACGACGTCAGCCTGGACGTGTACGGCGGCGAGATCTTCGGCTTCCTTGGTCCCAACGGCGCCGGCAAAACGACAACGATCAAAGCGATCGTCGGGCTCCTCCGGCCGACCTCCGGCACGGTACGCGTCGGCGGTTTCGACGTGCTGCTGGAGCCAATCCCGGCCAAGGCCGCCTGCGGCTATGTGCCGGACGAACCCAATCTGTACGCCAAGCTGACCGCGCGTGAACTGCTGCGCTTCGTCGGCGACTTGTACGGCGTCGACGGCGGTCAGGTCGACCGTCGCATCGAGGAGCTGCTGCGCCTGTTTGACCTGGCCCAGGCGGCCGACGATACGGTCGACTCCTACTCGCACGGCATGCGCCAGAAGGTGTCGCTGGCGGCGGCGCTCGTGCACGACCCGAAAGTGCTGGTGCTCGACGAGCCGACGGTCGGTCTCGACCCGAAATCGGCGCGCCTGATCAAGGACCTCTTGCGTCAGCTGGCCGACCGCGGGGCGGCGGTGTTCCTCTCGACGCACATCCTCGAGATTGCCGAGCGCATGTGCGACCGCATTGGCATCATCAACCAGGGACGCCTGATCGCCGCCGGAACGATGGATGAGCTGCGGCGCGTCCCGGATGAGCACCTGGACGATGTGGGCAAGGGAGAGAGCCGCCTGGAAGACATCTTCCTCAGCCTCACCGGCGGAGCGGAGTACGCCGAGATCGCCGAGGTCCTCAAGTAGGGCCGGCATGACGTCGACTGCCATGGCGTCCGGGAGGGGCGCGCCGAGAGCGGTGGTAGCCCACCTGCTCCCCTCCACCTGGAAATTGCTGCGTCTGCAGCTGCTCATCTGGGTCAACGGATTCCGGCGCGGGAAGATCCGCGATCGCATCGGCCGAGTCGTCCTGCTCGTCGTCTTGTCCAGCCTGACGGTCTTCATCTTCTTTGCCAGCCGGACAGTACTTGGCTACATCCGTTCACCGACGTTCCTCGCGGATGTCCCGAACATGCCGCCTCTGGCCGAGAGCCTCCCGGTGATGCTCATGGGGGTCGCCTTTCTGACGATCCTGCTGACCAGCTTCGGCCTCCTGCTGCAGGCGCTCTACCTCTCGGGCGACATGGATTTCCTGCTCAGCGCCCCGCTTCCGATCCGCGCCGTGTTCCTGAGCAAGCTCCTGCAGGCGATCGTCCCCAACTTCGCTCTGATCTGCCTGCTGGGGCTGCCGCTGCTTTTCGGGCTGGGATCAGCCGAGGGCTACAACGCCGCCTTCTACCCGCTAGGGATCCTATCCATGGCGGCCCTGGCGCTGGCCGCCGCCGGCTTGGCCGGGGTGTTGGTGATGAGCGTCGTCCACTTCTTCCCGGCGCGGCGGGCGGCCGAGATCCTGGGCTTCGTCGGCGCCGTGGTTACCATCCTATGCTCGCAATCGGGTCAGTTCGCCCGCATGTCGAACATGTCCGAGGTCCAGCTGCAGCAGGCGGCGATGGTCGTCTCGCGCTTCGACACACCCTGGTCGCCGCTGGCTTGGGCAGGCCGCGGCTTGGTTCACATCGGGCAGGGGAACTGGGCGGCGGGCGCCGGGATGCTGCTGGGCACGATCGTCTTGTGCTCCCTCATCTTCCTGGTGGCGTTGATCGCCGCCGAGCGGCTGTACTACAGCGGCTGGGCGGCCGTCTCGGTGGCGAGCACCCGCAAGCGACGGAGGCCGACGCCGGCGCGAGTGGCTGCCGGCGGCGTGAGAGCCGGGGCCAGGGGGCGGACTGGACGGGGATCGCCGGTGTGGGCGATCGTCGTCAAGGACTTCGCCATGATGCGCCGTGACCTGCGGAACCTCTCGGGGATGGTCACGCCGATCATCATGGGAATCGTCTACGCCTTCTTGATGGTCCGCGGCGGCGGCGAACCGCCCCCTGGGCGGGGCGAGGCCCCCGATTGGCTCATGCAGAGCTTTCGCGACCTGCTCGTTTTCGGCGACATCGGGATTTCGCTCTTCGTCGGCTGGATGCTGTCGACACGGCTGGCGACGATGGGCTTCTCGCAGGAAGGTCGCAGCTGGTGGATCCTGAAGTCGGCGCCGATTGGCGCGCCGCGGCTGCTGGCGGCGAAGTACATCGTCGCCTACCTGCCCGGGGCGGTCCTGGGCGGGGGCTTTGTCATCGTGCTCTCGATCGTGCGGAGCGTTCCCGTCGCCGACGTGATCTTCCGCCTTCTGGTCGTTGGCCTGTGCTATGCCGCTATCACGGGCGTCAACCTCGCCTTCGGCGTCCTCGGGGCCAACTTCGACTGGGAGGATCCGCGCCGAATGGTGCGCGGCACCGCCGGTTGCCTGAGCGCGATCACCAGCCTCGCGGCTCTGGGGATTTGCCTGGCGTTCTTCGTTGGTCCGGTCTGGGGCGCATCCCTGCTCGGCCTGCCGGCTGCGGCTGGGAAGCTCGTCGGCCTGGCGCTCGGCGCGGCCGCCTGCGCTGCATGCGGCGTGGTCCCGCCGGCCCTGGTGCGGAACCGCCTCCCGCGGCTTGGGGACTAGGCGTCGGCGGAAATCCCCGGGACCGAGCACGGTCAGCCGCTCGAGCGGCGGCGGCTGGCGGACTTCAACTACGGGGGCTTCAACCCCGAAAGCGTCCCCAAGAGCGGTGGGAATGGGAACGGGAAGGGCAAAGGCAAAGCCAGCCCGGGCCGACCGAACGGAACCGGCCGTCGGCCCAGCCTTGCCGCCACCAGGCGCCAGAGCGCTGGACGGAGCCGGGGGCCACGCTAGCGATCTCTGGCTGTCCTTCTCTCCCGAGAGACGCGCAAACTATCCGTGGGTGGGGACAAGCCCCACCCGCTTTGCATCCGGCGATCTGCGCCGCGTGGGGCTCCGCAGAAAAGCCTTGCTCCTCTGTCCCCCCAGGCTGCTGGCACGGCGCTCCTCAGAAGCGGATCCGCTCATCTGTGATTTGTGTCGAACCCCCGTTTGACACATGGACCCGAACCCCTGGTGGGCAAGCGGCCATCTCGCCGGGATGGGGATGCAGCCAGCTTGCCCTGAGCGCGCTGTTCCGGCGGCCTGCGGATGGTCGATTCGGAGGTGAAGAATCGCCGCAGCTGAGGCGCCGGAAGGCGCACGGCGGTGCAGCCTGAAGAACAACCCCCTTCCCGGAGAGCCCAATGGCAGCCGGGTGGACGAGGCGAGGCCGCGACCACGCCGCAGACGGACCTCTCTCCGGATGGTCGGCAGTCACTCCAGCCACCTGGGCCGAGCCGGGTGGAAGTGGTAAAACTGTCCCAACGAGCCCGAGGAGGGCGGCACAGATGAAACTGCGTACCTTCGGTCGGACCGGCTGGCAGGTGAGTGAGATCGGATACGGCATGTGGGGCCTGGCGGGATGGACCGGCTCCGACGACGCCGAGTCGATGCGCTCGCTCGAGCGGGCGGTCGAGCTCGGCTGCACCTTCTTCGATACGGCCTGGGCCTATGGCGACGGTCACTCGGAGCAGCTGCTCGGCCGGTTGGTGCGGGCCCATCCCGGCCGCCGGCTGCACGTCGCCACCAAGATCCCGCCCAAGAATCAGAAGTGGCCCTCCCGGCCCGACTACTCGCCGGAGCAGGTCTTCCCGCCGGATCACATTCGCAGCTACACCGAGACCAGCCTGCGCAACCTCGGGCTGGAGTCCATCGACCTGATCCAGTTCCACGTCTGGGAGGATGGATGGGCTGAGGATGTCGGCTGGCAGCGTGAGATCGAGGACCTGAAACGCCGAGGACTGGTGAAGGCGGTCGGCCTCAGCCTGAACCGCTGGCAACCGGAGAACGGCATCCGCACACTGCGCACCGGGCTGGTCGACGCCGTGCAGGTGATCTACAACATCTTCGACCAGGCGCCGGAGGATGCACTGTTTCCGGTCTGCCGCCAGCTCGACGTCGCCGTGATCGCCCGCGTCCCATTCGACGAGGGCACCCTCACCGGCACGCTGACGGCGGACTCGCGCTGGCCGCAGGGCGATTGGCGCAACACCTACTTCGGGTCAGGCAACCTGAAGGCGTCCGTCGAGCGCGCCG
>CAZBJQ010000100.1:0-10230 GCA_964492235.1 uncultured Anaerolineaceae bacterium | reverse complement strand
CCCACCTGGACGCCACGATCGCCCTCGAACGCTCGATCGTGGAGAAGGGGATCTATCCGGCGGTGGACCCGCTGTCCTCGACGTCGCGAATCCTCGACCCGGTCATTGTCGGCGAGCAACACTACACCACCGCTCGAGAAGTGCAGCGCGTGCTTCAGAGGTACAAAGACCTGCAAGACATCATCGCCATCCTTGGCATCGATGAGCTGAGCGAGGATGACAAGCTGTTGGTCATGCGGGCTCGCAAGATCGAGCGCTTCTTCTCCCAGCCAATGTTTGTGGCCGAGCAGTTCACTGGGCTGGAAGGGCGCTACGTGCCGTTGCGCGAAACCATTCGGGGGTTCCGCGAGATTCTGGACGGCAAACATGACGACCTTCCGGAGCAGGCGTTCAGCATGGTCGGAATGATCGAGGATGCCCGGGAGAAAGCCGCTGGCCTGGCTGCCTGATCGGCCGGCCGAGCTGGGAATGTGACATGCCGCTGCAGTGTGAAATCGTCACTCAGGACAAGATCCTGTACGAAGGCCCGGCGGATTCCTTGCAGGCGCCTGGGACCATTGGCGAGATGGGCATCCTGCCGAACCATGCGCCGCTGCTGACCACCTTGGCCTACGGCGTGCTGCGAGTCCGCAACGGCGCCGAAGAGCTGGCGTTCACCGTCGCGGGCGGCGTGATGGAAGTTCGCCCGGAAACGGTGATCGTGTTGGCGGATGTTGGCGAAAACGTCCTGGAGATCGATCTGGCGCGCGCCGAAGCCGCCCGCAGCCGCGCCGAGGAGCTGCTCAAGCAAGGCCCGCCGCCAGATACCGATGAGTACCTGGCGTTGGAGGCTGCCTTGCGTCGCTCCAAGCTTCGGCTCGAGGCGGCGCGCCGCTACGGCAAGGGCAGGAAACCCGGTTTCCCCGGGAGCGTTCCCGGCGAAGGAGAGTAGCCCATGCCCCTCTTCGGGCGCGACCTGGGCATTGATCTTGGCACAACCAACACCCTGATCTGCGAGGGCAACGACATCGTCCTGCACGAGCCAACCGTCGTGGCCATCGACGTCGACGAGCTGAAGATCGTCGAGGTCGGGCAGGCGGCGCGGGAGATGGACGGCCGAGTGCCCGAGATGATCCAGGTGGTGCGCCCACTGCGCGATGGCGTGATCGCGGATTTCGAGGTCACGCAACGCATGCTCGGGCACTTCATCGAAAAGGCGTGCGGCCCGGCCCGGTTGTTTAAGCCGCGAGTGATGATGACGGTTCCGTACGGGGTGACCAGCGTCGAAAGCCGGGCGGTGCATGAGGCGGCGCTTCAGGCAGGGAGCCGTGAGGTCCACCTGATACAGCAACCGCTGGCGGCGGCGATCGGGGTCGGACTGCCGATTGCCACCCCGTCGGGGAACATGGTGGTCGACCTGGGAGGCGGGGTGACGCAAGCGGTGGTGGTGGCGATGAGCGGCATCGTCGCCGCCGACGCCATTCGGATCGGCGGCGGCAAGCTGGACGAAGCCATCATCAGCTATGTCCGCAAGAAGTACGGTCTGATCATCGGACCACGTACCGCCGAAGAGGCCAAGATCCGAATTGGCGCGGCCATCCCACAGGCCGAGGAACGCACGATTGAGATTCAGGGCCAGGATCAGGTCACGGGTCTACCGCGCCCGATCACCCTGACCACCGGCGAGATCGTCGAAGCACTGCAAGAGACACTGCAGCTTCAGATCTCCGCCATCCGCAACGTGCTGGAACGCACCCCGCCCGAACTAGCCTCCGACATCATTGACCGAGGCATGGTGATTTGCGGGGGGGTCTCCCTCCTGCGCGGCATGGATAAGTGGTTGACCCGCGAGACCGGCGTCCCCGCCTACTTGGCGGAGGAGCCCGTGGCCTGCACCGCCAAGGGCGCCGCCCGAAGTCTGGGCATGCTCGAGCGGTTGAAACGACACCTTCCGCCAGTCTGATTCGGCAACCGATCGGCCATCTGGACGCCAACAAAACGCGACCTGCGGTGTGCGGGCTGCCTTTCGCAAGCAGGCCGCAGAAGAAGCCTCAAGCGAGAAGAGGAATTGGCATATGTTGGGGGTTTGGGCGAAGCCCAAACCCCCAACATATGCCGTCTTCCACGTGTTGCTTCGCGCTCTTCCGCAAGCCGCTAGGCACGATCTCGCCCGCGTCGATATCGGCTGCAGAGGACACCGCGGGTCCTCGGCAGTGGGAGCGAGGGTCTCCGGGCGGGCGCTAGTCTTGGGCTGAGTAGAAAGTCATGTGCTGCAGGTGGAGCACAGGGTCGGTGTACTGTACCTTCACTCCGGGCGGCACTGAGATCGAGGTCGGTGCGTAGCACAGGATGCTGCGCACGCCCGAAGCCACCAAGCGGTCGGTCACGTCTTGCGCAGCTGAGGCGGGCACTGCCAGCATCGCAATGCGAATGCCCCGTGCCCGGATCTCTTGTTCGAGGCGGGCCATGTCCTCGACAACCAGGCTGCCGACCGGTTGGCCGATCTTCTGCGGATCGGTCTCGAAGGCCAGCACCACACGAAACCCACGGTCGACGAACCCGCCGTAGTTGGCGATGGCTCTCCCCAGATCGCCTACGCCGATGAGAGCCACTTCCCAGACCTGGTCGACCCGTAGGATGCGCCGCAGCTGCCCGATCAAGAAGGGCACGCCGTAGCCCGTCCCCTGCTTGCCGAACTCGCCAAACTGAGAAAGGTCCTTGCGAATCTGGGCCGAGGAGATCCCCAACAGGCTGCCCAGCTCCTGGGACGAGGTTACTTCCTTCCCTGCCTCCTGCATCCGCGACAGCGCCCGGAGGTACAACGGCAGGCGGCCGATGATGATATCGGGTACTTTCCCTTCCACCATGCAGGGCACTCCAAACGCGGCCTAGTTGGTGAACTCTAGCACATTCGCAGACGACCCGCAATCTGCCTTGACCCTTGGGTATAATTCCCCGGGCTTGTTTCCCCCGAAGGTGCCGCGTGTTCCTTGACGAGCTGAGAATCCAGGTGACCTCTGGCCGAGGCGGCGATGGCGCGGTTCACTTCCGTCGCGAGAAGTACGTCCCGCGCGGCGGCCCCGACGGCGGCAATGGAGGGCGCGGCGGCGACGTGATCTTCGAAGCCAGGAAAACGCTCTCCACGCTGTCCGCCTTCCGCCGCCGGGCCTCCTTCCAGGCCGAGGACGGACGCCCGGGGGGCCCGGCCGATAGGACCGGCCGCTCCGGTCAGCACCTGGTACTCTACGTCCCCCCCGGAACCATCTTGCGCGATCAGACCAGCGGCGACCTCCTGGGGGATCTGGTGGCCCCAGGCGACAGGGTGACCGCCTGTCGCGGGGGCCGCGGCGGACGGGGCAATGCCCGATTCGCAACCCCCAGCAATCAGGCCCCTCGGATCGCCGAACACGGTGAGCCGGCACGCTCACGCCACATCCACCTGGAGCTGCGGCTGATCGCGGATGTAGGGATTATCGGGGTGCCTAACTCCGGCAAGTCGACCTTGCTGGCCGCTCTGACGCACGCTCGGCCCAAGATCGGCGCCTATCCTTTCACGACGCTCGAACCGAATCTCGGCGTGGCCGAGTTCGAGGACGGCTCGACGCTGGTGCTGGCCGACATCCCTGGACTGATCGAAGGAGCGCACGATGGAGCCGGATTGGGCGACTCCTTTCTTCGCCACATTCAACGCACCCGCGTGTTGATTCACCTGCTGGACGGCTTGGCAGACGACCTGCGGGCGGACTTCTCTCAGATCAATGCCGAACTTTCGCTGTTCGATGAGGACCTGGGAAGCAAGCCTCAGCTGGTGGCTGTCAACAAGATCGATTTGCCCGAAGTCCGGCAGCGCTGGTCGGAGATCGAGACCTCCTTCCGGGCCCTCGGGGTCGTTCCTCGGCCGATCTCTGCCCTGGCAAGGAGCGGAACGCGGGAACTGATCACAGACGCCCGGCGGCTGGTCGGGCAGACACCGGCGCCTCCGATCGTAGAGGGCCTTCCGGTCTACCGGCGAGTGCCGCGACTGGACGACTTCACTGTGACGACGGAAGGTGGGGGGGTATGGAGAGTCTCAGGCGAACCGCTCGAGCGGGCGGCCGCCATGACCTACTGGGAGTTGGAAGAATCGGTGCGGCGTTTCCAGCGACTCCTGACTCGGCTCGGGGTGGAAGATGCGTTGCGCGCGGCCGGGGCAGGCACCGGCGACACGGTGCGCATCGCGGAGCATGAGTTCGAGTGGCACGACTGATCGGTGTCTTCGGCGGCACGTTCGACCCACCCCACTTCGGCCATCTGCGGCTGGCGGGGGAGGCTCGCCGTTGGCTCCTGCTGGAGAAGGTGCTGTGGGTGGTCACGGCTGTCCCTCCGCATAAGCCCGATGCGCCCGTGGCCCCGGTGGGAGTGCGGTTGGACATGGTCCGGGCGGCGCTGGCGGGCCAGGTGGGATTCGAGCTTTCGCTGGCGGATATCGACCGGCCGGGGCCGCACTATGCATTGGGGACGTTGGAGTGGCTGCGGGCCAGGGACCCGGGTGCCGAGTACGTTTACATCATGGGCTCCGACGGTCTGATCGATCTCCCGACCTGGCATGACCCGGTCGCGTTCTTGGCGCAGTGCTCTCGGCTGGCCGTTCTGCGCCGCCCCGGCCTCAAGCCCGACATGGAAATGCTGGAGGCTGCCCTCCCCGGCGTGACGGACAAGGTAGTGTGGATGGAGGCGACGCTGGTGGACATCTCTGCCAGCGAAATCCGGCGGCGGGCAAAGGCCGACCTGCCGTACCGACATCTCGTGCCAGCTGAGGTCGCCGACATCATCGATCGTCTGGGGCTGTACCGATGAGCATGCTCAGGGACATCTCCTTCATGGCGGTGGCTCTGGCACACCTCGCGGTCGATGTGCTGAATTCGCAGCGCGGCCTGCTGCTGGCAGTGTGGAGCATTCCGCTCGGTCTGACCAATGCCGCTATTGGCCTGGTGAGCATGCTCTACAGCTTCTCCGCCTCCCTTTCCCAGCCAGTCTTCGGAACAATAGCTGATCGTGCCGGGCCGCGGCGTCTAGCGGTCGGCGGCGTGGTGTGGATGGCGGCCTGCTTCGGGCTCGCCTTGGTGGTGCAGGGTTACGCAGCACTGGCGCTGTTGATCCTCTCGGCGCTCGGGTCGGCGTCCTTCCACCCAGCCGGGACGATGGAGTCGTCCGAGATCGGCAAGTCGCACTTTGGCGGGGAAGTGATGACCGCTGCCAGCCTGTTCTTCCTCTTCGGGCAGGCGGGTTACTCAATCGGGCCTGCCATTGGCGGGCTGCTGGTTGGGGAGTGGGGGGCCACTGGCTTGCTGCTGCTGGTCCCGGTGGTCTTGTCGTCCGGCCTGTTTGCCGCCAGCCATTTTCGCGCGGCCAAGCCAGTTGCCCGCATCGAGGGCGAGCCGCTCTTCCGCTTCGAGACCAGCCTGCACTGGACGGCGCTGACCGCGTTCATCCTGGTCGTCGCCTTTCGCTCGTGGTCGCAGACAAACATGGTGACCTTCTTGCCAAAGTACTACAGCGACGCCGGCTACAGTGCTGTCACCTACGGACTGATCGCAGCCCTGTTCATGGGGGCTTCAGCGCTAGGCGGGGTTGCGGGGGGATGGATGGGGGATCGAATGGACGGGCGGCCGGTGACGGTAGGATCTCTGGTGCTGGGCGCGATTCCGCTCGCCCTGTATCCGGCCCTCGGCCTGACGCCGTGGGCGTTCCTGATTACCCCTTTGGCCGGCGCCCTGACTGGCGCCTCCCACACCATCCTCGTGGTCCAGGCGCAGGGGATGATGCCGGGTAGAATGGGCGCTGCCTCGGGGTTGATCCTGGGATTCATGTTCGCCAGTGGGGCGCTGGGGACGCTGTTTAGCGGGATCCAGGCCGATCGCTCAGGGTTCGATCTCATGTTTTTGACAACGGCCGCCATCACGCTGGCGGCAGGGTTCCTGTCGCTCGGGATCCCGCGCAACCTGGCCTCCCGCCGCGATGAATCCGCGATCGAAGTCCAACCCGCCGTGCATCCGTCAGGTTGACTCTCAACCCGACCCGAGGGAAAACCGACCACAGGTGAGGCGCCGGCAGTTCAGCCTCTTGGCTCGCCCAGTGTCCAGGCTTCGGCGGGCGGCGGTGTCTGGGGCCAGATGCGGCCAACGTGCCCCGGAAGGGTGCAATAACAGGTAGCTGGGGTGCAACTGACGAACCACGCCCGCCGTGACGGAGCGGCGGGACATGCCTGGGCGGGAGAGGGGGCAGGCTGGCCGGCCGGCCGTCGGTTCGGGGGCTACGCCTTTGCGCAGAAGATCGGGTGGCCCTGCTGGTGCAAGACGATCACCGAGGGTAGATGTAGATCGTCCCGTCCGGGGTATCGGCGTAGATCTCAAGCCCGCCCGTCAGCGCCTCAATCCTTGCATCGGCACGATCTCCATACAGGCCCATGAACTGGCCTCGGGCGCTGGAGAAGAGAACAAGCGCCGCGCCTTCCTCGCGAAAGATCCGTTCAATTGGGTCCAGCCTGTCTTCGCCGAACATCAGGAATACGTCCCGCTCTTCCCTGCGCTCGAGCTCCGGGATGTCATAGGCAGCGTGGCCAGCCAGGAACATCAACGCCGCCGAGTCGTTGCTGATGAGGGCGCTGTCCCCAGGAAGGGACCGGGCCGCCAGGATAGCGGCTGACGTCCGCCAGGCTCGGGATGTATATCCTGATCCCTGCGTGTGCATTCCTTCCACGTGCTCTGAGAAGGAAGGGAAGGATGCGAAAGCCGTGAACGCCACGAGAGAATACGGGACGAACCTCAGAATCGACAGGCCCGGGTACCTTTCGGCAAGCAAGAGCCAAACGGTGATGGCCGAGATCCACACCGGAAGGATGATTGGTGAGAGCATCCGCGCATTGATATCCGGCTGCGGCCTCGAGAACACAAAAGCCAACCCCAGCGTCAATAGGTGGGCTGCCGCGAAGAAAGCCGGAACGACTGTCAGGAGGATCAGAGATCGTCGTTCGACACCGTATCGGGGGTCATCCCCCTTCATGTGCCGAAGCCCGAGGGTGAGCAGGAGCAGCCAAGAGGCGGCAATAGCCAGCAGAAGCATCTTCCTCGAGTCGTAGGATCCGGAAGCCGAGCCGAGGAGAGGCGAGAAGGCCCAGCTCGAAATCACGACGCCTCGCCGAAACTCGCTCAGACTCGCCCAAAGACTCGAAGCGGACTGCGCGAGTTCCCTGGGCGCGTATAGCGCTCCCCCGGCGTTGATGACCAGGAACCACAGTAGCATTGGCAGGAGGGCCGCCAGTGAAAAGGCCAAGGCTCTCCCAAACCGGCGTGACCACCCCTCCTGCCCGAGCACCACAATCGCGAGTCCACCCGCAGCAATGAACGACACGCCAATGTATCGGGTCGCCGAAGCCAGTCCGAGTGCCAGAGCCGCCCCCGCCAGGTACGCTCGCCGTGTGGTGAGCAGATGGGCTGCGACAAGGAAGATCCCGAGAGTCGAGGTGAGGATGAACAGAGGCTCTGACATCGCCGCCGTGAACTGTCGAACAAGCGTAGTTGAACTCAGAGCAACGATCGATAGTGCAATCCCAATCCCCGGCTTCCCAGTTAGGAGGATCGGAGCCACACCGACGATTGCGATCAGCAACCCGAACGCCAGAATGTCGGTCCAACGGGCGACCGTCACGAGATCGCGGGTGAGCAGGCCGCCCGTAGCTAGGACGAGAGAGTAGGCCGGCGGAAAGTGCGGATAAAGTGGCGAGAAATCGCCCGAGGCCATCACCATTCCAAGCCCAGAGCCGGTGAGCAGGTTTTGCGCCGATACGATATAGGCCACAGAGTCGCTGCCGGCAGAAGGCCCAATGGCCGTGGCGTAGACCACGATCGCCGTTCCGCCAAGGCTTAGGCATGCGACGATCCCAAGAGCCAGGCCCGGAAATCCGTTCCGGTGAATCAAGCGCATGCCGAGTGCATCTCCCTCAAGGAAGGAACAATGCGGGCCCCGAGTCCGCCTGTCCCAATCCTTACATCAGCTCGGGTTGCGGCCAAGGGGCTCATCAAGATGGGCGCCTCGTGCGTTCAACCCACATGAGTCGCGTGGGGATCCCCGACTTCCACCCCCCGCTGCGGATCCGAGCACCACTCCGACCACGAGCCCGGGTACAATCGGACTCCCCGCAGCCCGGCATGCTCCATAGCCAGCACGATGTTGCAGGCCGTCACACCTGAACCGCAGTAGGCGGCGGCGCGCTCCGGCGGCGCTCCATCGAGGGCTTCCAGCAACAACGAGCGCACCTGCGCCGTCGGCAACACCAGGCCGTCGGGCGCCAGACTCCTCGCCCAGGGATAGCTCCTCGCACCCGGAATGTGCCCCGGGACAGGGTCGATCGGTTCGAGGTCGCCCCGGAAGCGTTCAGGCGCGCGGGCATCGAGCAAGCGCGGGAGCGACAGGACGTCCTCGAGCGGAACAATCATCTCGGGATGCGGCTTGCCGCGGAACTCGCGGTGGGCCCGCCTCTCTACGCCCTGCTGGAGTAGGTGCCCGCGGGCTACCCAGGAATCCAAACCGCCATCGAGCACGGCCGCTGCAAGCTGCCCCATGTAGCGCAGGCTCCACCAGGCCCGGGCGGCGAAACCGCTACCGTCGTCGTAGACGACAACCTGGCACTTAGAGTCGATCCCCCAGGAGGAGAAGCGGGAAACAAGCTGTGCCGGCTCAGGGAGGGGATGGCGACCATTGGCGCCGGTCGGCTCCCCGGAGAGATCGCGTTCAAGGTGGGTATAGATCGCCCCCGGGATATGGCCGCCCGGATACAGCCGCTCCTCGACAAGGTCGGGAGCGGCCAGGTCAAACCGGCAGTCGAGGACCACCCAATCCTCTTCCCCCAGGTGCGGATGCAGCTCATCTACGGAGATCAAGGTGCCGTAGGGGCGGGGCATGTCAGCCGGAGCCCTCCGAGGGTTCGGCGGATTCCGCCGGGCGAGGGGCGAACCGCCGCAGCTGCTCGAGCGAAACCCGGTTCGACTGTCGGCAGCGTGGACAGCGCACGTCGTAGTGCTTGCCCCCACTCTCGGTCAGTGCTTCCAGGGCGAAAGTGATCTCCTCCTTGCGGAGGTTGACGTTCCCACCACAGCGTTGACAACGGATCTGCATTGGTCACATCCCTTCTTTCGGCTCGTACGACCGCAGGCTGCGCCCCGCTTGTGCGTTCCTGCTGGAACTATCCGTCCGATCCATCCCGATCACCGCGCCGGGTCGTCTCTCTGGCGCCCATCCAGATGCCGGCCAGGATCAAGGCGATGCCGATCCACTCCACCGACTCGGGAGACTCGCCCAGCAGCAGGATCGCAAGGGCCGTGGCGCCCACTGGCTCAGCCAGCAGTGTCAGAGCGACTGGGGCAGCCGGCAAATAGCGCAGCGCCCAATTGTACGTGGAATGAGCCAACAGCTGCGGGAAGATCGCCAGAAGCAGGAACAGGCCTAAGGCCGGCGTCGGGTATCCCCTGAGAGGCAGGCCGGCGGCGGCGGATGCCGCGACCAGAGCCATAGCGGCGATTGAGTAGGTGACCGTGATGTACGAGAGCAGCGGCATTCGCCGCCGCACGCTTCGTCCGATGAGCAGGTAACCGGCGCCGGCCATAGCGCCCGCCAGGGCCAGCAAGTCGCCGCGGATAGACTCCCCCCCTAGGAGGGCGGCCGGGGGAGGGCAAGATACCGCGCCGTCCAAAGAACAAACATCGCTGGCACCGATCGCCAGAATGCCGAGCAGCCCCAGCCCCAAGCCGGCGAACAAGCGGGCCGGGACCCGTTCGCCCAGGACGGCCGGCGACAGCAAGGCCACAAACAGCGGAGCCGTCGCCACAAGCACGGCCGAGCTGGCCACGCTGGTGAAGGCCAGGGAGGTGATCCAGGTGCCGAAGTGGACCGCCAGGAAGACCCCTGACGCCATGGCAAGGGCCACGTCCCTCCGTCGCAGGGTCTCCCTGTGCCGGATTCTCCGCACCAGGTAGGCCGGCCAAATCAAAGCCGCAGCGAAGCTCAGGCGGTAGGCGGCGATGACAAGCGAAGGCGCGTACGGCTGGGCGAAGCGAATCAAGATGGAGGCGAAGGACGCCGACGTGACCGCCACCGCCAGTGCGGCAAAGACGCCAGACCTCGAGGGTACCCAGCTGTCTCTCACGCTGCTGCTCGGAGGATGCTCAACGGCAGGCCATCCCTATCTGTGGGCGGCCTCGCTTCGATCCCTCGAAC
>CAZBJQ010000099.1:0-10355 GCA_964492235.1 uncultured Anaerolineaceae bacterium | reverse complement strand
AGCCGCGATCCGCAACCCCCACGTGGATGTCATCGGGCATCCCACGGGAAGGATGATCGGTCGCCGGGAAGGGGCGGATCTGGACATGGAGGCCGTCCTGCTGGCAGCCTTCGAGACGCATACCATCTTGGAGATCAACGCCCATCCGGACCGGTTGGACCTGGACGATGTTCACGCCCGTAGGGCAGGGGAGATCGGCTGTGTCTTGGCCATCAACACCGACGCGCATCGGCCTTCGGACCTGACCTCCCGGCGCTACGGCGTGGGCGTTGCGCGGCGCGCCTGGCTCAGTCCGGCGCAGATCGCCAACACCTGGCCGCTGGAGGAGCTTCTGGCCTGGCTGAAGCAAGGAAGGTAACCCGCAACCTGCCCCTCCCCGAGGTGTTCTAGCCGTGTAGACGTCCTGCCCTGCAGGAAACAGGAGGGGAGATGCCCGAATTCGCCATCGTCACCGACAGCACGGCCTACATCCCGGATGAACTGGTGGCCAAGTACAAGCTCCAGGTCGCGCCGCAAATCTTAATCTGGGACGGCGAGGAGATGCGGGACGGGATCGATATCATGCCCGAGGGATTCTACGCCCGCCTGAAGACGTCCAAGACCATGCCGACGACCTCCCAGGCGACGATCGCCGGCTTTCAGAAGATCTTCGAACCGCTGGCAGCCCGCAAGGTCCCCATCCTGGCCATCCTGCTCTCACCGCATCTCTCCGGCACGATACAGTCTGCCGAGCAGGCGAAGAAGATGTTTCCCGAGGCGAGGATCGAGATCGTCGACTCGGAGAGCATAGCCATGGCACTGGGCTACCAGGTCCTGGCTGCAGCCAGGGCTGCGGAGGCTGGGGAGTCCTTCGACAATGTCTTGGCTCTCGCCAAACGGGTGAAGGACCACACCGGAGTGGTATTCCTTGTCGACACGCTGGAATTCCTTCACCGAGGCGGCCGGATCGGCGGGGCATCCCGCTTTCTGGGCTCGGCGCTCAACCTCAAGCCGCTGCTCGAGGTTCGGGACGGTCGGGTCGAGCCGCTCGAGAAAGTACGGACCCGGGGCAAGGCTCGAGAGCGGCTGTTGGAGGTCATTGAGGAGCGGGTCCGAGGAAAGAAGTCGCTTCGGATCGCGACGCTGCATGCAGCGGCGCCGGAGGATGCCGAGGCCCTGCTGGCCGAGGCGACCAAGAGGTTGAAGCCGATCGAGGCGCACCTGACAGCTGTCAGCCCGGTGGTCGGCGCACACGCCGGTCCGGGGACGCTGGGCCTGGCGTACTGTACCGAGTTCTAGGCGTTTGAGTCGAGGGCGCGGATGTTGCCCAGGGCGGGCCTGCTCGGGCCCGCTTTCGCGTAGCCACGCAAGCCTCATGCGATGCCCGTGAAGACAAGGAAGGCGTTCAGGTGGGACGGGAAGGTGCCCCCCCGGCTGATTGCCCTCTCTCCGGCTGCGCTGGCCTGGCCGGTGCCCCGCCACAGGCGGGGAGCCCGGTTCGGAAGACGGTGCAGCTGAGTTGACAAAGCCCTCGCGTTCGGCGTACAATGCGCATGTTCTCGGTCGGAATTGACTAATTTACCTTGACTAGGGACATGGATCGCGAGCTGCTGCTGCTGGGCCTTCTCCGACAGGAGGAGATGCACGGCTACCGAATCGTCGAATGGGTCGAGGCCGACCTTCGCTACTGCACTGATCTGAAGAAGCCGACGGTGTACTTCTTGTTGGGCAAGATGGAGAAGGCCGGCTGGGTCTCCCGGACACGCGCCAGGCAAGGGAAGCGCCCGCCGCGTTGGGTCTACCGGATCACGGAGTCCGGGGAGGCGCAGTTCCAGCAACTGCTCCGCGAGAACCTCTCCACCTACACGCCGGCCAAGTTTGCCGGTGACGTCGGGCTGGCGTTCTTATCAGCCGTGGCGCCGGCGGAGGCCGCCGCCCGGCTCAGCGGCCGCCGGGGTCAGATTGCCAGGGAACTGGAGAGCTTGAGGCAAGCTCCCGTTCACCGCGGTACGACAGAATGGGTGCTGTCGCACCAGCGGGCGCACCTGGAGGCAGAGGGCCGCTGGGTGGATGCCCTGCTCTCGCAGCTTTCCGGCAAGGCGGGCTCCCCAAGTGGGACATCTTGAGGGGCAAGTTCGCCATGAGCAGGACACTACCAACGAGGTGACAGCAAGGTGAGGGCGCGAACAATCGTCGTCGTTTCGATCGTATTCCTGGTGGCGCTGATCTGCGGATTCCTGGTCGCGACCAAAGTCGACCTGTTGCCGGAGGTTGCCTCGACGCGCGGCGACTTAATGAAGCGCCTGTTCAACTTCCTGCTGGGAGCGGCCACGGTGGTGTTCGTCCTGGTGGAAGGCCTGCTGGCGTACTCGGTGATCCGCTTCCGGCGTCGTGCCGGCGACGAAACCGATGGGGCGGCCATTCACGGCAACACCCTGCTCGAGGTCTTCTGGACCGCCATTCCGGCCCTGCTGGTGGTCGTGATTGCGGTCTATTCCTTCCGGGTGCTTGCCCGGAGCGAGGCCGCCGTGGAGGATCCCCTGGTCGTCGAAGTCGTCGGCCGACAGTTTGCCTGGGAGTTTCGCTACCCTGTGCAAGGTCTGACCACACCCGAGCTGCATCTCCCGGTGGGGAGGTCCGTCCGATTCGAGATCACGTCCGAAGATGTCATCCACTCGTTCTGGGTCCCCAACTTCTTGGCGAAGCGGGATGCGACGCCTGGCCAGATCTCGGAATTCATCGTCACGCCCAGCGAGGTCGGGGTCTTCCCGGTGCGTTGTGCGGAGCTGTGCGGCCCCGGGCACGCGGCTATGGTGACCAAGGCAGTCGTCGAGAGCGAAGCCGACTTCCTCGCATGGGTCCAGCGTCAGGCCAGCCTGCCGAGCGATCCGACCGAGGCCGGGCGGGTGCTGTTTGCCCGCTACGGTTGCTCGAGTTGCCACGTGCTGACCGATGCCGGGGGCGCCGGTATCGTTGGCCCGTCGTTGGATGGCATCGGGTCGCGGGCGGGGGAAACGCTTGCCGGCACAGATGCCGAGACCTATCTTCGCCAGTCGATCCTGGAGCCCAACGCCTACATCGTGCCGCCCTACCTGGGTAACCTGATGCCAGCGGATTTCGCTCAGCGTGTGCCCACCGACGAAATGGACATCCTGGTGACGTACCTTCTGTCGCACTAGGTCGTTGACTTTCGCTGAGGAGAGCAGGAGTACCAATGACCGCACCTACACTCGAGGCTCATCCAATCCGCGGCCCGCGCCGCTACTTCGGCTGGAGCACCGACCACAAGGTGATCGGCATCCAGTACCTGGTGACCACGTTCGGTTTCTTCCTGCTCGGCGGCGCCATGGCGATCCTGGTTCGCACGGAACTCTTCTCCCCTGGCTCGGACCTGGTCAATGGCACGCAATACAACCGTTTGCTGACCAACCACGGGACGGTGATGCTGTTCTTGTGGATCATTCCCGTCCTGGCCGGCCTGGGGAACTACCTGGTGCCGTTGATGATCGGCGCGCGCGACATGGCCTTCCCGCGCATGAACGCCCTGTCCTTCTGGCTGTTGGCGGTGGCCGGGGTGGTCATGATCGGGTCGTTTTTCGTCGGGGCGGCCGAGTCGGGCTGGACGGCCTATGTTCCGCTTTCGGTCGAGGCGCCGGCCGGGCAGACGCTGTGGGCTGTAAGCGTGATCCTGCTCGGGACCTCTTCCATCCTCGGCGCGATCAATTTCCTGACGACCATCACCACCATGCGGGCGAAAGGCATGTCCTTCATGCGCTTGCCGCTCTTCGTCTGGGGCATGATCGCCACCTCACTGCTGGCGCTGCTGGCCACCCCGGTTCTGACCTCAGGCCTGGTCCTGATCGCCCTCGATCGCACCGCGGGCACGTTGTTCTTCTCTGCCACCGAAGCCGGCGGCCCGATCCTGTGGCAGAACCTGTTTTGGTTCTACTCGCACCCGGCGGTGTACATCATGGTGCTGCCGGCAATGGGAGTCGTCTCAGAAGTCCTGCCGGTCTTCTCGCGCAAGCCGATCTTCGGCTACACGATGATCGCCGTCTCGAGTATCGCCATCAGCGTCCTGGGCATCACCGTCTGGGCGCATCACATGTTCACCAGCGGCATGGACCCGCGGCTGCGGGTTCCCTTCATGATCTCGTCGATGATTATTGCCGTCCCTACCGGCGTGAAGATCTTCTCGTGGCTGGCCACTATCTGGGAAGGCAAACTGAGCTTCAAGACCCCCATGCTGTTCGCGCTGGGCTTCCTCTCGATGTTTCTGATCGGCGGGATCACCGGCATCTTCCTGGCATCGGTGCCCGTCGACCTGCATGTCCATGACAGCTACTTCGTCGTGGCCCACCTGCACTTCGTCCTTTTCGGCGGGAGCGTCTCGGCGGTTTACGCCGGCCTGTACTACTGGTTCCCGAAGATCACCGGAAGGATGTACGACGAGCGACTGGGAAAGACTCACTTCTGGCTCAACTTCATCGGCGTCAATCTCACCTACCTGCCGATGTTCATGGCGGGTCTCCAAGGGATGCCGCGGCGGGTGGCGGATTATGCTCCCGAGTTCACCCTGGTCAATCGTCTGGCCACGATCGGAGCCCTGTTCTTGGCGATCTCGACTTTGCCGTTCCTGTATAACGCGGTGGTGAGTTGGGCGACCGGCCCCAAAGCGGGCGACAACCCCTGGGGCGCAAGAACGCTGGAGTGGCTGACGACATCCCCGCCGCCAGAGAACAACTTTGAAGAGCTGCCTGTTGTCACAGGTGGGCCGTATGACTTCGGCGAGAAGAGCACGGCAGCAGCGGCAGCGGCCCCGGTCGGGGCGGGTGATTGAAAGGACGCAATGACACGATGACGACGACAACCGCGAGCCATGAGGAATCTTTCCGGGCCGGTACGTCCCTCGGGCTGGACCACCGTAAATTGGGGATGTGGCTGTTCCTGGCCAGCGAGGTCATGTTCTTCGGGGGACTGATCACCGCTTTTCTGCACACCAAGCTGCGCTACTCGGCGCCGACCCTATCGTTCGAGTCGATCGTGCTGGTGGGCCTGAATACCTTCGTGCTTGTCACCTCGAGCTTCATGGTGGCACAGGCGCTGGATGCTGCCCACCATGGGCGCCGAGGCCACCTCAAGCTGTACCTGGGCCTGACCGCCTTGCTCGGAGCGGTTTTTCTCGCCGGGCAGGCATACGAGTTCTCTAGCCTGTATGCAGATGGTGTGACCCTGACGGGTAGCCAGTATGGCTCGGCCTTCTACACGTTGACCGGCACCCACGGGCTGCACGTATTGATTGGGGTTGTCTGGGCGGTGGCCGTCCTGCTGGGGACGCTGCGCCACGGGTCCGAAGTACCGCCTGCGCTGCAGGTGGAGATCTTCGGACTGTACTGGCACTTTGTCGACATCGTCTGGCTGGTTCTGTTCACGATCATCTACCTGGTCTGAAAGGAGCATCCGAATGGCGATTCCCGAAGTGGGCCGCCAGCCTGCCGCCAGCCAAGGCTGGCGCAACCGCCTGGTGTTCCTCTCCCTGGCCGGAATGACCGCCCTGGAACTCGGATTGACGTACTTAGGGGTCAACATGCTGCGGACCGGGTTGTTTGTGGCTATCTCGCTGGTCAAGGCGGGCCTGGTGGCGCTGTTCTTCATGCATCTCAGGGACGACTCAAAGGTCTATGGCCTGGTCTTCCTGGCGCCCGTGGTCTTGGTGCTTGTGTTGTCGTTGCTGGTGGTCGCGGCCTAAGTCTGGGCGGCGTGCGAGGAGCAAGAAGGCTGAGATGAAGCCCGATCGGATCGGCGAGCAGAATCGCCTGGGGTCTTGTGCCAAGGACTTGGCGCCTTCACGCCACGCCCGTGAGGTTCAGCCCGCCCGAGCGGTCCTGCGCGACTACCTGCTTCTCACCAAGCCGCTGATCGTAGCCCTGCTGCTCGTGACCACCCTGGCAGGCATGATCGTTGGTCACGGTGGTTGGCCCGGAGGGACAGTGGTGCTGCTGACCATGGTCGGCGGTGCTTTGACCGCCGGAGGGGCAAGTGCCCTCAACCAGTACATCGACCGCGATCGGGACCGGGCCATGCAGCGCACGCGCAATCGCCCACTCCCCGATGGACGTCTCCGGCCCGGGAAGGTTCTGGTCTTTGGGACGGCCCTTAGCCTGTTCGGCCTTGGGATCTTCGCCTTCTTGGTCAATCCGCTGAGTGCAGGGCTGGCGCTTGTCGGGCTGGTGTATTACGTCGGCCTCTACAGCCTGATCCTGAAGCACAGCACCTGGCAGAACATCGTGGTCGGCGGCGGTGCAGGGGCCATCCCGCCGCTGGTGGGCTGGGCGGCGGCGACCGGTAGTCTGAGCGTCGGCGCGCTTTTTCTCTTCGCGATCATCTTCTTCTGGACCCCACCGCATTTCTGGGCGCTGGCCATGCTCCGGTCAAGGGATTATGCCCGCGCCGGTGTGCCGATGCTGCCGGTTGTTCACGGCGAAGGTGAGACCCGCTGGCAGATCCTCATGTACACCGTGCAGTTGGTGGCGCTGACGCTCCTGCTGCCGGTGGCCGGCTTGGGCGGCGGCCTGTACCTCGTCGCAGCCGCGGCGCTCGGCGGGGCTCTCGGGGCTTCTGCCTGGCGCCTGTGGCGCCGCGGCGGAAACCGAAACGCCTACCGCATGTACCGCTACTCAAGCATGTATCTAGCGCTGATCTTCCTAGCGCTGGTGATGGACACGCTGTTGCCGGCCGCATTCTAGCCCTGACGGCCGACGCCTGCCCGATCCCGCTGGCGTTGCATAGCCAGGAACACGATCACCAACAGAACCAGGCCTCCCACAGGCAACCCGATCACCACCACGGTGCTCAGCGACGTGGGCCGGGAAACCTGCTCCTCGAATTGGACTTCGCCTCGGCCCTTTTCACCTTCGACCAGGACGGTGATTTGCCATCGCCCCGGCTCGCTCACCGGCAGGTGCACTCCGTATTCGACCGGGTTGGGGGCGATGTCATGCGAGGCTTCGTCCTCGACAGTCGGTGCGTCGCCTTCGATCTGCGAGGCACGGGCAAACACGCTTACCTCCGTCAAGACCTCGCCATTCGCTGCATCCTGCACGCGTATCTCCAGATACAGGTTCTCGACTCGAGGGGGTGTGGGCGAGGTGACAACCCGTAGCAGGTAGGGGCCGGCCGGCTCGTCGTCCAGCCGAACGCGCCGGCCACCTGTGCCGGGCCCACCTGCCTGCGCCTGGGAGACGATCAACAGCCCCAAACCGCAGGCCAAGGCTAGCGAGACAAGGATGTGCCGGATCACCGGAATCCCCCGACGGGGCCGCCACGCGGCTGCATGGGGAGGTTGAAGACCCACAGGCCGGCGACGGCCAGAAGCGCCAGGGCGATGGCCCACGGCAATATCTCCGCCAGCGCCCGGATCGGCTCCGGCTGCGATCGCAGGCCCGCCCGCGCCAGGACTCCCACGCCGGCGAGGAACCCGATCGCGAGCGCCGCCACCTGGAGGGGGAAGATCCAGTCCGTCGGGAGGATGGGCCCCATGGACCAGTTCGGCGTGCGGGCGATCTGCACCGAATGATCGAGAAGGAATGCCTGGGCGGCGGGGACGACGGTCAGTGCCCCGATTGCGAAATGGAAGCCGTAATGGGCGACCCACACGCCGACTCCCATCGGCACGAATGCCGGGGCGTAGCGGGCCGCGGTTTGCTGCGCCTGGTGCCGGTTGCCGGAGATGGCAGCGCTCAGATTGCCCAGCCCCCAGACCAGGACCGCAGGAAGCAGGATCGTCGCTAGAGCGAACAGCGCCAACAGTCGCAAGCCCTCCCCAGGGACCCCCAGCCCTTGCAGCCAGCGGTCCAGGGCGGCCGCGGGAGGGACCATGCCGAAAGCATTGGTGAACCCCATGAATGCCAGGGCAACCAGCAGCGTCGCGCGGTCCCAGCCAGCCGCCAAGCGGGGTTGGACCAGCTGGCTGAAGGGCGCGACTCGACGCAGTGCCACGTTGTCGTAGGGGCAAGCCCGGACACAGTCCAGGCAGAAGGTGCAGTCCATGTTGGTGCGGATGGCAGGAACGAACAGATCAGTGCCGCACCCGGCGACGGCCGAGCTGCCTCGAATGCACTCCTTGCCGATGCAGTCGTGACAGACCTTGGCCGACACCGCCTGGATCATCAAGGGGGAGGTCGTGGCGTAGGTGAAGTTGAAGGCGCCGAGGGGGCACAACCACTTACAGAAGGGTGATTCGCGGAACAGCGCCTCCAGCAAGAAGGAAAAGGCGAAGTAGAGCAGGATGATCACGGCGGTCAACCACGGTGTCGCCCACAGATCGACCCATTCGTATAGCCAGAATATCAGAGCCAGGGAGGCGATCGACAGCCACTTGGTGCGCAGCACCCGGGGCCATCTGCGGCCTCGAAGGCTCAGGCGGACGGCGATCGTGCGCAGCAGGGCGAAAGGGCAAGCGAAGCAAAACAGGTTCCCTACGAGCAGCAGGGCCAGCAGCACAAGTCCTCGGTACTCGACCCAACTGAAGATCGTGGCCAGGTTGGCGCCAGCAAGCTGGTCGCCGGTGAATCCGTCATACACCATCAGGAGCGCGAGAGCGAAGAGCGCCGACTGGAAGATCAGGCGGGTCCAGCGCCAGCGCAGCGCCCGGCCGATCACCGGCCAGCGGAGCACATCTGCGGCGTGCGCCGGCTGGTGCAGCTGCACCGACATCAAGGGGGCTCAGGCAGTGCAACCACGGTGGTCACGGACCGCCGCAGCCGGCGTCCATCCGCCAGTTCTGCCTCGACCCGGATCACCCAATCGCCTGCCATGCTCCACGTCACCGGGATCGCCGCCTGAGTGGCGCCATCCATCTCCACGTCGGATAGCCAGGGCGTCATGCCCGGGTGTGTCATGTCTCCCCGCAGGCTGAGCCGAGAGATGGGCACAGGCATATTCGCCGCGTCGCGGAAGGCCACGTTTAGTTCCCCCTCACCGGTTTCGGGCGGAGACGGAAGATAGCTGACGAGTACCTGGACATCCGGGGCTTCATCGGGGATGGAGCTCTGGCGGGAACAGGCCGGGCAGAGACACATGAGCACAATCGCCAAGCTCAGACAGTGCGCGGATCGAGGAATCATGGCCGCAAGCCGGGCTGCCGGTCGGTGTTTCCCAGGAGAGTGCGAATCGGCGATGAGATGCAAGCTCGCCACGGCAGACGCTACCCCGGCCTGAGCAGTTGCTGCAGATCTGCCAGGAGGTCCTCACGAGGTGTGCCGAAGCTGTAGTTGGTGATTAGACTCCCGTCGGCATCGATCAAGAAGACCCGCGCCGAGTGAGTGAAGGTGACCGATTCGGCCGGTTGGCCCTCGTGGTTGTCGGTATGCGGTGGGTCCTCAGCGGCATAAGCGCCGTAGTCCGCCAGGATCGCCTCAAGCGATACGGCGTCGGACGCCCGAGCGCCCAGGAAGGTGGGATTAAACTGCCCAAGGTAGCTCTTGAGCCGGGCATCCGTGTCTCTTACGGGGTCGACGGTGACGAACAGCACCCTGGCGTTGGCTGATGTTTTCCCAAGCTGGTCGAACACCCAGCTCAGGTCCGCCATGGTCGCTGGACAGAAGTCAGGGCAGGATGTGTACCCGAAGTAGAGCAGCAGCGGCTTCCCGGCGAAATCCGCCAGCTTGACCTGGCGGCCCTCTGTGCCATCGAGAGCGAAGGTGGGCGCCGGCCGCGGCGGATCGTAGGGCGTGCCATGCCATCCGGCCGGTCTGGCGGCGCAGCTGGCGATGAGAATCGCCGCAACGACAAGTGCCATTCGGCGGGGCAGGTGAGCTGGGCGGAACATGTGACAGGCATCCTTCCTGCGTGGAGTAGTATTGTAGCATTTGGCTTTGAGATCCTGGGGGGAAACCGGAGGCGTCCATGGAGTACCGTCGGCTGGGCACGACCGGGGTGAAAGTGTCCGAGCTTTGCATGGGCACGATGCAGTTCGGGTGGACGGCAGATGAGGCGACATCGCTCTCGATCCTGGATGCAGCGGAAGCGTCCGGCATCAATTTCATCGACACCGCCGACGTCTACTCGCGCTGGGCGCCGGGAAATCCCGGGGGTGTCGCCGAGACGATCGTCGGGAAATGGCTGCGGGCCTCCGAAGGCAGGCGCAGTCGGACCGTCGTTGCGACCAAGGTGCGCGGGGAGATGGGAGATGCTCCCAATGACCAGGGTTTGTCGAGAGCCCACATCGTCCAGGCGGTCGAAGGCTCGCTCCGACGGCTGGGGATCGAGACCATTGATCTGTACCAGGTCCACTGGCCGGATGAGGAAACCCCGATCGAGGAGACACTCGGGGCGCTGGATCAACTTACCCGCCAGGGGAAGGTGCTCTATCTGGG
>CAZBJQ010000098.1:0-10365 GCA_964492235.1 uncultured Anaerolineaceae bacterium | reverse complement strand
CGCCTGCCGCGACACCTGCGCGGCAGGTGCAGGCCGTCTCGCCCCGGCGGGGCGACGGGGCTTGCGGCCCGAACGGGCTGAGCAGCCTGTAAGGCCTCTCCGCCGACAGGAGACGGGATTGACCAACATCGTGGCGGAGAAGGAACCAAGCTTTGGGGAGTGGGGGGAGCGACGCTCTCCCCGCCCCAGGAATCCCATTCCCTCCCCCCGCAGGAATCGTCGGCACATGAACCCTGGTGGCAGCAAAGGGAATCCCTTCGGGATGGGTCGCGAGAGTCGGGGGTGGGTGTCTGCCGGCGCCATTCCCAAGCAGTTTGCCAGCCGGCCGGCCGCACTACGTCTGGCCGTCTCCGTCTTGATACTTGGCCTGAACCTGCCGTCCGGCGGGCTGAGATCCTCGCCTGACGGCTGGATCTACCTCCGCGGCGGCAAAGCCCCCACCCCGGACGAGCGCCTGGTCGAGATCCTCGCCGTCGGCGACGTCATGCCCGGAGGCGAGCTGGCCGACACCCCGGACCTCTTCGAGCATGTCACTGAGGCGTTGCAGGACGCCGACCTGGCCATCGGCAATATGGAGGGCGTCGTCTCGGTCGAATCCGCGGCCTCCACCATGCCCTCGCACATTCTCCCGCCCGGAACGCCCACCATATTGGCCGACGCCGGCTTCGACCTGCTCAGCCTGGCCAACAACCACGCCCTGGACGCCGGCCCCGAGGGCCTGGCCGAGACCCGACGCCGGCTGGAGGCGGCGGGCATCGAACCTGTGGAAAGCGACCAGGCGATCACGCGCGAGATCGGTGGCCTGAGGTTTTCCTTCCTCGCCTGGAACGACCTCGCCACCGCCAGCGTAGCCGACCTCCTGGCTGCCGTCAGCGATACCGATGCCGAAGCCGACCATGTCATCGTGCTGGTGCACTGGGGGCAGGAATACCAGCGCCATGCGGTCCTGCCGCAGCAGGAACTGGCGGATGAGTTGCTGGCAGCCGGCGCCGACATCGTCCTCGGATCGCACCCGCACGTCGTCCAGGACTTATGGATGATTGATCGGGAGACGCCCGACGACCCGCCGCAGGTTGTGGCCTACAGTCTGGGCAACTTCGTCTTCGACCAGGGTTGGGATGACACCGCGCAAGGCCTCGCCCTGCGGCTGCTGTTCGACGAAGAGGGTCTGCGCGCCGTCCAGGCGCTGCCGCTTTGGACCGCGCCTCGGCCGCGTTGGATGAATCCCGACGATGCGGCCGCCCTGCTCGAACGCATTCTTCCCCCCGAGCGCCTCGGCTTCGCCTGCTCAGTGGAAAAGTGCGAACCCGTCGCAGTTCCAAGCGAGCAGCGGAGCGGCATCTTCGGCTCCGGGGCGATCGATCTGACCGGCGATGGACTCCCTGAGATCATCCGACGTCAGGGTGAGGCGGTGGAGGTCCTCCAGGGGGGGCGGTCTGTCTGGCGCACCCCGCCGGACTGGCGTGTGCGTGACCTGGCGCTGGGAGACCCGAACGATGACGGCCGCTTCGAGCTGCTACTGGCGCTGGATAAGGCCGGACCTGGCGGGGAAGCGACCAGCCATCCCTTCATCGTCGGTTACCGCCGCGGGACCTACCGCGATCTGTGGGGCGGGTCGCCCGTGCATGCCCCCCTCCTTGAAGTCGAGTTGGGCGACCTGGATGGTGACGGTCTGGAGGAACTGGCGGCGATCGAAGCGTCTACGGACGGCAGCACTCGCTGCGTGACCGTTTGGCGCTGGCATGGTTGGGGCTTCAGCCTGGTGTGGCGCAGCGCTCCGGGGAAGTACCGAGATCTCATCCTGCTGCCTGCCGATATGGATCAGCCTGCCAGGCTCAGCGTCTCGGTTGCGCCGTAGTTGCTCATCCGGTCCGGGCGCCGAGAGCGTTGGCTACGGGCTGCGAGGTCCTGACCTCGCCGCGGAAGGCTCGGCGATCGAAGCCTCAACTGAGACACCGAAGTGGTTTGTCCCGAACTCCCGGCTCTCGCCCGGCTGCGGACTGGCTATGGGGTCAGCCGGCGGACTTGGCTACGGATTGGCGAGGCCTGACTTTGTGCGAGCGACGGCCTCCCTACCCATTCCCGCCTGGGTTTGCGTCCTGACCCGAGGGCGGGAGGCGCGAGGGCTCGGACGGTTGGGAAGTGCGGCAGCCCTCGCTCATCGTCCCCACGGTGTCGGCTCATGCACTGACTCGACCGAGATCCGAATGGCGCGGCTGTTCCTCTCGCCTGGCACAGCCCCTGCCTATGCAAGCGTATCCACGAGAAACCCGCGCTCTGTTCGAGATGCAGCGTGATGTAGTTGTTGAGCCCGTCGAAGTGCCTTCCGTCGACCCAGGAACCGTCCGTGGCGCAGGCGACCACCGCGCCCCGTTGCCGCAGGGCGTAGATGGCGACCCAGGCCAGAGTCCGTGGCTACCGTACTCGAGAGGCTTCGGAGGCCAGCGCCTGGAGGGCGCGGTAGTAGGGCTCGATGCTAGGGATGAAATGCCGCTCGTCTGAGGCGTGCGGGCCGATCCCGCTCTGCCCCCAGACGACGCCCTGACCACGCGGCGCGAAACGCGCGCTGGTGGCGGCCAGTTTGCGCCCGATGACCGGCTCCGTCCCCGAGGCTGATCGGACGGCGGCGACAAGCGCCCTCACGTAGGGATCGTCCGGATCACAGGCGATGCCGTCTTCGGCGGCGATCACGCGCAGCTCGGCCGAGGCGGATTCGCATACCCTGCGCGCCTCGGCGATAAGATGTTCCACGCCATGTGCTGGGATCGGCCGGACCTCGACGCCCAGCACGGCCCGGTCGGCGCTGACGTTGAAGATACCCGGCTCGCCGAGACGGACGAAGGGAAAGGCGATCTGCGACGACCAGCCAGGATCGGCCGGCTGCGCCAGGCCGGCGGCTAGTACGTTCTCCACCTCATGCCGCAATCGTAATAGGCGCGCCTCGAGTCCCCCGGAGCTGCCGAAACCGGTGTGAGCCCGGGCGCCGCTCAGGACGATCTCCAGCCTGAGCAGTCCCCGATTCTGCAGGCAGACCTGGCCGAAGAGCTCGTCGCCCCTTTCGCCCGTGCGCTCCCCGGCGATCAGCAGGTGAGGGGCATACCCGTCCTCGGCTTGCAGCGCCGCCAGAACGTGGGGCGTGCCGTCGGGATCGTTCTCGCCGATCTCCTCGTTGCCGACGAGCAGCAGCCCGATCGGCGGAGGGTTCCCCCCGGCGCGCAGGGTGTCCTTCATCCAGATGACATAGGTGGCGACGACCGTCTTCATGTCGGCGGCGCCGCGGCCCCACAGATAGTTGCCTTCCAAGCGCGGTTCGAACTGGGACTCGTCCGGATCTGGCTCGACCACATCGAAGTGGCCGGAGAGAAGAATCGCGGGTCGCTGGGCTCCCGGGAATCTGGCCAGGACCGCAGGGAAGCGTCCCGTTTCGAAGCTGCGCACGTCGAGGCCGGTCATCTGTAGCGTGTCGAGCAGGAAGGTCGCCGCGCGGTTGATGGCCTCCGGCCGTTGGCGTTCGGGCGGCGCGCCGCTGACCGAGGGGATGCGGATCAGCGCCCGCGCCAGGTCGACGATCTCGGTCGGCTTGTCGGGGTAAGTGATCTCAACTGCCGCTCCTGCTGCCGGGCGGAAGCGGATCGAGGCACCGGGCTGATGGTGCGCCAGATCACGCGCCCGATCCCACAGGTCCCGCAGGCCGTCGGCTTCGGCGCCGAGGGTCGGCAGCACGGCGGCGATGGCCTCTATGTCGCGGGCTACCACCTGCTCGCGTGCCTCGGCCAGGTCGCATAGCACTTCCAGCGGCACGTCGGTGCGGCGGCCCAAAGCCCGGCGCACCTCGCCGCGCAGCAATTCGGCGGTGTTGGGCCCGCCCTCGGCCATGGCCTGAAGCGGCGCCAGGTCGCGGGCGGCGCCGAGCGCCTCCGCCAGCGGGCCGACCGCCTCCAGCGCCCACTTCATGTAGGTGCGCATGCCGATTCGCCGGCCGTCCATCGGATTCTCGATCTCAGCCCGCAATCCGCCGCGAGCCGCGGCCGCCTCGTTGCGGCGGTAGCGGCGCATCCCGGCGGGGTCGTCGTGGACCGGCCGGCCGAACGATCGATCGCCGTACAGCCGCAGGAGCAGGAGCTCCTGCATCGTCAGGCTGGCCAGGTCGAGGTCAAACGAGTGGCCGCCCTCGTCGGTGCGCAGCTCGACGCGCGCCATCGGCAGATCGATGCGGGAGCGCAGGTTTTGCTCGACGACCCGCCGCGCCATCGCCTCGAGCGAGGCCTCTTCCCCCGGCGCGTACAGCCCCTGCCGGTAAAGCGACTCGAGCTGGTCGCTGCTGACCGATATCAGGCGTTCGACCGGTTCGGCGAAGGAGCGCGCCCGTACGGGGGTCCAGTTGTTATTGCCGAAGCGGATGCCGCGCCGCACCAGATCGTAGGAGAGGCGCAGGTAGTCCCTGTGGGAGCGATACAGCCCGGGCAGGTCGAGGGCTTCCGGGCTGGGGAAGGTCAGGCTCCGCACCGAGTCGAAGCTGGATAGACACACCACAGGCTTGCCGTGCCGCACGTCGGTGCGAAGCGGCGTGCTGGCCGTGGTGGCGATGAACAGCGCGCTGAAGGCGCGCATGCGGCGGGTCAGATCGATATAGACGCGATTCTTGAACGAGTCGAGATGACCACTGCGGCTGCTCGACGGAGGGCGATGCATGAAGTCCCACGCCAGCAGCGGCTCGGGCAGCGTCAGGTTGACATGGATCCCGGCCGTCGCCAGGGAAGCGCCGTAAAGGTCGACGCATCGCTCGAGATAGCGGCGCTTTGCCAGGTTCCAGCCCCCGGGGATCGAGCCGTGGCCGACGTCCACGCGGGCCAGCAGATTGCCATGCCAGGCGTACAGCCTCTCGCCGAACTGCTGGCTGCCCTTGCGCAGGGCGTTGATCTGGCAGGCCTCGAGCAGGCGGCCTTCGGCGATGGTCAGCCACGGCGAGTAGTGCGGCCTAGTCGTCCACTCGATCATCCAATGGAAGACCTCGAGCTGCGTGCGCTCGGCCATCCAATCGGGCAGCAGGTCGTCGCGGAAAACGTCGGCGAAGGAGCGCGCCGCCGGGCCGGCCCCGACGCGCTGCAGCGGCTGGAAGCGCGCGTCGAGCAGATTCCACTCGAGCTCGAGCCCGGTCGTCCCGCCGGACGGGTTCTGCTCTACCGCCGCCTGGCGGGCGTGGCGCACACGGTCGGCGAAGCGCTGGATCTCAGCCGGCGACCAGGGCATCGAGCCCCTCCATCAGACGGCGGGCGGCGCCCAACGTGCGCTCGGGCGGCGTGGCGTACGAGAAGCGGATCCATTCGCCGCCGAAGGCCGAGAAGAACGCGCCGGGCACGATGGCCAGGCCATGCACCTCCGCCAGGTACTCTCCTAGCGGTTCGCTGTCCTTCCAGCCTCGCTGCCCGAGCCACCTCCCCACATGGATGAAGGCGTAGTAGCCCTGATCGAGAATGGCGGTCAGGCCGCGGTCGGCAATGAAGCGGCGCATCACCGCCCGGCTGGCGCTGGTCGGTTCGTTGATGGTGCGGGCAACCTCCAGGAAGCCGGCCTCGTAGGCGGCGATGGCGACGGCCGTCCCGTAGAACGGCGGGATCACGGCATGCGAGGCACGGGCGCTGAGGTATTCGACCACGCTGGCCGAGGCGATCAGGTGGGCGCTGCGGATGTTGGAGGCGCCGAGCGACTTGGTCAGGCCGTCGAGGAACATCAGGCGCGGCCGCTCGGCGGCGTCGAAGGCGGCGACGAAAGCGTTGAGGTCCATCGGGGAATGATCGGTGACGGTGTGGTAGATCCAATCGTAGAGGACGAAGGCCGCCCCGAGGCGCAAGGCAGCCTTGCCGAGCGCCACCTGGCGCTCGGGCGAAAGCTCCTTGCCGGTGGGGTTGTCCGGGCTAGTGACGATGACGCCGGCGATCTTGCGGCCGAGGCGGGCCGCCGCCTCGGCGCAGGCGCGTAGCGCCTCTTCGGTGTATGCCCAGCCGTCCTCGGGCGATCCAGGCGCCAGCAGGACATTGGCGCCGACTCCATACGGCCCCCAATTGTACGAGATCCACGGGACGCGGGTGACGACGACCAGGTCGCCGGTGCGTCCATGGCCGAGAGCGAGCATGGCGTCGAAGGCGCGCACCAGGGCGTCGCGCCCGCCGACGGTGGCCAGGACATTCCCGGGGCCGAGTCCACTGGCGGCGTCGAGCTGCCAGTAGCGCTCGACGACCGCCCTGCGGAAGAGGTCCGTGCCGTAGGGCATGTCGTAGGCCGAGCCGTGCTCACGCTGCAGGGCTGCGGCGCGGTCGATGATCTCGGCCGGGACTCCAGGCAGGCTGGCCCCGCCGTCTCCTTGCGAAGCGTCGAAGGTCACTCCCCTGGGGTTCTTCTGCAGGTAGACCGCCAGCCGCTTGTTGATTAGGAACATGCGCGACGGCGGGATCGGCGCCAGGCGGCGCAAGTGGTCGCTGACCGGAACCAGGTTCTCCGTCGGGACGACGGTGACCGGTTGCGTGTCGGAGATGGCCATTCGAGCTCCTCTCCCCGTACGGGGAAACTAAAAGCCCCAGCCGCCGGCTGGGGCTACGGGCGCAGGACTTCCGTCTGGCACAACCTAGCCCGACTCACCGGCGGCGCGTGGGCCGTCGGGATTGGCGCTGTTGTTCAGGGTGAGGGCTGGCAGCGCAGGCATTTCCGCCATTCTATCCCAGACCACGCCGTCGTCAAGACGGTGTATGGGTTCAAAACATCTGAGACGGGCCCGGTTTCGGGGCGGTCCACCACTGTTGACGGTGAGAGCCGGATGAAGCCGGAGGCCTGAGTTGCGGGTAAGGCCAGGGATGCTCCTCGGTGCTTGAGCTTGTTCCAGGGCAGCAGGCAACCGCTCACCCGCCGAGACGCGCGGCGCAGTGCGTTCAACGGCCTGGCGGGTGCCTCCCCGGGTGGTTGCCATCGATCTTGGACCAGTGGAGGCGCGGGGAGCAGGAGGGCGAGGGCGATCTCCACGGAGGTGGCGGCCGAAGACCCCGGCAAACAAACCCGGGACGAAGGGCCCCGAGACTTTGCCGGAGGGCCGTGCGGGTCGGTGAAGGACGAGAGAGCGGAGAGGCAGGCCGTGACTAAGCCGAGGCCCCGGAGTACCGTCTCAGCCCGGTCCGCCACACCAGGCGGGAGGCCACCAGTAGCAGCCCCGCCAGCCCTATGGCGACCAGCGCCGTTGGCCAGCTAAGACGGCCGGTCAGCGCTTCGGCCGGCACGGTGACGGCGAAGGCCACCGGGATCAGGAATGTCAACCCAAAACGCAGCCACCCCGGGTAGATGCTCACCGGCCAACGCCCGGCCTCGTACACACTCTGGAAGATCACCAGGATGTTTTCCACCCGGACGAACCAGAACGAGAGCGTCGCCAGCATCAGCCAGAAGGCGTACACGATCACGCCGCCGGCGACGAGCAGCACACCGAAGGTGGCCGCCTGCGCCGGCCCGACCGCCTCGCCCAGCCGGCGCAGCGCCACGCCGAGCACGCCAACCCCCAGGGCGATGTTCAACACCTCCCAGATGTCGACGCTCTGGATGCTCACCAGCAGCTGCGCTTCCTCCGGCTTGGCCAGCGTGAAGTCAAGTGTGCCCTCATGCACCGACTCGATGAAGGCCTGCATGCTCGGTTGGATGATCAGCCCGATCATTCCGCCGACCAGGATATATACGCCCACCAGCGCCACGACTTCGTCCGGGCCCCACCCGCCGAGCGTGTCGGTGTACGAAAACACCACGAACAGCCCGCCGAGGGCCGTCACTAGCCCGAGCAGCGATTGCAGCAGCCGCACACCGAAGTTGACCCGGTAGGCGGCCTCGCCCATCACGCCCACCCGCAAGAAGGTCCACACCAGCCGCAGTCGGCTCATGCGCCCACCGCCGCGTACACCCGCACCCCCGCCCGCCAGACCAGGCGCAGCAACAGGTAGTTCACTCCGATCCAGAGTGCTTGAGCGGCAAACCCCGTCAGCGTCTGTTCCGGCGTCAGGTGGCCCAGCAGCAGCTCGACCGGGAACGAGATCATCCAGCGGAAGGGAAGCAGGAAGGCGATGGCCTGTATGGACGGTGGGAAGAGCGAGAGCGGCGCCAGTTCGCCCGAGAAGAACAGCATCGCCAGGAAGTACATCTGGTTGATGGCGCTGACCCGCGTTGTCCAGAACGCCGCCAGCGCCAGCGACCATTCGACCAGGAAACGCAGCACGAAGGCCAGCACAACCGCTGGGATGAAAGCCAGAGCCGCCCAGGGCACGAGGTGAAAATCCGGGTGGAAGATCAGCACCAGGCCGATCGCCGCCAGCAGGATGCCCGGCGTGCTGACCAGCTTCGACGCCATGTTATCGGCGATGTCGGCATGAATCGGATGGACCGGCCGCAACAGCGCCGCTGAGAGCGTGCCCTCCCGCACCCGGTACTCGTACTCGTGCATGATCCAGGTGTAGGTCAGGTGGTTGACCAGCATCAGGGCGATGAAGTAGGCGGCGAAGTCGCCGGTCGTGTACCCACCGACGCTGCCGCCGCTGGCCTGCGACACCGTCGACCACACGACGAGATAGATCACCGGCTCGAGCACCTGGCTGATCAGCCAGATCAGCAGCGCCGCCCGGTACTGCAACATGGCGGCGAAGGAGGTCCTCATCTGCTGCAGGTAAAGCCGCCCGAGATGTCGGATGCCGATTCCGTCCCGCGCAGGATCCGGGGCGGCGCTCACGCCTCCTCCTGCGTGAAGACGCGTTCGATGACCTCTTCGATCGGCGGGTCGTCGACCGTCAGGTCGATCACCGGCAGGTCGGCCAGCAGCCGGGCGGTCAGGCGGGGCGTCTCCGCCTTGGGCACGCGCAAGGTCACCAGTCCATCCTCACACGACACGACCTCGCCGTAGCCTTCGAGGCGATCCGGGCAGGTCTCGAGCTGGACGGTGATGGTCTTGTGAGTGGAGAAACGATCGAGCAGGGTGGAAAGGTCGCCGTCGAACAGCAGCCGGCCGTGGTGGATGACGATCACCCGGCGGCACAGCGCTTCGACGTCGGCCATGTAGTGGCTGGTAAGAAGAACCGTGGCGCCAAAATGCTGGTTGTAGTCAGCGAGAAAGGAACGGATGCGTCGCTGCATCGTGACGTCGAGGCCGATCGTTGGCTCGTCGAGGAAGACGACCCGCGGCCGGTGGAGCAGGGCGGCGGCGATCTCGCACTTCATCCGCTCGCCGAGCGACAGGTTGCGCACGGGCTTCTTGAGCAGCGGGCCGAGGTCGAGCAGCTCGGTCAAGTCACTGAGCGTGCGCCGATAGTCGGCGTCCGATAGGCGGTAGACGGCGCGGTTGAGCTCGAACGAGTCGACGGCGGGGATATCCCACACCAGCTGGTTGCGCTGGCCCATGACCAGCGTGATCTGGCGCAGGAAGGCCTTATCGCGCTTCGAGGGCGTGAAGCCGAGCACCGACAGCGTCCCGTCGGTCGGGTGGAGCAGACCGGAGAGCATCTTGAGCGTCGTCGTCTTGCCGGCGCCGTTGGGCCCAAGGAACCCGACGATCTCGCCCGGCGCCAGGTCGAACGAGATCCCATCGACCGCCCGCACGTCCTCCGTGCGACGCCGCACCAGGCTGCGCAGCGCGGCCGTCATCCCGGCCTCGCGCTCGGAGACGGTGTAGACCTTGGTCAGCCGGTGGGTGTGGATGACGGGGGTGGGGGAGGGCATGGGGGCATTATAGGCCTGAGTCCACCCATGTCGTGGATCCTTGACGTGCCTACCGGTCACAGGGAATCCGGCGGGCGAGCGGCCCGAAGGGAAACCGCAGGGCCGCTCGCCCGCCGAAAACTGCGCCTGGATAGGTGAAGCGCTCTTCAGTGCCCTGGGGAGATAACAGGCTTTACTGCGGGGAGGGTTCTCGGCCTGTGATTGGGGCGGAGGTAGGGGGTGGGGGACCCCGCCGATCAGCGGTTGGCGGTGTGGTGCTCGTCGGGTCGAGCTCCGCACCTTGGAGGAGACTGCATGCCCGCTAGGTGCATGCTGGGCGGTTAGGTTGACCAACGGCAGATGATCGCGCCTCTCTGACGACTTGATCGTCTACCAGGGCCGGAAGCCCAGGGTGTGGCACGAATTGGCAGGTTTTGGCAGGCCGCGGGCCGATTCAATACGTCTATGCGAGGCAACCGCACATACCCTCGGGGGCGAGAGGTCACAGATCCATGCGAGCGGCGCCCAGGTCCGTCAGGCGTGTACGGTGCTTCATGCAGTCAATTGTCAGACTTGACTCATCACAGTCTTTGGCTGAGCCAACAAGCATAGGGCGCTCCTCGACGATAATGTCTCATGAAGTGGTGTAAA